>NZ_PPPT01000162.1 GCF_006483445.1 Bradyrhizobium guangdongense | reverse complement strand
CGGCGCCTTCGCCTACGACTTCTACAAAAACCGGGCGGAGATGACGACCGATCACATGGGCATCATCGCGATAGGATTCGTGGTGTCGTTCATCACCGCGATCATCGTGGTGAAGACGTTCCTAGGCTACGTCACGCGCCACGGCTTTGCGGTGTTCGCCTGGTGGCGCGTCATCGTCGGCTCGCTCGGCCTGATCGCGCTGGCGCTGGGACGGTAAGTGTACGGCCGTAGCCCGGATGGAGCGCAGCGAAATCCGGGATCGTGCCGTACGCACTGCCGGCCCCGGATTGCGCTACGCTCCATCCGGGCTACGCCGTTAACTTCTCGAAAACTCACTGACGCCGCTCAACCTAATATAAGCTTTTGATCGGTTAAGCAGTTTCGAGCGAGGCGGTGCGCGCTTTCGCGGAGGAGCTGAACATGGCGCTGATCAGCGGCTGGGGCCGTTTCCCGGTCGTCGATACCGATGTCCTGAGGCCGCGGTCGTTCGGGGCCGTCGGCGAGAGCATCGCGCGCACCTCGGGCGGCGTCGCGCGCGGCAATGGCCGCGCCTATGGCGATGCCGGCATCGGCCAGAGCCAGACCATCGACATGACGGCCTTCGACCGCGTCAGGTCGTTCGATCCGGAGACGGGCCGTATCCGGATCGAGGCCGGCGTGCTGCTGTCGGATCTCATCGACACCTTTGGCCCGCGCGGCTTCCTTCCTTACGTCGTGCCGGGCACGCGCTTCGTTTCGATCGGCGGCGCAATCGCGGCCGACGTCCACGGCAAGAACCATCATTGTGAAGGCGGCTTTGGCCGCTACGTCGACAGCATTTTGTTGCTGTCCGGGCAGGGTGAGACGCTCGAAATCTCGCGCGAGCAGAATCCGGACGCGTTCCTCGCGACCATCGGCGGTATGGGTCTTACCGGCGTCATCCTCGAAGCGACGCTGCGGCTGCGCAAGGTCGAGACCGGCTGGATCCGCGAGCAGGTCGTTCCGGCCGAGAATCTCGCCGACGCGATCAAGGCGCTCGATGCCGGCGATTCCGCGACCTATTCGGTGGCCTGGATCGATTGCGTGGCCGGCGGCAGCAATCTCGGCCGCTCGCTGATCTATCTGGGCGAGCACGCGCGCGCCTCGGAGGTTGCGCCCGACTCGGACAAATTTCCGCGCGGCGCCGATCCAAAACTCAGCGTGCCCATCGATCTGCCGTCGCTGACGCTGAACCGCTACAGCATCCGCGCCTTCAACGAGCTCTATTTCCGGATGGGCGCGCGCCGCGCAGGCGCACCCAATCTCGTTTCGATCTTCCCTTACTTCTTCCCGCTCGACAGCGTCGGCGCCTGGAATCGGATCTACGGCCGCCGAGGTTTTCTGCAGCATCAATGCGTAATCCCGCAGACCAATGCGCGCGACGTGCTCGGCGAGATCCTTGCGCGCGTGTCGAAGCGCGGCGATGCGTCGTTCCTCGCCGTTCTCAAGAAGCTCGGGCAGGGCGATGGCATCATGTCGTTTCCGCTGCCGGGCTACACGCTGGCGCTGGATTTTCCGATGACCGGCAGCATCCTGGATTTCCTCGACGAGCTCGATCGTCTCGTCGTTGCCGCGGGCGGGCGGCTCTATCTCGCAAAGGATGCGCGCCAGTCGCGCGCCACGTTCGAGGCCGGCTATCCGGACCTGCAGCGTTTCAAGGCGATCCGCGCATCCCTCGATCCGTCCGGAAAGATCCGCTCAAAACTCTCGCAGCGTCTATTCGATGAGGTGCAAACGTGACGTCTCGCAAGATCGCCCTCATTCTCGGCGGCAGCTCCGACATCGGCCGCGCCACCGCGCGCGCTTTTGCAAAGGCGGGTTGGGACGTCCAGCTCGCCGGCCGCGACGCCGCAGCGCTTGAGCCCGATGCCGCCGACCTGCGCGCGCGCAACAGCGTGAACGCAAGCACGCATCACTTCGACGTGCTCGATACGGCTTCCTTTGACGGTTTTGTCGCCGGCCTGCTGGCGCTGCCGGATGCCGTGGTCTCCATCGTCGGGCTGCTCGGTGTGCAGGAGAATGCGCAAGCCGATCTCGATCACGCCACCACGATCATGCGCTCCAACTATGAGGGACCGTCGCTGATCCTCGGCCTGTTCGCAGAAAAGTTTCTGGCGCGCGGTTCTGGTGCGATCGTCGGCGTGTCATCGGTCGCGGGCGATCGCGGCCGCGCCTCGAACTATGTCTACGGCTCGGCGAAAGCGGGCTTCTCCGCGTTCCTCTCCGGCCTGCGCGCACGCGCCAGCCGCGGCGGCGTACAGGTCATCACGGTGAAGCCTGGCTTCGTGCGGACCAAGATGACCGAAGGCATGAAGCTAATCGGTCCATTGACGGTTGAAGCGCCCGTCGTGGGCGATGCGATCTTCGACGCCGTCCAGCGCAAGAAGGACGTCATCTACGTCAGCAACAAATGGCGCCTCGTGATGCTGATCATCAAGACGCTGCCCGAAGCGATTTTCAAGAAGCTGAAGTTCTGAGGGAACTCGCGCCAAAAACTCGTCATGCCCGGCCTTGTGCCGGGCATCCACGTTCTTGGTGCTGCGGCAAAGGTCGTGGATGGCCGGGACTAGCCCGGCCATGACGATGGAGACGTCACGCGCTCTTGCGCTGGAACTGCCCGGCGGCGCGGAAGCGCCAGAGATATTGCGGGGCGATCGCTTCGAGCGAATCGGCGGTGATGCCGAGGCCTTCCAGCGTCAGCCCGGCCGACTTCGCAGCGTCCGAAACGACATTGTCGCGCTCGAGCAGCGTGACCTGGTCCGGCGTCAGCTTGAACGCACCGGGCGCGAATTGCAGAAACGTCGCCTGTAAGCGCGCCAGCCCGAACGGCAGCGGCACCAGCATCCGCTTGCGGTCGGTGATCTCCAGAATCGTCTCGATGATCTCGCGCATGGTCAGCACTTCCGGCCCGCCGAGCTCGTACGTCGCGCCCGCCTTGCCCTTGCCGTCCACGATGTCGGCGATTGCGGTCGCGACATCGCCGACATAGACCGGCTGCATCTTTGTCTCGCCGCCGATCAGCGGCAGCACCGGCGACATCCGCGCCAGCGCGGCAAAGCGGTTGGTGAACTGGTCGTCGGACCCGAAGATCACGGAGGGGCGGACGATCGTGGCCGACGGCACAGCCGCCAGCACCGCCTTCTCGCCGAGCGCCTTGGCGCGGGCGTAGCGGGAGGCCGACTGCTCGTCGGCGCCGATCGCGGAGACATGCACCAGCTTCGCGCCGGCAGCCGCGGCCGCCCTGGCAACGGTCTCGGCGCCCTTGGCCTGGACGGCGTCAAAGCTCTGCTCGCCGCCCTCGGTCAGAATGCCGACCAGGTTGATGACGATGTCCGAATCACGGAGCGCCGCCTCGACCGAGGCCGGGTAGCGCAGATTGGCCTGTACGGTGTGGACCTGGCCGACCCGGCCGAGCGGCTGGAGGAACCCGGCCAGTTCCGGCCGCCGGACCGCGACCCGGACGCGGTAATCCCGCTTGCACAGCGCGCGGACCACGCTGCGGCCCAAAAACCCCGATCCGCCGAAAACCGTGACGAGAGTTTCCTGATTCGATTGCATGGGGTCTGTCCTCGGGAAGTGCGCTTAGGGAAGGCTTGTATCGGCCCGTTTTGCGATGCGCAATCCGCCGTCCACGGACGAATTGACAAGACCGTCACTGAACCTTAGTAACCGCCCCCGTGCCCAACAGGCATGCCCAGGTGGTGGAATTGGTAGACGCGCTGGCTTCAGGTGCCAGTGGCTTAACGGCCGTGAAGGTTCGAGTCCTTTCCTGGGCACCATTTTTTCTCGAAAACTCCTGTTTTTGACGGCGCGATGGCCCGCTCCGGTCGTCGCCCAATAGGCCGATTCGGCCCGCGGCTGCCGCCCCGACCCTGCCGGTTCCAAGGCACCTTCTAGAGGTTGAATTAAGCCGTCCTTAGCGATTGGAAACTACGGTTTTCCCGTGGATTTCCCTGCTCCCGGCAGCCAGCCGGCAATCTCTCGGCAAGCAGAGCATCGTCGCAATGGAGCAGCCTCTTCGGCAGCATTTTGATCGGTTCGAGCAGGCGCCGTCTCCGGCGGCGGCTGAGCGCGTGCTGGTCATCGATCTCGAGGGCGCGCTGCTGCGTTCGAATCTCCTGCTGGAGGCTCTGTTCAGCCGGCCCGGCCGTCTGCTGGCGCGCTTCGGGGCGGGCGGGCAGGCGGGCATGGGGCCGCTCACCAGCATCTTGGCGCGCGCCAAGGTCGACTATGCGCATCTGCCGTACGACCAGGAGGTGCTCAACCGCGCGCTGGCGGCGCGGGCGCGGGGCGAGCGAATTTTTCTGGCCGCGCACCGTTTCGAGGCACACGCCGCGGGGATCGCGGCGCATCTCGGCTTTGACGGGGTGGTGACGACGGCTGCCCTCGCCGGGGGTGAGACGCTGCCATTCGATCCGCAATCGGCGGTCCATGTCGCAGGCGGAAGCGCTGGCCGAGAGGTCGGCTGGCGAACCTGGGTCCGGGCGGCCCGCGTCTACCAATACGCCAAGAACACGCTGGTCTTCGTCCCGCTGGTGACCGCGCATCAGATCAACCTGACCTCGCTTGGGCTCGCGCTGCTGGCGTTCCTGGCGTTCTCGGCCTGCGCGTCCGGCGCCTATCTGATGAACGATCTCTTGGACCTCGCGGCGGATCGTCAGCACCCGACCAAGCGTCATCGGGCGCTCGCGGCCGGCGAGCTTCCGATCGCGCATGCGCTGATCGCCATCCCCGTGCTTTGGCTGTTCGCGGTCGGTGCCAGCCTCTGCATCTCCGGCGTCTTCGTCGCAGTCCTCGGCGCTTATCTGGCGACGACGATCGCCTATTCGCTCGTTCTCAAGCGGAAAATGCTGGTCGACGTCGTGACGCTGGCCGGCCTCTACAGCCTGCGCATCATCGCCGGTGCCGTCGCCGTCGGCGTCGTGCTGTCGGAATGGCTATTGATGTTCTCGCTGTTCGTGTTCACATCGCTAGCGCTGATCAAGCGGTTCAGCGAGCTCAGCATGCGCCAGGGCGCGGGGCTCGCCGATCCCGCCAATCGCGACTACCGCATCTCCGACCTCAACGTCATCGCGGCCATGGCGGCGGCGAGCGGCATGAACGCGATCATCGTGTTCTCGCTCTATGCGTCGTCCTCGACTGTCGCAACGCTCTACAGCCGTCCGTGGATGCTGTGGCTGCTCAATCCGCTGTTGCTCTACTGGTTCGGCCGCGCGCTGATGATGGCGCATCGCCGCGAGATGCCGGACGATCCCATCCTCTACACGTTCCGCGACGGCGCCAGCCGGCTCACCGTTGCGGCGATGATCTTCATCATGCTGGCGGCGATCTGATGACGCTCCTGTCCTCGACATTCGATATCGACGCGCGCCGATCGGCGCCGACCGTCTCCGCATCCGTCGTCGACACGCTGGTCATCGCGACCGCCGCCGCAGCGTTCTCGCTTTTCTTCACCGGCTTCGTGTTCGGCATCGAGAACAATTTGTTCCATCTGCCGATCGTCGCGGGCCTCTATGACGAGCCGCAATATCGCGACGATGCCTTCATCCAGTCGCTGCGCTATTTCGCCTCCGGCGTCTGGGTGATGCTGAGCGGCATCCAGAAGCACATCCAGCGTGTCGACCTGCTGTTCCTTGGCCTCGACTGCCTGTCCCTTCTGCTGTCGTTCATCGGCCTTCTCTGCTGCGCAGAATTGCTCGGTGTCGTCAGTCGTCGCGAAAAAATCGTCTTCGCCGTGCTCGCGTGCACCACGCCATTTCTGATTGGGGTCTCCTTCGCCGGAACGGGCGGCCTGCTGGTCGGCTATTTCACACATTCGGAGATGGCCAACGGAACGCTCCTGCTCGGACTCTACCTTGCGATGCGAGGGCAATTCGCTGCGGCGACCGTCGCGCTGGGGGTCACGTTTTTCATCAATGCGCTGATGGCGGTCTGGCTCGCGCCGCTGCTCGCGATCGTCGCCGTCTGCCATCTCGTCCGGGGGCAAGCCACCTTTCTCGCCCTGTGCTCGCGCGTCCTGGTCGGCGCGGTGATCGCTGTGCCGATCGCTTATCCCGCGGTCCACAACGTCATCTCCAACCCGGAGTTCGGCAAGCCGATCGGCTTCGACTACATCGCCTATCTCCACGAATATTTTCCCGGGCATTCGCTGATCGACGCGATCCCGCTGGCCGACGTCGCCGCGATCTTTGCGGTGATGCTGCTCGGCGCGGCCGCGGTGTGGCGGCTCGGCGAGCGCGCCGGGGACTTCCGCGCCGTCTACGTCGTCGCGGTCGGGCTCTATCTGCTCGGATGTGTGCTTCCGCTGGTCAGCGGCTCGCCGCTTCTGCTCAATCTGCAACTGCTGCGCGCCGGCGTGGTCATTCATCTGCTTGCGAGCATCGCGACGCTGGCGCTCGCCACGCACTGCCTGTGTCGTGACGGATCCTTGTTCCTGCCGGGCTGCCTGATCGTGCTGTCGCTCGCCCTCGGGCGCTTCACCTTCCTGCTGGCGACCCCGATCATCCTGCTCATCCCGTATTTTCAATCGGCGTCGGAAGCCGTTCTCGCGCGTCGGCGCAGGCTCGGCTTTGCCGCGCTGGCCTTCGTCGCGCTGGTGCTGACGCCGATGTGGGGCTGGCAGTACATCCAGGTCAACCGCCTCTATTCCGCAGGCGTCGAGGAGTGGGGCGTGGTCAGCGATTGGGCGCGCCGGGAGACGCCGGAGACCGCGATCTTCATCGTGCCGCCACGACCCGACCCGAGGTTGGTGCATCCGGTCTGGAAGACTGCGCTGTCCCGCGCCGTCAATTTCGAGTTCGTTTCCCACCGTCGCATCTGGGTGGATTGGCGGCGTGGCGCGGGCGCGATGTGGACGCCGTCCTATTACCGGGTTTGGCACGAGCGCATGAGCGATCTGGAAAATCTGGAGCACGCCGCGAAGCAGGCTTACGCCGCGCGCAACGGCATCGGCTATATCGTCTCCTATTGCGAGGCGCTGCCGTCCCAGGATGACGTCGTGTTCCGGACCGAGCGGCTCTGCGTCTCCGGCGTTCGACGCGCGACCGCGGCGCTCGAAAGCGATCCGGGCGACTAAAAATGCACACGGAAGCGCTGCCGCGCGTTGAATGGGTCTCACCGGCAAGGCGAGCAGCTTATGTGCGCGTCATCGTCGCGTTGCTGGCCGCGATCGTGCTTTTCAAATGCATCAGGTTCTTCGCAGGCGGTTTCAGGCAGGGCAGCCAGGTTGCCGACTTCGCCGCCTTTCACATCGTCGCCAGCAAGGTCTGGCTCGGCGATCTCGCGGCCACCTATGACTTCGTCACCTTTGCCGGGATGCAGCGCGACATGGCCGGCCAGGCAGCCGGCGTCATGCCCTGGACCTATCCGCCGCAATTCGATCTGCTGCTGGCACCCTTTGCGTTCCTGCCGGGGTGGGCCGCTTACTTTCTTTTCACGTCGCTGACGCTTGCCGCCTATCTGGTGACGCTGCGCAAAATCGCGGGCGAGAATCTCGCGCTGGTGCTCGTCATCCTGTTTCCGGCGCTCGCTACCACCATCGCCAGCGGCCAGAACGGTTTTCTCAGCGGCGCACTGATTGGGCTGTTCTGCATCGCCATTGACAAGCGGCCGCTTGCCGCGGGCGCAGCGCTCGGACTGATGATCGTCAAGCCGCATCTTGCCATTGCCGCCGGCATCTACATGCTTGCGACCCGTCGCTGGACGGCAATCGCCGCTGCCGCGACCGTCATCGTCGCAAGCTCACTCGTCTGCACGCTGGTCTTCGGTCCGCAGATCTGGATCGCGTGGCTGGGCGCGATCAGGGAGTCCGCGAGCTATCTGGAGCAGGGGCGCTATCCGCTGTTTCGCATGATCTCGGTCTACGCCACGCTGTACACGGCCGGCATGCCTGCCGCGGGCGCATTGTGGGGACAGTTCGCCATCGCCGCCCTCGCGCTCCTCGCCGTCGCACTTGCCGTTGCGCGCGGGCCGTCGCCCCGCTTCGCACTCGGCGTCGTCGCGATCGCATCCGTGATGATCAGCCCTTACGCGTACGATTATGACCTGCCGATCGTCGGGATCGGTCTCGCGCTGCTGGCTCCGGATCTCGGCGCGCGCGAACGCGGCGTGATCTGCGGGATGGTCCTCTTGGCAAGCGCCTACGGCCTGCTGCTGTCGGCGCATCCGGCCGTGCAGTTCGGCGGCGATGCCCCGTTGATGCCGGCCGTGGCCGGCGTGGCGCTTGCGGCGGTGCTTGCCGTGCTGCTGTGGCTGCTCCTGCGCCGGCCATGGTCAGCGGACACATCACGGCCGGCCGTCGCCAGTTCGGCGACACCGCGCAAAATCGGCCGCTCGCCGGCAATCTGGTTGACCTGCCTGATCGCGCTCGTCGCGATCCTTGCCCTCGTCAACCTCGTCACCGACAGCAGGTCGAACCAGATATTCGGCTGGGATGTTCGCGCCAATTGCGCGGCGGTCGACGCCTATGTCGGCGGTCTTGATCCGTATTTCGTCAAGAATCTGAAGGGCACGGAGTTCTCCTACCCCTATCTGCCGGTGACATTGGATGTCTTTCGGCCCTTGTGCGCCACCGGCTTCCTCCTCGCTCATCACATGGGCGTCTACCTCGTCCTCGCCGTGTTGTGCTGCGTGCTGCTGCTCCGCGTCGCCACGGCCCGCCTCGGCCCGCGCGAGGCCTTTCTCAGAGTGCTCTTCGCGCTCGGCGCATTCCTTGGCTTTGAATGGGCGTTTCTGTCCGCCAATTTTGCGATGTTCACCGGCGTCCTCACGGCCGCCGCGCTGGCGCTGTTGTTTCGCCGGAGCGCGTCCGAAGCAGCCGATGTGGGAAGCTTCCGCCTGGGCCTGATCGGCGCGGCCGTGCTCGGCCTGGTCGCATCGTTCAAGCTGGTGTTCTGCCCGGTGCTGGCCGCGCTCTACTTGCTGCCGCAGCCCCGCAACCGGAAAGTCGCGCTGATCGCGGTCGCCGCCGGCGCGTTCGTCCTGCCGATCCTCGTCTCGATGGTGTTTTACGCCGATCTGTTCCCGAGCTGGCTGCACCTGGTCACGGGCCAGATCCCCGCGCAGCATTCGCCGGTCATGGAGGGACAGAATCCGTCGCTATTGTTCCTGGCGCGGAGTTTCGCCGACCATTTCGGTCTGGCCGGCCGGCAGCTGATCGTCCTCTCCGTCTATGCACTCGCCGCGCTCGCGCTGGTCCTGGCGCCTTTCGCCCTGTCCGTGCTGCGCGCGGTCTGGGATGAGGCGTCGGCCGGTCGCGGATCGCCGCTGCAGAGGCTGGACCAATGGCTGACGGCGCATCCGCGCGAGGCAAATCGCATCGTGCTGCTGGCGATGTACGCGCTCTATCTCAGCGCGCCGCGGCTCAAGGAATATGCCTTCTTCGAACTCGCGATCTACGGCGCCGTTCTCATCGCCGATCTGCCGGCAACGGCGCTGGCGGCCGTCCTGACCGTCGGAATCGGTATTCCGACCGTGTCCTCGCTCCTGGGAAACAGCTTGGCGGGCAGTTTCGGACAGCTCGTTGCGGCGCTGGTCTGCTTCTGGGTTCTGCTGCTTGATTTTCGCTCACGCCGCCAGGTCTGAGAGTCGGGGGCAGGCGCTTGCGCGGACATCCGCCAGCGGATACATCGCGAACGAGCTTGAGCCTGTCGTGCGCATCGATTCGAGGTTTGAAACGCCATGACCGTACGCCTGCATCGCGGCGATCTGCCGGACCTGTCCCGCTACACCGGGGCGGTCGCGATCGACACCGAGACCATGGGCCTCAATCCGCACCGCGACCGGCTCTGCGTGGTGCAGCTCTCGCCCGGCGACGGCAGCGCCGACGTGGTGCAGATCCCGAAGGGCCATACCGACGCACCGAACCTGAAGGCGCTGCTCGGCAATCCCGCCATCACGAAAATCTTCCATTTCGCGCGCTTCGACGTCGCCGCGCTCTACAACGCCTTCGGCGTCATGCCGCAGCCGGTCTACTGCACGAAAATCGCCTCGCGGCTGACCAGGACCTATACCGACCGCCACGGCCTCAAGGACCTCGTCCGCGAGGTGTTGAACGTCGATCTCTCCAAGCAGCAGCAGTCGAGCGACTGGGGCGCGGACAGCCTGACCGAGCCGCAGCTCGCCTATGCCGCCTCCGACGTCCTGCATTTGCACGGCTTGCGCGAGCGGCTCGATGCCATGCTGGCGCGCGAGGGCCGCACCCAGCTGGCGCAAGCCTGTTTCGACTTCTTGCCGACCCGCGCCAGGCTCGACCTCGGCGGCTGGGAGGCCGAGGACATTTTTGCGCATTCCTGAGGCGCCGGTTGGGACGCGAAACGGGCGAATCGCCCCGTTTCCGACACAGTCCTGACGGCCTGTCGTCGCAGCCCATCTGGGCTGCATAATCCGGCGCCGCCGGGTACAATGGTGCGTCCAGTTTTGAGAATGCTTGTTTGACAAGGCTTGTTGCGGCGTCCCCGGAGCAACGGTGAATTCGGCTCACAGTCCAACCTACGACGCCGCACTCGCGGCGAAGTTTGCCCGCGCGGCGCGCCACAGCCGGCTGGTGCGGATTCTGCGCATCGCGGTGCCGGCCACCGTGCTCGTCGCCATGGCCTCGATCGTCGCCATCTCCACCTTCCTCAACCCCTTCAAGCTGATCCCGTTGAAGCTCGACTCCGGAAACCTCGTGGTCTCAGGCACCAAGGTCACGATGGAATCGCCGCATTTGTCCGGCTACACGCCGGACCAGCGGCCTTACGAGCTCTGGGCCAAGACGGCGGTGCAGGACGTCACCGATCCCGATCGTGTCGAGCTGTCGGCGCTGAAATCGAAACTGCTGATGGAAGACGGATCGACCCTGTTTCTCGATGCCCGCACCGGCCTGTTCGACAACAAGCAGCAGCAGCTCGACCTGCGCAAGGACATCTTCCTGCGCACCTCGACCGGCTACGAGGCGCGGCTCAACCAGGCTTTCGTCGACATGGCCAAGGGCACGGTCACGTCGGATGAACATGTCGATGTCAAATTGACCATGGGCACGCTGACTGCGGACCGGCTGCGTATCACCGACGGCGGCGAGGTGGTCCGTTTCGAAGGCAACGTCGTCATGTATCTCGACAAGCTCGGCGATCCGCCTGCGGCCGCGCCGGAGCCCGCTCCGCCTGCCAAGACGCGTCCGAACCAGAACAAGTCGACCAATTCGAAATGACCCTGATGACGAAGCACTTTTTGCGCAACGGCTTCACACGCAGCCTTGCCTCCGGCGCCGGCGCGCTCGGTGCAGCACTCGCGCTGGTCGCGCTCGCGCATGCGCAAGGCAGCATGTCCGGCGTTCCCAATGCGATGCAGGGCTTTTCGCAAAATCGCGACCAGCCGATCCAGATCGAAGCCGCCTCGCTCGAGATGCGCGACAAGAAGAAGGAAGCGACCTTCGCCGGCAATGTGAAGGTCGTGCAGGGCGACACAACCATGACCTCGAAGGCACTCGTGGTGTTCTACGAAGGCGGAGGTGGCGGCCAGGCTGCGCCGGCGCCGCAGCCCGCCAAGGGTGCCAAGTCTGGAGCGACGCCCGGAACGATGCAGTCGGCCACGCCGGGACCGGGCGGCAGCTCCTCGATCAAGCGGCTGGAAGCGCGCGGCAATGTCGTGGTCACACAAAAGGACCAGGTTGTGACCGGCGAGACCGCGATCTTCGACACCAAGACCAATTTGATCACGATGACGGGTGGCGTGGTGCTGACGCAGTGCAACAATGTGCTGCGCGGCGACCGGCTGATGGTTGACATGACGACCGGCGTGTCGCGGGTCGAATCCGACACCGGCAAGGTGCAGGGCCTGTTCATTCAGCAGGATTGCGGCGGAAAGCCGGGTGGCGGACCGCCTTTGCCCGGCGCAGGCCCAAAGAAACCGAAGTGATTTCAATCGCTTGATCTCTTTGTTCGGCGGGCGAGGTTGAAGCCCGCCGTCCGAGACTGTATCTAGCCAAGCGGGCTTGGGAGCGGGATCCGGCCGCTTGTTATCGAGGCTGTTTCTCTGGGCAAGAAACATCCTTTCACTCATGCTGTGTCGAATCACGTCGATGCGGCGGGTCGCGGGAGTCCCGTGACGCGGGATCACCGTGAAAAGGCTAAAGTAGGCGGGATGGTCGATTTACTCAGCATGTTCCGTCGGCGCCCCGCCAAACGCGGATTTGGCCGCCTGCGCGAGGACATCACCGCGCTCGGCGACACCGTCGGCAATTTGCTGAGCCCGTTGCGGGATGCGCCGCCGATCGCGCGCGACCAGTCGCCGCAATCGCCCGATCAGTTCCGCGACGATGCAAGGCCGCAAAATCCGCATCCGCTGAGGGGCAGCGCCAGCCCGACTGCAAAGACCAACGGCTCAGGCGGGCCGCAATTGTTGCGGCGGCCGGGCTTCCTGGCTGTGCATAGCGTGGAAAAGAGCTTTGGCAGCCGCAAGGTGGTGCGCGGCGTCAGCATCTACGTCCGTCGTGGCGAGGCCGTCGGCCTCTTGGGGCCGAACGGCGCCGGCAAGACCACCGTGTTCTACATGATTACAGGGCTGATCAAGCCGGATCGCGGCGCGATCGAGCTCGACGGCCACGACGTCACCAAGCTGCCGATGTATCAGCGCGCGCGCCTCGGCATCGGCTATCTGCCGCAGGAAGCCTCGATCTTCCGCGGCCTCACGGTGGAGCAGAACATCCGCGCCGTGCTCGAAGTGGTCGAGCCGTCGCGCAAGAAGCGCGAGCAGCAGCTCGATTCCCTGCTCGACGAATTCAACATCACGCGGCTGCGTAAATCGCCGTCCATCGCGCTCTCCGGCGGCGAGCGTCGCCGCGTCGAGATCGCGCGCGCGCTGGCGACGCGTCCGAACTACATGCTGCTCGACGAGCCCTTCGCCGGCATCGATCCGATCGCGGTCGGCGACATTCAGGACCTCGTCCGCCACCTCACCAATCGCGGCATCGGCGTGCTCATCACCGACCACAATGTGCGCGAGACGCTCGGCCTCACCGACCGTGCCTATATCGTCTATGCCGGTGAAATCTTGACCGAGGGTAGTCCGGATGAGATCGTCAACGACCCGGACGTCCGCCGCCTTTACCTTGGCGAAGAGTTCCGCCTCTAGCCCGATTTTTGCATCCGTCAAGACGTATACATCGTGCTTAGACTAGGCTAAGCAAGAATCGGACCAATTTTGGGACGGTTCTGAGTTCGATGGCGCTATCGCAGAGATTAGAGTTCCGGCAATCGCAGTCGCTGGTCATGACGCCGCAGCTGATGCAGGCGATCAAGCTGCTGCAATTGTCCAATCTCGATCTCACCACCTTCGTGGAGGAAGAGCTCGAGCGTAACCCCCTGCTGGAGCGGGCCAATGACGAGCCCCCCGCGGGCGAGGCTCCGGCCGAGGCCGGCCGGTTCGGCGATGGCGATGAGTCCGGCGGCCAGGGGGATGGCCAAGGGGACGGCCCCGGCAGCGACGACGGCTTTGGCGGCAGCGCCGAGGCCTTCGAGCCCGGCCAGGAAGAATGGATGAGCAAGGATCTCGGCTCCCGCGCCGAGATCGAGCAGACCCTGGATACGGGCCTGGACAACGTCTTCTCCGAGGAGCCCGCCGAGGCCGCCGCGCGCAACGCGCAGGACGCCGCTCCCACCACCTATACCGAATGGGGCGGCGGTGCCTCCGGTGACGAGGACTACAATCTCGAGGCCTTCGTCGCCGCCGAGATGACGCTGTCAGATCATCTCGCCGAGCAGTTGTCGGTTGCCTTCACCGGGCCCGCACAGCGCATGATCGGCCAGTACCTGATCGACCTCGTCGACGAGGCCGGCTACCTGCCGCCCGATCTCGGCCAGGCCGCCGAACGTCTCGGCGCCACGCAAGCCGACGTCGAGGAGGTCCTCGCCGTGCTGCAAAAATTCGATCCGCCCGGCGTCTGCGCGCGCAATTTGAGCGAATGCCTGGCGATCCAGTTGCGCGAGCTCGATCGCTACGATCCCGCGATGCAGGCGCTCATCGAGCATCTCGATCTCCTCGCCAAGCGCGATATCGTTTCCTTGCGAAAACTCTGCGGCGTCGACGACGAGGACATCGCCGACATGATCGGCGAGATCCGGCGGCTCAATCCAAAACCCGGCATGAAGTTCGGCTCGGCGCGCCTGCAGACCATGGTGCCCGACGTCTATGTGCGTCCGGGTCCCGACGGCGGCTGGCATGTCGAGCTCAACAGCGACACGTTGCCGCGCGTGCTGGTGAATCAGACTTATTATTCCGAGCTGTCGAAGAAGATCGGCAAGGATGGCGACAAGTCGTACTTCACCGATGCGCTTCAAAACGCCACGTGGCTGGTGCGCGCGCTCGACCAGCGCGCCCGCACCATCCTCAAAGTGGCGACCGAGATCGTTCGCCAGCAGGACGGCTTTTTCACGCATGGCGTCGCGCATCTGCGGCCGCTGAATCTGAAGGCCGTCGCCGACGCCATCCAGATGCACGAATCGACGGTATCGCGCGTCACAGCCAACAAATATATGGCGACGAATCGCGGCACCTTTGAATTGAAGTATTTCTTCACGGCGTCGATCGCGTCGGCCGACGGCGGCGAAGCCCATTCCGCGGAAGCCGTTCGTCACCACATCAAGCAGTTGATCGATGCGGAGGAGGCGACCGCGATCCTCTCTGACGATACGATCGTGGAACGCTTGCGCGCTTCGGGCATTGATATCGCCCGCCGCACGGTCGCAAAATACCGTGAAGCCATGCGTATCCCGTCCTCGGTGCAACGCCGCCGCGACAAGCAGAGCACTCTTGGCAACGCCCTCGCCACCGCAATGTCGGATCGCTCCCGCAATCCAGAGCCGGCCTGATTGCGCCGGCCCTAAATCGCGCTACTCTCGATCTCGCTTTCTGTTCGATATCCCACCTAGCGAGGTACCACATGACTCTCCGTATCTCGGGCAAGAGCATCAGCGTCGGCGAAGCCCTGCGCGGGCGCGTCAACGACCGCACCGAAGAAGTGCTGCGCAAATACTTCGACGGCAACTATTCCGGTCACATCACGCTGAGCAAGGATGGCCTCGGCTTCCGCACCGATTGTGCGCTGCATCTTGATTCGGGGATCACGCTGGAAGCCGATTCGATCGCCCAGGACGCCTATGCCAGCGCCGACCAGGCCCTGCTGATGATCGAGAAGCGGCTGCGCCGCTACAAGAGCCGGCTGAAGGACCGCTCGGCACGCAAGGCCCATGCGGCGTCCGAAGCGCTCGCCGCGATGGATGCGACCAGCTACGTGCTGGAGGCCCCTGGCGAGGGCGAGGACGAGGTCACCGGCTACAGCCCCGTGATCATCGCGGAGGCGACCACCTCGCTCAAACTGCTCTCGGTCAGCGAAGCGGTCATGGAACTCGATCTCAGCGGCGCCCCGTGCCTGGTTTTCCAGCACGGCTCGAGCGGCCGGGTGAACATCATTTACCGCCGGGCGGACGGAAATGTCGGCTGGGTGGACCCGCCGGGGGCCAAATCCGGGGGGTAGGACGGTTGCCGGAACCATTCCCGTAAGACCCCGGCTTTAAGGATGACCGAGGTAAAAGACGCTTGCAGGAGTTGGCACCGGGATTGCGTTGGAGTAGAAGCGCCCCACATCAGGGCCGGGGCCAAAGACCTAGCTAAGTCCGCCTCCTGCTTCACCTTATTGACGCCGGCCAGCCTGGTTCGCCAGCTTGGCCAATTCGGAACCTGACGGTTTAATTCACCTCGGAAAGCCCCATGCCGATTACCGATCTGGTCGCACCCGAGGCGATTCTCCCGGCATTGAAAGTCAACAGCAAGAAGCAGGCTTTGCAGGAACTCGCTGCGAAGGCCGCCGAGCTGTCGGGACAGAACGAGCGCGCGGTGTTCGAAGTGCTGCTGCAGCGTGAGAAGCTCGGCACCACAGCCGTCGGCTACGGCGTCGCCATCCCGCATGGCAAGCTGCCAAAACTCGAGAAGATCTTCGGCCTGTTCGCGCGGCTCGAGCGTCCGATCGATTTCGAATCGATGGACGGCCAGCCCGTCGATCTCGTTTTCCTGCTGCTGGCCCCCGAAGGCGCCGGCGCCGATCACCTCAAGGCGCTCGCACGCATCGCCCGCCTGCTCCGCGACCAGGACATCGCCAAGAAGCTCCGCGCCTCGCGCGATGCGCAAGCGATCTATTCCGTGCTCGCGCTGCCGCCGGCGACGGCGGCGTAATCACATCTCTCTCGTGCCCCGGACGCGGTGCAGCGCTACTTCAGCGGTGCGCTGCAGAGCCGGGGCCCATGTCGCCGAGCAAAACCCTGCGCACTGGGTCCCGGCTCTGCGCTGCAACGCTTACGCGTTGCAGCTTGTCCGGGACACGAGAGTACACGCCATCATTGCGCGCGTAGCTCTCTCAACGCCGTCATTGCGAGGAGCCCTTGCGACGAAGCAATCCAGAGTCCCTCCACGGAAGGATTCTGGATTGCTTCGCTGCGCTCGCAATGACGAGGCGGAAACTTCGTGCGCCTCGCGCCCTTCAGCACACCGTCGGCAGCAACCGCCGGACCTCGTCGAGCAGTTCGGGGACTGCCGTCTTGTCGCCTGCGAGGTGCTTGAGCAGCGCACTCTGGAACAGACCGTCGAACAGCGCATAGAGCGCGGCGGGCGATGACGCCGGCCGCTTGCCGCCGAATTCGGCAAAGCGGGTCGCGATGCGCCAGATCATCGCCTCCAGGCTCTTGTCGATCTCGAGCACGTCCTTGCGAAACGCCGCCTCGAACATCGCCTGCGCGCGCAGATCGTACCAGAGCCGGTGCATGCGGGCTTCGTCTTGCAGTGTTGCCGCAAGCTTTGCGAGGAAGCCCTCCGTCAATTCCTCGCGGCTCTTTGCGGTCGCGACGACCTCGTCATAGCGCGTCACGCATTTCGCCTTGTAGTGGCGCACGCAGCAGCAGATCAGGTCGAGCTTGTCGCTGAAATAATAGTGGAACACGCCATGCGTGAACGCCGAGTTCTGCGCGATCTCGCGCAGGCTGGTGCGGGCGAAGCCGAGCTCGCCAAGCGTCTCCAGCGCCGCCTCGGCAAGCTCGATGCGTCGCGCGTTGAACTTTTCGTCGCGCAGCACCTCGGCCGCATCAGCCACACGCCGGGCTGCCCCGGTCACCTGCCGCGCCATCGTGTTCCTTCCTCAGTCCCGATCTTTCAACGACTTATACCGCGCCATCAGCTGATAGCTCCATCCCCTCACAACCACTTCCTTTGACAACTGTCAAATTCGTTCTTGACAAATGTCAAGATTCTGGCGGAGGTTCGCGCCCAAGAATTTGGACAGTCGTCAAGACATCCAGACATGGAGGAACGCTTCGCTGAGTGCGGCCCAAAGGCCCGCGCCCGTGCATTGCCGGCGCGCGCCGTCGATCGGCCGCAGCACAAATCAATCACCAGCAACGGAGGAGTGCGTCATGAGTGGGAAGAGTCTTGAAGGCAGGAAAGCCCTGGTCACCGGCGGTGCACGAGGGATCGGCGCGGCCATCGCGCAGGCACTGGCGCGCGCCGGCGCCTCGGTCATGATCGCCGACATCCTCGAAGAGGCCGGCCATGCCAGCGCGACCGCAATCGCGAAGGAAGGCGTGAAGACGGGTTTCGCGCAGCTCGACGTCGCCGATGACGCGCAATGGGAGCGGGCAGTCGCCAAGACCGTCGCCACCCTCGGCGGCTACGACATCCTCATCAACAATGCCGGCATCGAGATCACGTCGCTGGTCAGCGAGGTCAAGGCCGAGGATGCGCGGCGGATGTGCGACGTGAACATCGTCGGCACCGTGCTCGGCATGAAGCACGCCTTCCGCGCGATGCGGCCGGGCGGAGCTGCCGGCAAGGGCGGCGCGGTCGTCAACATTGCGTCCGTCGCGGCGACGATCGCCTTCCCGAGCATATCCGTTTATTCCGGCACCAAATCCGCGGTCGATCGCATGACGCGGGTCGCTGCGATGGAGGCCGGCAAGCTCGGTTATGGCGTGCGCGTCAACTGCATCTATCCCGGTCTGATCCCGACCGACATGGGCCTGCAGCTCGCTAATGACATCGTGAAGATCGGTCTCGCGCCCGACGTCAACGCCGCCGTCGGCTCGGTGGTGGAGCAGACGCCTCTCGGCAAGCTCGCGGAGGTCGGCGACATCGCCGACGCGGCGGTGTTCCTGTGCTCGAACGAGGCCCGCTTCATCACCGGCATCGGTCTGCCCGTCGATGGCGGCATGGGCATGTGAGCCAAAAACCTGACAACAAAAATTCGGAGGAACACAATGAGCGCGAAAAAACCCGTCATCGTCTATGGCGCGTCCGGCTACACCGGCCGTCTCGTCTGCGAATACTTACGTGAGTACAACATCCCCTTCGTCGCCGCCGGCCGTAGTGCCGAGAAGCTCAACGCCGCGATGAAGGCGAATGTGGCCGGCATCGAGACCGCCGACTACGAGGTGGTGGAAGTGCCGCACACCGTGAGCGCGTTGACGGAGTTGTTCAACGGCGCCTCGGTGGTGCTGAACACCGTTGGTCCCTTTGCAAAATTCGGCGGCGAGGTGGTGCAGGCCTGCTGGGCGTCCCGATGCCACTACACCGACACGACCGGCGAGCAGGACTGGCTGATCACGCTCGAGCAGGAGTGGGGCACGAAGTTCGCCAATGCCGGCCTGCTGCTGGCGCCGGGCATCGCGCAGATGTACACCACCGGCGAGATCGCAGCCCAGCTCTGCCTGGAGACGCCCGGTCTCGACACGCTCGATATCGCCGTGTTCTGGGGCGGCAGCCCGACCATCGCCTCGACCCAGACCATTTTGGTCAACGCCGCGATGGCCAAGGCCTACTATCTCGAGCAGAACAAATACGTCGAGCATCAGCCCGATGCCGGCCTCACCAACCTCGCCATCCCCGGCCAGCACGAGCTGGCGCTGGCGCTGCCCTGGGGCGGCACCTCGCATCCCGTGTGGTTCAAGCGCGATCCGCGCGTGGCCAACGTGAAGGTGCTGGGCGGCGTGTTCAATCGCGGACTGATGCTGGGCGTGCCGCAGATCGTCGCCGCCGCGCTGGAGGCGACCAAGCACATGAACCCCGACGACCGCTACGCCGCGTTGGCGCAGACCGCCGCCGGCGTCATGAACACCATGCCGCCGCGGGAAAATCCGCGCGTCAACAAGTCCCTGGATTCGGTGCATGCCTCCGGCCCACTGGGACGCGCGCACTGCGTCATCAACGGCAACAGCAACTACAAGCAGACCGGCATGCTGCAGGCCTATGCGGCTGCGCATTTGCTGCAGCAGCCGCCAAAACGCGTGGGTTTTGCCTCCGGCTGCCAGGCCTTTGGCCATCACGAGCTGCTCGGGCAATTGCGCAGTTTTGGGCTGGTCAGCAAGCCGATCCTGACTGTGCACGATTAGCTAAATCACGGGTGGCGCGGTTTTCCGCGCCACCCGCGGGCGCTTTGGAGGCGACCATGCGCTTCATCGACTACCTCGACAAAGGCGCCTCGCTCGGCCTCGACGCGCCGTGCCTCACCATGGACGGCCGCGATCTCAGCTATCGCGAGGTGCAGAAGCTGAGCTACCGCGTCGCGCGCGGACTCGCGCGCTCCGGGATTGCGGCCGGCGAGAAGGTCGCAATCCTCTCCGGCAACGATCCGGTGGCGTTCGCCTGCGTGTTCGGCATTTCGCGCGCCGGCGCGGTGTGGTGCCCGATCAATCCGCGCAACGAGGCAGCCGAGAACCGGATCATCCTCGACCAGTTCGATTGCAGCGTGCTGCTGTTTCACTCGAGCTTTGCGCCGATGGTCGAGGCGGTGCGGGCAGAGCTGCCAAAACTGCGCGCCCTCGTCTGCCTCGATGCCGAGTTGCCCTTTGCGCCATCGTTCGACAGCTGGCTCGCCGGCCTCGCCGACGACCCTTATCAACGCGAGACGGTCGACGATCTCGTGATGATCCCGGGTACCGGTGGCACCACCGGCAAGCCGAAAGGTGTCATGCTGTCGGGCCGCAACATCGAGGCCATGACGGCCCTGACGCTGATGGGCTATCCCTTCAGGGGACGTCCGGTCTATCTCGCGCTCGCGCCGCTGACTCACGCCGCCGGCGTGCTGTGTTTCCCGATCATGGCGCTCGGTGGCCGCATCGTGATCATGCATCACCCCGACATCGGCGAATTCCTCGACCTGATCGAGCGCTACGGCGTCACCCACACCTTCCTGCCGCCGACCGTGATCTACATGCTGCTCGATCATCCCAGGCTCGACTCCGCAAAACTCTCCTCGCTGCAATGCTTCTGGTATGGCGCCGCGCCGATCTCGGCTACGCGGCTTGCGGAGGCGCTGAAGCGGATCGGCCCGATGGCGCAATTGTTCGGCCAGACCGAGGCGCCGATGATGATCTCGATGATGGCGCCCGACGAGCATTACAATGCCGACGGCACCATCGCGATGGAGCGCCTCGCCTCGGCCGGCCGGATCAGCCCGCTGGTGCAGGCCGGCATCATGGATGGCGACGGAAATCTGCTGCCATCAGGCGCACGCGGCGAGATCGTGGTGCGCGGCTCGCTGGTGATGGAGGGCTATTACAAAAACCCGGAGGCCACCGCAGAGGCCTCCGCGCATGGTTGGCACCACACCGGCGACATCGGCTACATCGACGACGACGGCTACCTCTACATCGTCGATCGCGCCAAGGACATGATCATCACCGGCGGGTTCAACGTCTATTCGATCGAGGTCGAGAACGCATTGCGGGCGCATGAATCGGTGCAGGATTGCGCCGTCATCGGGCTAGCAGACGACAAATGGGGCGAGCGGATCGTCGCCGTGGTGCAGCCCCGCATAGGCCAAAGCGTCGATGCGACGGCATTGGCGGCCTTCGTCAAGCAGCAGATCGGCAGCGTCAAGACACCGAAGCAGATCGAAGTCTGGAACGATCTGCCGCGCTCCAAGGTCGGCAAGGTGCTGAAGCCGGACATCCGCGCGCGGCTGGCGGGTCGGTCAGGCGACTGAGTCTCGTACTCATAGACATAACGTTCGCTTTCGAAGCGCAGACTCAAATCCGATCGTCGGACACCCGATTTTTGGACCGGGGAAACGTCCGCATCAACGCTCAGTTCTCCATATTGGCGAGCGTGCCGCGTTGCTCCCATGGTCCGGGATTGAGAATCGCGCCGTTGACCTTGCCGGCGGCGTCGCGCGTGAAAGCAAGCCGCGTGCGATCGCCGCCCTCGACTTGGAATTCATCCTTTGAACGAATCGCCACGGGCGTCCGCCGTCCCCTGTCGAAATCGAGGATTGACCATTGGCCTGTTGCCTCGACGACGAGCTTGCCGTCTGCGACACGGACTTGAAGCGCGACACTGTGCGCTGGAACTGCCTCTCGGGGAAAGGCGACAACAAGTGGATCGCTCTGCGTCGCGCGGATGATCTTGAGCTTGATCGCGGCGTCGACCGGGCCTGAGATCCGGCCAAGTGTCGCTTCCAGGGTCAGCCCTGTGATCGACTTGTCGTCGATAGCGGCGATGACGTCTCCCGCCATCACGCCGGCCCGCGCGGTGGGGCCTTTGTCGGCAAGCCTGATCACTCTGAGCCCGCCCTTCTCCACGGCAACAGACTCAAGACCGGTCCAGCCGCGACCGTCGGCGACCAACGCCTGTCTGTCGAGCGAACTTGCGGAGCCGCCGAAATCGTAATGTCCGACGTAGTCGGTGAGAGGGGCGGGGTTCAATGGCTCCGACAGGATCGGCGCGGGGGCCTCAGGAACCTTCAACGCCGCATAGGGCAGACGACGGATTGCGTTGAAGAAGAAACCGTTCTCGCTGTACTGGCTCCGCTGCATCATCATCACCAGGATCAGCTTCTGGACCGGGTCGACCGAGAAAAACGTGCCCCAGCTTCCTTGCCAGTTGAAGCCGCCGACCGCGCCGGGGATCAGGCTGAAATCCGGATTGGTGCGAACGGCGAAGCCGAGCCCCCATCCCGTACCAAAGGCCGGGCCGGCTTCGTGCCCTGCGACGTGCATGTCGGACGGCAGTGAATTTGTCGTCATCAGCCGGACTGTTTCAGGCTTCAGGATCCGCACGCCATCGAGCTCCCCGCCATTGAGCAGCATCTGGCAGAAGCGCAGGAAGTCCGGGACCGTCGAGACGATCCCTCCCCCACCCGAAAAGAATGTTTGCGGTTTCCCGACGTCCCCATCCGAAAGCGGCGTCGGCTGCGCACCTGGCACGGCGACGAGACGGTCGAGTTTGTCCGCCGGCACGGAGAAGGCGCTGTCGACCATGTGGAGCGGCGCGAACAGGCGAGTTTGCAGAAACTGCTCGAACGTCTGGCCCGAAACGACTTCAATGACACGGCCGAGAACGTCGTATCCGATAGCATATTCCCAGACTTCGCCCGGCTGGTGCAAAAGCGGGAGTGTACCGAGGCTCGCGACGAAGGATGCGATCGGCTTGTCGCGTCGGAACGGCGCTCTCGCACCGTAAAGCAGGTGGACCGCCGCATTTCCAAATCCTGGGTCGGCGTAATCCCCCGTGGCATAGACGAGCCCGGACGTGTTGCGCAGCAAATCCCGGATGGTCATCGCGCGCTTCGCCGGTTCAAAGACCTTTCGCGCAAGATCCAGGAGGATCGGATCCCCAGTGGCCGGGTCCTTCCTGACGACCTGCATGCCCTTGAGCTCCGGCAAATACTGCGCCACGGGAGTGTCAAGCTCGAGCTTGCCTTCGTCGACCAGCATCATGGTGGCTACGCTGGTGATCTGCTTGGACATAGATCCGATGCGAAAGATCGAATCCGGGCGCATCGGACTTTTCCTGTCGTGATCCTCAAAGCCGGTGGGCTGCAAATAAGCGAGCTTTCCGCCTCGGGCGATCCCGACGACAAAACCGGAGGGATCGCCCTTTTTGGTCTGCGCCTCAAACCAGGAGGTGATGCGCGCGAGGCGCTTCGCCGAAAAGCCGAGACTCTCCGGATCGCCGACGGTCTGCAAATCGTCGGCAAGCGCCGCACCTGTCAGCGCGGACAGCACGGTCAATGAAACGGCTAGTCGCCGATATCGCATGGGCGGCCCCTCTGTCGCAGCTGTTGCGCGGAAAGATCGCCGTCAGTCTGTCAAAACGTCTTCGATTCCTTCTCGCCGATTTCTGCAATCCGGCTGGCCGATTCCTCAACCCGACTGGCCGATTTTTGATCGGCCGTTCCCAGAGCTGCATTTCCCGCCATTGCAAGACGGCGGAATTCGGTTGGGGTCATATCTGTTTCGGCCCTGAAGGCACGGTTGAAGGGCCCGATCGACTGGAACCCTGTGTCCATCGCAATTGTCAGCACCGGGACTTCCACTTGTTCGGGGTCGGCCAGCGCCTCCTTGGCTTCGCTGATCCGGTAATGATTAAGAAACGCATTGAAATTGCGGTAACCGAGGCCCTCATTGATGAGCTGCCGCATCCGGTATTCCGGCACGCGTAGCTCGGCGGATAGCAATCCAATGGTCAACCCCTCACGCCGATAGATGCGCTCGACGGTCATTAGCCGTTCCAGCCGGCGCAAGAGAGCCGGTTCGATCACTGCAGGCTTGCTCGGATCGTCAGACGTCTTTGCTGGTGCAACCAACGGGACATTTCCTGCGGGCAGCAGGATCGAACCCTTCTGCGCCTCCAGCACACTCCATGCGCTCAAGCCGACCAACACGAACAGAGCGAAGGCGTTGGCGACGCTGGACATGGAAAAAGTGTGAGTCGAAGGCTGCAAGAAGCTCAAGTAAGAGTTGAGAACGATTTGGGCCGACGCACCGATCAAGACGACCAGCCGGAGCCGACGCCGGCCCTGCACCAGGTCGCCCCGCCACGTGAGGAGCGTCTGCGCCACCGCCAACAATGCCAGGCCGAGAAAGGCAAGCGACAGCGCGCGTTCGATCGCACGCTCAAGCGCGGCCGATTGCGTGATGCCGCTGGCGTCCAGCCATTGCGCGACGGCAACGGCCACCCACAAGGCGCCATGCCAGGGCCGCGGCACGAAATCGTCATCGAAGGCGGAACGCGCCCATAGCCAGAACACGACACAGTTCGCGCTGGACAGCGCCAGCAACAACAGGCCCCACCACGCGTATGGCCGCGGGAAGGTCGGCGACGTGCAGATCATCGAAGCGGCTGCGCCGATGGCGAGTGCGGCGCCCAGCAGCGCGGCCGTGCTATCGCGGCGATCGCGTAGAGCGATAGATGCGATCAGCAGGCACAATGCCACGACGGCGCCGCGTAACCCGAGGTCGATCGAGATCAAACCGCTGGTGCCCACTATCGGAAAGACTCCGAATGCCATTGTTGAGCCGCGTCGGCTCGGTCATACGCCCTGGGCGCAACTGATGTCGAGTCGTCAGACAATCTCGAAGCGGGTCTATGATGCCTTCACCGTGAGGGGTCACTTGGTGGGCCAAAAAAATGCGCGGGCCGCCTCGGTGTCGAGGCCTGCCCGCGCATTTGAATTCAGTAGATGCCGCGCTCAGGCGCGCGTCAGTGCACGCTCACCGCCTGCAGCTCGTTGCTCCAGGCATTCGCGACCGCGGCTTCGCGGCTGTCGGTCAGCATGATCGGCGTGCCGTCGGCGGAGTGGAGCGCGAAGAGTTTGAGGCCCGGCGCAATCCTAGGGGCTTGCGGAAACAGGTCCGGCACGTCTTCGGAGCGGATCTGCTTCACATAGGCGATATGACCTTCGCCGAGGGTTGCCAGCGTCTCCGGTGAGACATTGCCGGCTTCGTATTCGAACGCAACGTGACCTTCACTCATGGTCTCGACTCCTTCATCACACTAAGCGGTCGAGTCCGCTACTCGTTCCATTATTCGTGCTCATTGATAGCGATTGTCTTAACGATCCTTTCCGGTTCAGGCCGGGCAAGATCGATCGACAACAGCCCGTTCTTCAGATCCGCCCCCAGCACCAGCATCCCCTCCGCCAGCACGAAAGTGCGCTGGAAGTGGCGCGCGGCGATGCCGCGATGGATGTATTGCCGGGACTTGTCGTCCTGCTGGCGCCCGCGGATCACGAGCTGGTTTTCCTCAATGGTTACATCGAGTTGGTCGCGGGTGAAACCGGCGACCGCCAGGGTGATTCGTAAGCGTTCGGGGGCACCGTCCGAGCGTTCACACCTCTCGATATTGTAGGGAGGGTAACCGTCGGCGCCCTTGACGACGCGATCGAGCACGCGCTCGATTTCGTCGAAACCCAGCAGGAACGGACTGGAAAGCGTGGGAACACGAGACATAGTTTACAAAGTCCTCGCGGAAGCGACTTTGGTGTTTCAGGGCCCGGAATGGCACCCCTTGGTCAGCAATATGGGCATATCCCCGTTTGGGTTCAAGGACGTAGCGGGAGCCTGTGGATTAGCCCGAAACGCCCTCAGGCCGCGCAACGCCTTCTACTGTGCATGGGGTTGTTTTCGCCCCCTTTTGCCAGCCGACCCAAAAGGCCCGTTTCAGGCCTCAATGCGGGTCCGGCCGTCGGCGCTGAACAGATGCAGCTTCGATCTGATAGCGGCGACCCGGATCTTCTGGCCGATCGGCGGAGCATCGGCGCCGGGGATGCGGACGATGATCTCGCCGGGCGGCAGTTCGCCCGGCGTCGCCGCGACGCGATCCTCTTCCTGCGCGCGGGCGCCATAGACGAAGGTTTCGGCGCCGACGCGCTCAATCGCTTCCACGGTGAGCGGCAGCGCCACGCCGCCTGACGGCGTCTGGTCGGTGATGACGAAGTCTTCGGGGCGGATGCCGAGAATGCCGGCCTGTACGCCTGCGCCATTGGCGCCGAGCTGCGCCTTGATCTCGTCCGGGCGCGTCGACATCAGGTTCATCGGCGGCGCGCCGATGAAGGAGGCGACGAAGGTGGTGGACGGCTTCTCGTAGATGGCGAGGGGGTTGCCGACCTGCTCGACCTGGCCGCCATTCATCACCACCAGAATGTCGGCGAGCGTCATCGCCTCGAGCTGGTCGTGGGTGACGTAGATCGATGTCGTGTTCAAACGGCGCTGCAATTTACGGATCTCGACCCGCATCGCGATGCGGAGTTTCGCGTCGAGGTTGGACAGCGGCTCGTCGAACAGGAACACCTTTGGCTGGCGCACGATGGCGCGGCCCATCGCGACGCGCTGGCGCTGGCCGCCGGAGAGCTGGCGCGGCTTGCGCTCCAGCATCGGCGCGAGCTCGAGGATGCGGGCTGCCTCCTCCACGCGCGTCTTGATCTCGGCTTCCGGCATGCCGCGATTGCGCAGGCCGTAGGCCATGTTGTTGTAGACGCTCATATGCGGATAGAGCGCATAGTTCTGGAACACCATCGCGATGTCGCGATCGGCGGGCTCGACCTGGTTGACGACGCGGCCGCCGATGTCGATCTCGCCGCCGGTGACGGTCTCGAGCCCCGCCACCATGCGCAGCAGCGTGGACTTGCCGCAGCCGGAGGGACCGACCAGCACGCAGAACTGGCCGTCGCCGACATCGACGTTGACGCCCTTGATGGCCTCGAAGCCGCCGGGATAGGTCTTGCGGACGTTGCGCAGGGTGACGTTGGCCATAACTCTCTACTTCTCCGTCTCGACCAGGCCGCGCACGAACAATTTCTGCATGGCGACGACGACGAACACTGGCGGCAGCATCGCGAGCACGGCGGTCGCCATCACGACGGGCCATTCCGTCAGCGCGTCGGTGGTGGTGATCATCTTGCGGATGCCGACCTGGATGGTCTGCATGTCGTCGCGCGTGGTGATCAAGAGCGGCCAGAGATATTGATTCCAGCCGAGGATGAACAGGATCACGAACAGCGCGGCCATGTTGGTGCGCGACAGCGGCAAGAGCGTATCCCAGAAGAAGCGGAACGGACCTGCGCCGTCGATGCGCGACGCTTCAAGCAACTCGTCGGGCACGGTCATGAAGAACTGCCGGAACAGCAGCGTCGCTGTGGCCGATGCGATCAGCGGCAGCGCGAGGCCGGCATAGCTGTCGAGCATGTGCAGGTCGGCGACGATCTTGTAGGTCGGATAGATGCGCACCTCGACCGGCAGCATCAGCGTGATGAAGATGATCCAGAAGATCGCCATCCGGAACGGAAAGCGGAAATAGACGATCGCATAGGCCGAGATGATCGAGATCGCGATCTTCCCGAGCGCGATCGCCAGCGCCATGATCAGCGAGTTCAGCATCATGTTGCCGACCGGCTCGCGGGTCGAGCCGCTCGTGCCGACGAAGATCGTCTGGTAGTAGGTCTGGAAGAAATGCCCGCCCGGCAGCAGCGACATCTGGCCGTTGGCGATGACGGCGTTGTCCTGGGTCGAGGCCACGAAGGCGAGATAGACCGGAAAGGCGACGATCGCGATTCCGATCCACAGGATGACGTGGGCGACGTAGCGGCGGATGCCCTCTTCCTCGACCATCAGTAGGTCACCTTGCGTTCGACGAAGCGGAACTGGATTCCGGTCAGCACGATGACCATGACCATCAGGATCACCGACTGTGCGGCCGAGCTGCCGAGGTTCCCGCCGAGCAGGCCGTCGGTATAGACCTTGTAGACCAGCGTCTCCGTCGACTTGCCCGGACCGCCGCGGGTCATCGTGTCGATGATGCCAAAGGTGTCGAAGAAGGCGTAGACGATGTTGACGACCAGCAGGAAGAAGATGGTCGGCGACAGCAGCGGGAAGGTTACGGTCCAGAAGCGCCGCATCGGGCGCGCGCCGTCGATCGCGGCGGCCTCGAGCACGCTCTTCGGGATGCTCTGGAGACCGGCGAGGAAGAACAGGAAGTTGTAGGAGATCTGCTTCCAGGCCGCGGCGAGGATGATCAGCGTTGCCGCCTGATTGCCGTCGAGCAGCGGATTCCAGTCGATGCCCATGGCGCGCAAGTACCGCGAGAGCACGCCGAGCGAGGGATGCAGCATGAAGATCCAGAGCACGCCGACCACGGGCGGTGCGACCGCATAGGGCCAGATCAGCAGCGTGCGATAGATCGTGCCGCCACGTAAGGGTTTGTCCGCCATGACCGCGAGCAGCAGCGCAAACGACAGCGACGACAAGGCGATCGCGAAGGAGAACACGAAAGTCCTGACGACCGCCTCGAAATAGGCCGGGTCCTTGAACAGGTCCACATAGTTCTCGAACCAGACAAAACTCGTCGAGAGGCCGAAGGCGTCCTGCAGCAGGAACGACTGGATGACCGCCTGCAGCGCCGGCCAGTAGAAGAAAATCAGGACGATCGCGAGCTGCGGTGCAACCAGCGCGTAAGGCAACAGCTTTGATTGGAAAATGGATTGCTTTTGCATGGCGTCAGGAGAGCGGCAGGCCGGATCGTGGCCTGCCGCTCATCCTCTCACTTGACGGCGGTTTTTTCAAACTGCCGCAGCATGGTGTTGCCGCGTTCGACGGCAGCGTCGAGCGCCTGCTTGGCAGTCTTCTTGCCGGCCAGCGCCTGCTCGATCTCCTCCGACCAGACGTCACGGAGCTGCACCATGTTGCCGAGGCGCAGGCCGCGCGAGTTCTCGGTCGGCTCCTTGTTGGTCAGCTCCAGGAGCGGTGTTTCGAGATAGGGCTGGTCCTTGTAGAAGCCCTCGGCCTTGGCCTTCTCATAGGCCGCCTTGGTGATCGGCAGATAGCCCGACGCCTTGTGGATCCAGACCTGGCGGTCGGTGTCCGAGAGGAAGGTCAGGAACTTTGCGACACCCTTGTACTCCTCGGCGGACTTGCCGCCCATCATCCAGAGCGAAGCGCCGCCGATGATCGAGTTCTGCGGAGCACCCTTGGCATCCGGATAATAGGGCATCGGCACGGCTGTGAAGTTGAACTTGGCCTGCGCCTTGACGTTGCCGAAGAAGGCCGACGACGTCAGGTAGATCGGGCACTCGCCGGAGGTGAAACGGCCTTCGCCGGTGTTGGTGCGGCCGGCATAGTCGTAGGTCTTGTCTTTCTGCAGCTCGATCAGGTTTTCGAGATGCTTGACCTGGAGCGGGCCGTTGAACTCGAGCACGGTGTCAAAGCCGTCGAGACCGTTGGCCTTGGTCGACAGCGGCACGTTGTGCCAGGCGGAGAGCTGCTCGAGATTGACCCAGGTGACCCAGGAGCCGGAGAAGCCGCAGGTCGCGTGTCCCGCCGCCTTCAGCTTCTTGGCGGCGTCGAACACTTCAGGCCAGGTCTTGGGGATCTCGACATTCGCCTTCTTCAGCTCGTCGAGATTGATCCACATCACCGTCGACGACGAGTTGAAGGGGAACGAGAGCATCTCGCCCTTCGACGTCGAATAATAGCCGGTGATCGCGGGCAGGTAGATCTTGGGGTCGAACTTTTCGCCGGCCTCGGCCATCAGCTTGTAGACGGGCTTCACGGCGCCGGTCGCGGCCATCATGGTCGCGGTGCCGACTTCGAACACCTGCATGATGTGCGGCGCGTTGCCGGCGCGGAACGCGGCGATGCCGGCATTCATCGTGTCGGCGTAGTTGCCCTTGTAGGTCGGGACGACCTTGTAGTCGGTTTGTGCAGCGTTGAAATCGTTGGCGAGCTTGACGATCACGTCGTTGTTCGCGCCGGTCATCGCGTGCCACCACTGAATCTCGGTCACGGCCAGCGCGGGCGAGGCGCCAAAACCGATCGAGATTGCGAGCGCAGCGGCCGCACCAATATGTCGAAGAGCCATCAAGTAAACCTCCCTTGGGCCGTCAAAAATGTGCGCTTGCGCTAGCAGCGCCATATGACGTTCACATGACTGTGTAAGCGGGCGAAACGAAAGCGGCAAGCGCCAGGAAAGGGAAGCCGGAAAATAGGCGAAGGCGCGCGTCGGCGTGCCGCAGCGTTCGCGGTGCAGGCGTGCTCGCGCCGCAGTGCGGCATTTTTGAATTATGTTGCGCGCAAACTCAGCGCTTGCGATCGGGGCCGCAGACCACGCCCTTCTTCACCATCGCGTCGATCTCGTCCCGGGAGTAGCCGAACTCGCCGAGCACCTCGGCGGAGTGCTGGCTGAACTTTGGCGGCGTCCGGCGCAAGCTCGGCTTGCTGCGTTCCAGCCGGATCGGCGAGGCCACGCCCTTGTACCAGTCCTTCTCGATAATATCGCCACGGTGGATGGTGTGCGGGTTCGTCAACGCCTGGTCGATTTTCTGCACGGGGCCCGCCGGCAGGCCGGCGGCGAGCAGGCGATTGCAGAGCGGCTCGGCCTCGTGCTGGCTGAACACGGCGGCGAGCTCGGCGCGGAGCGCCTCGCGGTTGGCGATGCGGTCCTTGTTGCGGGCAAAGCGCGGATCGGTGCCGAGCTCTGGCTTTCCGATTTCCTTGGCCAGCTTGCGGAAGGTCCCGTCATTGCCGACGCCGATAAAGATGTTGTCGGTCTTGGTCGGGAAGATCGCATAGGGCACGAGATTGGGATGCTCGTTGCCGGTGAGCCCCGGCGGCTTGCCATGCATGAAATAGTTTGCGGTGTGCGGATGCATGATCGCAAGACCGGTCTCATACAGCGTGGTTTCGAGGAACTGGCCCTGGCCCGAGCGTTGCCGTTCCGACAACGCCATCAAAATGCCGATTGCTGCATAGAGACCGGTGGTGATGTCGACCAGCGGCACGCCGATGCGCATCGGTCCGCTTTCAGGCGAGCCGGTTGCCGCGATCATGCCGGTCATCGCCTGGATGATCGCGTCGTAACCGGGATTGCCGCCGCGCGGACCGTCGGCGCCAAAGCCGCAGATGCGGCAATGCACGAGGCGCGGAAATTTTGCGCGCAGCATCTCGCTGCCGATGCCCCACTTTTCCAGCGTGCCCGGCTTGAAATTCTCGATCAGGACATCGGCGGTCTCCAGCATCTTGAGCAGCACGACGCGGCCGCCTTCGGAGGCGAGGTCGAGGCCGATCGAGCGTTTGTTGCGGTTGATGCCGACGAAATAGGCCGCGTCCTCGTCGTGGAAGGGAGGGCCCCAGTCGCGCACCTCGTCGCCCGCGGGCGGCTCGACCTTGATCACGTCGGCGCCGTGATCGGCGAGGATCTGCGTGCAATAGGGACCGCCGAGCACGCGCGTGAGATCGATGACGCGCAGTCCGCTCATGGCACCCAAAGCGGCTTCAGAACTCATGGTGGCAACCTCTGCTCAAGCTGTGTTCGAGCACAGGCCTAGCGAGGTTCGTTCACGCCAGCAATGGCCCGCCGCGTGTGGGCGCATGCGCCGCAGATCATGCCGCCGCGCGGCAAATCAACGGGAGTGCGGCCGGCCCAAAGGATCTCAGAGAGGGATCACGGGCCGGCCGCAGGTCCGGCGTTAGACGACCGTCAGGCGGACGTCGACATTGCCGCGGGTGGCGTTGGAATAGGGGCACACCTGGTGGGCCTTCGCGACCAGCGCTTCGGCGTCGGCCTTGGCGATGCCGGGCAGCGAGACGGCGAGATCGATGTCGAGGCCAAAGCCGCCTTCCGAGCGCGGCCCGATGCCGACGGTGGAGGTCACCGAGGCGTCCGCGGGCACCTTCACGCCGCCGCCCTGGGCCGCAACCGCCTTCATGGCGCCGATGAAGCAGGCGGCATAGCCGGCGGCAAACAACTGCTCGGGGTTGTTGCCGGCGCCGCCGCCACCGCCGAGCTCCTTCGGGGTCGACAACTTGACGCTGAAGGCCCCGTCGGCCGTCGAGGCGGAACCGTCGCGGCCGCCGGTGGCTGTTGCGGTGGTCTTGTAGAGGACTTTCACGGACATGGTCGTCTCCCTTGGGATGGTCTTCGGTTGGGGTGAGGTGTATATCGCACACAATTACATTGCGCGCAATTGAAATTGGCAGACCTCACATTTAATTGTTCGCAATTGAATGCGCGGCCGCGCGGGGCCAGAATGCTGGGTAAGTCTCAAGAGGTCAAAATGGTTCGAAAACAAATCGCAGGCGATCAGCCGCTCCGGCTCGATAACCAGATCTGCTTTGCGGTCTATTCGGCCGCGCACGCCTTCAACCGGGTCTACAAGCCGCTGCTGGACCGGCTCGGCCTGACCTATCCGCAATACCTGGTCATGCTGGTGCTGTGGGAGCGGGACGACGTGCCGCTGAAAGATATCGGCGAAAGGCTGTTTTTGGACTCGGGCACGCTGACGCCTTTGCTGAAGCGGCTGGAGGCGGCGCAACTGGTCAAGCGGACGCGCTCGACCGAAGACGAGCGCCAGGTGCTGATTTCGCTGACCCCGCAGGGCCATGCCCTGAAAGAGAAGGCCCGTGCCGTGCCGCAATCGATTCTCGCGGCCTCGGACTGCTCCGTGTCGGAACTCGTGGCGATCAAGAACGAGATCGTCGCGCTACGCGACCGGTTGAATGCGGTGATCGGGGAGTAGTTGAAGCCCGGCTTCGCCCTTCGGGCTACGCCGCCGCGGCAGCCTTCGCTTCGCGAAGGCTGGTGGAGCCAGGCGGGATCGAACCGCCGACCTCTTGCATGCCATGCAAGCGCTCTCCCAGCTGAGCTATGGCCCCGTAGTCCTTAAACGGGATGATCCTGGTGGATCACACCGAACCGGCGAGCCTGGTGACTCGCGCGGTGCACCCTTTTTCACAGATCAGGCGCGATCTCAAGTCTCTTCGTCACCGCCGACATCACCAATGATGTCGGTCACGTCCTCATCGCCCTCTTCGTCGTCGGCGATAAAGGTCGAATCATCGTCATCATCGTCCTCGAGGGTCTCGTCGACCTCGATATCGTCCTCGGACTCAGGCACGACGGCCTTGACCTTGCCGGTATTCTCCTCGGCATCGGCCTCCTCGAGGGAGACCAACTCCTCGGCCTCCGCCGGCTCAGGCGCCGTGTCGGCAGGCATCGGCGCGCGGGCTTCCGCACCGCGGGTCGCACGGGCCGGCGCAACCGGCGCAATCGGCACCACTTCGCCCGTATACGGCGAGATCACCGGATTCTTGTTGAGGTCGTAGAACTTCTTGCCCGTGGTCGGGCAAATGCGTTTGGTTCCGAGTTCGGACTTGGCCACGGCAGGAATCCTGGGAATGTCTGAAAAGCGGTGTTTCACTTGGCTAGTTGGCGGCCCGCTGTCAATAGCGCATTGCGGGACAAAGACATGTCCTGAGACTTACCCGTGACGACACGGGGGCCGTGTGGTACCTGCGCCACGCGCCCCATGGGATATCCGGGCGCCTATTCAGGGACTTAAATCGTGAGCTATTCCGACCAGCGGACACCCCTCCAGTCGCGCGCCAGCGGCCCCCTGACCGGATCCGTCCGGGTCCCCGGGGACAAGTCGATCTCCCACCGTGCTCTCATCCTGGGCGCGCTGTCGGTCGGTGAAACCCGGATTTCAGGCCTTTTGGAGGGCGAAGACGTCCTCAATACCGCCAAATCGATGCAGGCGCTGGGGGCGCAGGTGGAGCGGACCGGGGATTTTGCCTGGTCGGTGCGGGGCGTCGGCGTCGCCGGTTTTGCCCAGCCCAAGGCCCCCCTAGATTTCGGGAACTCCGGGACCGGCTGCCGGCTGGTGATGGGGGCCGTTGCCGGCTGCCCGATTGCCGCAGTTTTCGACGGCGACGCTTCCTTGCGCAGCCGTCCCATGCGCCGGATTCTGGACCCGCTCGAAAAGATGGGCGCCAAAGTCGTTGCCCAAAGCGAGGGTGGCCGGCTGCCGCTGACGCTGCAGGGCGCGCGCGATCCGCTGCCGCTGACCTACAAGACGCCGGTCGCCTCGGCCCAGATCAAGTCGGCGGTGCTGCTGGCGGGCCTCGCCGCGCCCGGCACGACCACCGTCATCGAGTCAGAGGCCAGCCGCGACCATACCGAGCTGATGCTCAGGCACTTTGGCGCCGACATCACCTCGACCCTCGAAGGCCAGCATGGCCGCCGCATCACGCTCGTCGGGCAGCCCGAGCTTCACGGCGCCAATGTCGTGGTGCCGGCCGATCCGTCGTCGGCAGCCTTTCCGATCGTTGCTGCGCTGATCGCGGAAGGCTCCGATCTCGTGCTCACCGACGTCATGACCAATCCGCTGCGCACCGGCCTGTTCACGACGCTGCGCGAAATGGGCGGCTTCATCGAGGAGAGCGAGGTGCGGGGCGACGCCGGTGAGCCGATGGCGCGCCTGCGCGTGCGGGCGTCGAAGCTGCGCGGCGTCGAGGTGCCGCCGGAACGCGCGCCGTCGATGATCGATGAATATCTGGTGCTGGCGGTGGCCGCCTCGTTCGCCGAAGGCACCACGATCATGCGCGGCCTGCACGAGTTGCGCGTGAAGGAATCCGATCGTCTGGAAGCGACCGCCGACATGCTGCGCGTCAACGGCGTGAAGGTCGAGATTGCCGGCGACGATCTCATCGTCGAGGGCCGTGGCCATGTGCCCGGCGGCGGCCTCGTCGCAACCCACATGGATCATCGCATCGCGATGTCAGCATTGGTGATGGGATGCGCCTCGGACCAGCCGGTGAAGGTCGACGACACCGCTTTCATCGCCACCAGCTTCCCGGACTTCATCCCGATGATGCGTTCGCTGGGCGCGGAGTTTTCATGATCATCGCCATCGACGGACCCGCGGCCTCCGGCAAGGGCACGCTCGGCAAGCGCCTCGCGCAGCATTACGGCTATCGCCACCTCGATACCGGCGTGATCTATCGCGCCGTGGCGTATGGCCTGATCCAGGCCGGCCAGGACCTGCGCGACGAGGCCGCGGCCGTTGCCGTCGCGCTGGAACTCGATCCCGAAGAATTCGGCAATCCCGCGCTGAAGTCACATGAGGTCGGCCAGGCCGCGTCCGTAGTTTCCGCAATCCCGAGGGTTCGCGAGGTCCTGCTGAACTTCCAGCGGCAATTCGCCGCCGATCCACCCGGCGCCGTGCTTGACGGCCGCGACATTGGAACCGTGATCTGCCCGAATGCCGACGTAAAGATTTTCGTCGTCGCCGATCCAAAGGTCCGCGCCCGCAGGCGGACCCTGGAGGCCCAATCGCGGGGCGAGGCGGCCGACGAGGCTGCCATCCTTGCGGACATCATTCAGCGCGACGAACGCGACCAGAACAGGCCGGTTGCGCCGTTAAAACCGGCCCCGGATGCTTACTTGCTAGATAACTCCCAACTGGATATAGAAGGCGGCGTCCGGGCCGCCATCGACATTATCGAGGCCGTCCGAGCGGGCCGGTCGCGGGGTTAAGCCGCAGCCGTCATTGGAGGAAGCGCCCGCTCCCGCTCTTTGAGGTCGATACTCGGTCCCCTGCTTGGGGATCGCGACATCCAGGCTCCGGATCAAGATTTTCATCGTATCGAACGCGCGGGCTCTCGCCGGCCCGCTCCTGCTGTTTTCCGGGTCGCAAGCCCGGGACCACGAGCGGTCGCTCGAAGGTTTTGCGGACCTTCCGACACTGCGCGCGCGAGACGCCCATAAACCCAACGGCCGGCAGACGTCCGCAACTGGAGAACAAATGGCTTCGACTTCCGCTGATTCCTATACCCCGTCGCGTGACGATTTCGCCGCGATGCTCGACGAGTCCTTCGCAGGCGGTAACCTGCAGGAAAGCTCCGTCGTCAAGGGCAAGGTTGTTGCAATTGAAAAGGACATGGCCGTCATCGACGTCGGCCTGAAGACCGAGGGCCGCGTTGCCCTGCGCGAATTTTCCGGCCCCGGCCGTGAGAGCGACATCAAGGTCGGCGACGAGGTGGAAGTTTTCCTCGATCGCATCGAAAACGCACTCGGCGAGGCCGTGCTGTCGCGCGACAAGGCGCGCCGCGAAGAGAGCTGGGGCAAGCTCGAGAAGGCGTTCCAGAACAACGAAAAGGTCAACGGCGTCATCTTCAACCAGGTCAAGGGCGGCTTCACCGTCGACCTCGACGGTGCCGTGGCCTTCCTGCCGCGCTCGCAGGTCGACATCCGTCCGATCCGCGACGTCGCTCCGTTGATGAACAACGCGCAGCCGTTCCAGATCCTCAAGATGGACCGCCGCCGCGGCAACATCGTCGTGTCGCGCCGTACGGTTCTCGAAGAGACCCGCGCCGAGCAGCGTCAGGAGCTGGTGCAGAACCTCGAAGAGGGGCAGGTCATCGACGGCGTGGTCAAGAACATCACCGATTACGGTGCGTTCGTTGATCTCGGCGGCATCGACGGTCTCCTGCACGTGACCGATATCGCCTGGCGTCGCGTCAACCACCCGACCGAGGTGCTGACGATCGGCCAGACCGTGAAGGTCAAGATCATCAAGATCAACCACGAGACGCACCGCATCTCGCTGGGCATGAAGCAACTGCTGGACGATCCGTGGCAGGGCATCGAAGCCAAGTACCCGCTGGGTGCCCGCTTCACCGGCCGCGTCACAAACATCACCGACTACGGTGCGTTCGTCGAGCTCGAGCCGGGCATCGAGGGCCTGATCCACGTCTCCGAGATGTCGTGGACCAAGAAGAACATGCACCCCGGCAAGATCGTTTCGACCTCGCAGGAAGTCGAAGTGCAGGTGCTCGAGGTGGATTCGGTCAAGCGCCGCATCTCGCTCGGCCTCAAGCAGACCATGCGCAATCCGTGGGAGGTCTTCGTCGAGAAGCATCCGACCGGTTCGACGGTCGAGGGCGAGGTCAAGAACAAGACCGAGTTCGGCCTGTTCCTGGGTCTCGAAGGCGACGTCGACGGCATGGTCCACCTCTCCGACCTCGACTGGAAGCTTCCGGGCGAGCAGGTGATCGACAACTACAAGAAGGGCGACATGGTGAAGGCCGTGGTGCTCGATGTGGACGTCGAGAAGGAGCGCATCTCGCTCGGCATCAAGCAGCTCGAAGGCGACCCCTTCGCCGAGCCGGGCGATGTCAAGAAGGGCGCCGTCGTGACCTGCGAAGTGCTCGAAGTGAAGGAGAGCGGTATCGAGGTGAAGATCTCCGGGACCGACTTCACCACCTTCATCAAGCGCTCGGAGCTCGCGCGCGACCGCAACGATCAGCGCGCCGAACGCTTCGCCGTCGGCGAGAAGGTCGATGCCCGCGTGATCCAGTTCGACAAGAAGGCCCGCAAGGTCCAGGTGTCGATCAAGGCGCTCGAAGTCGCCGAAGAGAAGGAAGCCATCGCGCAGTACGGCTCCTCCGATTCGGGGGCGACGCTCGGCGACATCCTCGGCACCGCGCTCAAGAACCGCGGCGACAACAAGTAAGCGAAACGCAGGTTTCGCGGACATCAAAGCCCCGGCGCAAGCCGGGGCTTTTTTGCGCCTTGTAGCCCGGATGGAGCGCAGCGAAATCCGGGTCCTTGCCACGTTCAACAATATGTCCCGGATTGCGCTGCGCTTCATCCGGGCTACGCGGCTACCAGCCTTGTTTTCTTCAAATTGCATCGCAATTGATGTATCCAGATAAGCCAATGGTCACGCTGTGGCTGCAAAACCGGCGCGGCCCCTATCTGGAGATTTTTCGATGTCGCTCGATTCGGACATCATCGTCGATCGCCGGCGCATCCGCCGCAAGCTGACCTTCTGGCGCGTCGTTGCCGCGCTGATCGCCATCGGCGCGATTTCAGGTGTTGCCCTGGTGGTGACGCCTGGCGCGCGCGGGACGTTCACGTCGGCGGGCTCGATCGCGCGGGTCAAGATCGACGGCCTGATCCGCAGCGATTCCGAGCGCGTCGAGGCGCTGGAGCGGCTGGAGAATTCGCGTACCGCCGCCGTGATCGTTCACATCAATTCGCCCGGCGGCACCACGGCCGGCTCCGAGCAGCTCTACGATTCCCTGATGCGGCTGAAGGCGAAGAAGCCGCTCGTGGTCGTCGTCGAAGGCCTCGCCGCTTCCGGCGGCTATATCGGCGCCATCGCGAGCGACCACATCATTGCCCAGCAGAGTTCATTGGTCGGATCAATAGGCGTGCTGTTCCAGTATCCGAACGTGGCCGAGCTTCTGAAGACCCTCGGCGTCAAGGTCGAGGAGGTAAAATCCTCGCCGCTGAAGGCTGCGCCGAATGGGTTCGAGCCGACCAGCCCCGAAGCCCGTGCCGCGCTCGATGCGCTGGTGAAGGACTCCTTCGCCTGGTTCAAGGGCCTGGTGAAGGACAGGCGTGGCATGGATGACACGCAGCTCGAAAAAGTGGCTGACGGCCGGGTCTTCACCGGACGCCAGGCGGTCGAGCTGAAGCTGATCGATCAGCTCGGCGATGAGAAGACGGCCGTCACCTGGCTGGTCGAACAGAAGGGTGTCAAGAAGGGCCTTCCCGTGCGCGACTTCAAGCTGGAGCCGCGCCTCGGCGACCTCTCATTCCTGCGCACGGCAGCCGCAATGACGCTGGAAGCGCTGGGTTTGAGCGCGATTGCGCATCAGATCGAGCAGAGCGGCGTGGCCCGCGCCGTCGATCGGCTCGGAATGGACGGGATGCTGGCGCTGTGGCAACCGGCCGCATCGAACTGACGCGGAACCGGGCGAGGGCGGGAAGGTTTTCCCGTCTGGCGGGTATTGTGGCAGACCTGCTTTTCGGTCCTTGTCACGCCAATTCCTGTCACCCAATCTTGATTTAGCGTCTTGACAGTTCAAGGCATTTTCACGGAAATGGTCATCCGCACGCTCCCGGGTCCTATCTCTCGATGATCAAATCCGAACTTGTTCAGCGTATCGCCGAGCACAACCCGCACCTCTACCAGCGGGATGTCGAGAACATTGTGAATGCGATTCTCGAAGAGATCGTAGCGGCCTTGGCGCGCGGTGACCGCGTCGAGCTGCGCGGCTTCGGCGCGTTCTCGGTGAAGCATCGTCCGGCTCGCGCCGGCCGCAACCCACGCACCGGCGCCCATGTGCCCGTCGACCAGAAGAGCGTTCCGTTCTTCAAGACCGGCAAGGAAATGCGCGAGCGGCTGAACCGCGACCATCCGGATCCGGGCGGCGAATAGGCACGTCCGGACTTTCCAGCGTGGCCGCTTTCATGCGGCCACAGGCTTGATTCAAGGCGAGCGAAGCGTCATGCGAAAATTCCTGACCGCGCTGATTTTGATTCCGCTGGGCCTGCTGTTCGTCGTCTTTGCGGTCGCCAACCGTCAATTCGTCACCGTCTCGTTCGACCCCTTCATGGCGAATGACCCCGCTCTGTCGACGACGCTGCCGCTGTTCCTGCTTCTGATCCTGGTGGCGGCGCTCGGGGTCTTGGCGGGCGGCTGCGCCGTCTGGTTCGGCCAACGGCGCTGGCGCCGCGCAGCCCGCAAGCATGAGGCGGATGCGCGCTCCGTGCGGGCCGAGCTGGCCGATCTGCGGGCCTCCGCGGTCGCCTCCCGGCCAGATCAAGGCCACTTGCCACAGCGCCTGCCGGCCCCCTCCGGCACCGGCCTTTACGGTCCCGTCGGGCGAGACAAGCAGCGCGCGACGTTGTAGAAGCGGCCGCACAAAAGCCCGTTTTTCTGCCGCCGGCCGGCGGCTTTCATGCTGTTTGAGACCATGTCCCTGCTCGTCAAAATCTGTGGCCTGTCCACGCGCGAGACGCTCGAAGTGGCGCTCGAGGCGGGCGCCGACATGGTGGGGTTCGTGTTCTTTCCGCCGTCGCCGCGGCACCTGTCGCTGGAGCTGGGCCGCGAGCTCGGCCGTCAGGTCGGGAAGCGCGCGCTGAAGGTGGCGCTGACGGTCGATGCCGATGATGCGACGCTCGACAACATCATGGACGCGTTGTCGCCCGATATTTTGCAATTGCACGGCAAGGAGAGCGTCGCGCGGCTGCGCGACATCAAGCAGAAATTTGGCCGCCCTGTCATGAAGGCAGTGCCGGTCGAGACCGCGGCCGATCTCGCCGTGCTGCCCGGCTACGCTGCGGTCGCGGATCGAATCCTGTTCGATGCGCGCGCGCCGAAGGATGCGACGCGGCCCGGCGGTCTCGGGGCGCCCTTCGACTGGCACCTGCTCGAAAACCTCGAGCTGAAAGTCCCGTATATGGTCTCGGGCGGACTGCATGCAGAGAACGTCGCGGAGGCCCTGCGCGTCACCCGCGCCGGCGGCGTCGACGTGTCCTCCGGTGTCGAGAGCGCCCCGGGCGTCAAGGATCCGGAGCTGATCAAGGCCTTCATTCGCGCAAGCCGCGCTACCCAAGATTCACGTCAAGAGTTGAGCGTACGATGAATAAACCAAACTCCTATCGCAGCGGCCCCGACGAGCGCGGCCATTTCGGCATTTTTGGCGGACGCTTCGTCGCCGAAACGCTGATGCCGCTGATCCTCGACCTGGAGAAGGCCTATACCGCGGCGAAAGCCGATCCGGCGTTCCATGCGGAGATGAAAGGCTATCTGAGGGACTATGTCGGCCGCCCGTCACCGCTCTATTTCGCGGAGCGTCTCACCGAGCACCTTGGCGGTGCCAAGATCTATCTCAAGCGGGAAGAGCTGAACCACACCGGTGCGCACAAGGTGAATAACGTGCTCGGCCAGATCATGGTCGCGCGGCGCATGGGCAAGAAGCGCATCATCGCCGAAACCGGCGCCGGCCAGCATGGTGTCGCCACCGCGACGCTGTGCGCGCGGTTTGGTCTGGAATGCATCGTCTACATGGGCGCGGTCGATGTTGCGCGGCAAGCGCCGAACGTGTTCCGCATGGAGATGCTGGGCGCCAAGGTCGTACCGGTGCAGTCGGGTACGCGCACGCTGAAGGACGCGATGAACGAGGCGCTGCGCGACTGGGTCACCAACGTCCACAACACCTTCTATTGCATCGGCACGGTCGCGGGGCCGCATCCCTATCCGATGATGGTGCGTGACTTCCAGTGCGTGATCGGCGAGGAGACCAGGACGCAGATGCAGGAGGCCGAGGGCCGCCTGCCGGATTCCTTGGTCGCCTGCATCGGCGGGGGCTCCAACGCGATCGGGCTGTTTCATCCTTTCCTGGACGATCCCTCGGTCGAAATCTTTGGCGTTGAAGCGGCGGGTCACGGGTTGACGCAACTGCATGCCGCGTCGATCGCGGGTGGGCGCCCCGGCGTGCTGCATGGCAACCGCACCTATCTGCTGATGGATGCCGATGGCCAGATCCAGGACGCGCATTCGATTTCGGCCGGCCTCGACTATCCCGGCATCGGTCCCGAGCATTCCTGGCTGCACGAGGTCGGCCGCGTGAACTATCTCTCGGCGACCGACGACGAGGCGCTTGATGCCTTCTTGCTGCTGTCGCGCCTTGAAGGCATCCCGCCGGCGCTGGAATCCGCGCATGCCATCGCCAAGGTCATGGAGCTCGCGCCGAAGCGGCCGAAAGACCATCTGATGGTGGTCAACCTCTCCGGCCGCGGCGACAAGGACATTCCGCAGATCTCGGAAATTCTGAAGGGCAGGAAGCAGTGACCACCCGTATCGACACGCGCTTTGCCGAATTAAAGAAAGAGGGCCGCTCGGCCTTTGTCACCTATGTGATGGCCGGCGATCCCGATCTCGCGACGTCGCTCGAGATCGTCAAGGCGCTGCCCAAGGCAGGCTCCGACGTCATCGAACTCGGCATTCCCTTCACCGATCCTATGGCGGATGGTCCCTCGATTCAGGCGGCAGGCCTGCGCGCGCTCAAGGGTGGCATGACCTTGAAGAAGACGCTGGACCTGGTGCGCGCCTTCCGCAAGGACGACAATTTCACGCCGCTGGTGCTGATGGGCTATTACAATCCGATCTACATTTACGGCGTCGACAAGTTTCTGGCTGATGCCAGGACGGCCGGCGTCGACGGCCTCATCATCGTCGATTTGCCGCCGGAGGAAGACGACGAGCTCTGCATTCCCGCGCTGAAGGCGGGTCTGAACTTCATTCGGCTGGCGACCCCGACCACCGACGACAAGCGCCTGCCCGCGGTGCTCGCGAACACATCAGGCTTCGTCTATTACGTCTCCATCGCCGGGATCACCGGTGCAGCGGCGGCGGATGCGAATGCCGTCGGTGAAGCGGTGGCGCGCATCAAGCGGCATACCCAATTGCCGATCTGCGTCGGTTTTGGCATCCGCACGCCGGAGGCGGCGCGCGCCATTGCCGAGAAGGCCGATGGTTCGGTGGTCGGCACGGCATTGGTCGATGCGCTCAAGAACAGCCTCGATTCCGAGGGCCGCGCGACGGCCAAAACCGTGAACGCCGTGGCCGAGCTGACTGCGGCTCTGGCCCAGGGCGTCAAGGGCGCCAAACAGGCGGCCGAATAGGCCATAATTCCGCTTTTCGGGCGGGCGACACACCGGCTTGCCGGGCAGCGGCCCGGCCGCCATATATTCCTCGGGCGATCGGCAGGGCTGAATCGCTAATCGGAGCAAACCATGAATTGGCTCACCAACGTGGTCCGGCCGAAAATCCGCAACATGCTGCGGCGGGAGACGCCGGAGAATCTGTGGATCAAGTGCCCGGATTCCGGGCAGCTCGTGTTCTACAAGGATGTCGAGGCCAACCAGTTCGTCATCCCCGGCTCGAACTACCACATGCGCATGGGCGCGGTGGCGCGGCTGAAGTCGATTTTTGACAACGAGACCTGGTTTGACGTCGCGCTGCCCGAGGTCGCTGTCGATCCGCTCAAATTTCGCGACGAGAAGAAGTATGTCGACCGCGTCAAGGATGCGCGCGCGCGCACCAACCTCAACGATGCGATCAAGGTCGGCTACGGCAAGCTCGAAGGTGCGGCCGTGGTGGTCGCGGTGCAGGATTTCGACTTCATGGGCGGCTCGCTCGGCATGGCCGCGGGCGAGGCCATCGTGCGCGGGCTCGAGCTTGCGGTCGAGAAGAGGTCGCCGTTCATCGTGTTCGCCGCATCCGGCGGCGCGCGCATGCAGGAAGGCATTTTGTCGCTGATGCAGATGCCGCGGACGACCGTCGCCGTGCAGATGCTGCGTGAGGCAAAGCTGCCCTACATCGTCGTGCTGACCAACCCGACCACCGGCGGCGTCACCGCATCCTACGCGATGCTCGGCGACGTGCAGATCGCGGAGCCCGGCGCGCTGATCGGCTTTGCCGGGGCGCGCGTGATCGAGCAGACTATCCGCGAAAAGCTGCCGGAAGGGTTTCAGCGTGCCGAGTATCTTAAGGAGCACGGCATGGTCGATATGGTCGTGCACCGTCACGAGCTGCGGCCGACGCTGGCGCGGCTCTGCCGTATCCTGACAAAATCGCCTGCGCTCGAAGGCGCGCCGAAATCCGCGCCGCAAGTCACCAACGCGGCGCAGATCGTGGCGGCTTCCGAGGTGGCGCCGGCAGCGCCGCACGCGTGACGCTGCCCGCCAACAGCGAAAAGCCGTCGCTCGATGAATTGATCGGGCGGCTGTCGGCCCTGCATCAGAAGCGGATTGATCTTGGCCTCGAGCGGATGCATCGCCTGCTCGAGCGGCTCGGCCACCCCGAGCGCAAGGTACCGCCCGTGATCCACATCGCCGGCACCAACGGCAAGGGATCCACGGTCGCCTATCTGCGCGCGACGCTGGAAGCCGCAGGCTTGCGCGTCCACGCCTACACCTCACCCTATCTGGTACGGATCAACGAATGTTTCCGGCTCGGCCGCGTCGGCGGTGGCGTGCTGGTCGGTGACGACGAGCTGCGCGCGGCTCTGGAAGAGGTCGAGCGCGTCAATGCCGGCGAGCCCGCAACCGTGTTCGAATTGAAGACCGCGGCCGCCTTCCATCTGTTCGCGCAAAACCCGGCCGACGTGCTGTTGCTGGAAGTCGGCCTCGGAGGCCGGCTCGATTCCACCAACGTGGTCGAGATGCCGCTCGCCTGTGTCATCACGCCCGTCAGCATGGATCACATGGATTTCCTCGGTGATACCCTGACCTCGATCGCCGGCGAGAAGGCGGCGATCATCAAGCACGGCGTGCCCGTCATCTCGGCCGAGCAGACGCCGGAGGCGATGGCCGTGATCGAGGCGCAGGCCAAACGGATGCGCGCGCCGCTGTTTGCAGCCGGCGAAAGCTGGCACGTGAATGTCGAGCACGGACGCCTCGTCTATTCCGACGATCGCGGCCTGATGGATCTTACGGCCCCGCGCCTGTTCGGCCGGCATCAGTTCGACAATGCCGGCCTTGCGATCGCGACGCTGCGCGCGGTGCAATCCTTCAAGCCCACTGCCTTCAAGATCAATCACGCCGCATTCGAAGCCGGCATCGTCAACGCCGAATGGCCGGCGCGGATGCAGCGCATCACGTCCGGCGCGCTCCTCGGCTGGGGCCCGCCGGGCTCGGAGATCTGGCTCGACGGCGGGCACAATGCCGAAGGCGGTCGCGTCGCGGCCGCAGCACTCGGCGATCTCGAGGAGCGGGTGTCGCGGCCGCTGGTTGTCATCGCGGGCATGATGGCGAACAAGGATGCGCAAGCATTTCTCGCCAATTTCGCCGGCCTCACCCGCCACATCATCGCGGTACCAATTCCCGCCACTGAGAACGCGATGCCGGTCGATCGTCTCGCGGATGCCGCGCGCGGCCTCGGCATGCGCGTCGAGATCACGCCGGGCATCGAGGCCGCGCTGCGTGCCCTGTCACGCCTCGCCTACGAGGTCCCGCCGCGCATTTTGATCACCGGCTCGCTCTATCTCGCCGGCCACGTGCTGGCGCTCAACGGCACGCCTCCTGCATGAAAAGTCTCGTGTCCCGGACAAGCGAAGCGCAGATCCGGGATCCAGGAGCCACAGTGGGCCCCGGCTCTGCAGCGCACCGCTGAAGAAGCGCTGCGCTGCGTCCGGGGCACGAGATAGGAAAAGACCATGCGTTTCGCCGCGATTGCCGACGTCCACGGAAACTATCTGGCGCTGGGCGCCGTCGTTGCCGACATCCGCGCCCAAGGCATCAGCGACATCGTCAATCTCGGCGACATGCTGAGTGGCCCGCTCGATGCCCGGCGCACGATCGAGAGGCTGATGGCGCTCGATGCCGTCCACGTGCTCGGCAACCACGATCGCTATCTGCTCGATCGTCCCCCGGAGAAGATGGGCTCGTGGGATCGGCCCGCACATGCGCAGCTCGACGCAGCGCATCTCGACTGGCTGCGCGCGCAGCCGATGACCCGCGTCCTCGGCGACCAGGTCTTCCTCTGCCACGCGACGCCTGAGAATGACGAGGTCTACTGGCTCGACACCGTGCACCTAGATGGCACGGTCGCGCTCTCGCCGCTGGATCGGATCGAGCAGTTCGCAAAAGGCATCGCCCAATCGCTGATCCTCTGCGCGCACACGCATCTGGCGCGTGCCGTTCGGCTTCGCGACGGTAGGCTGATCGTCAATCCCGGCAGCGTCGGCAGCCCCGGCTATCGCGACACGCATCCTTATCCGCATGTCGTCGAAGCCGGCACGCCGCACGCGCGCTACGCGATCCTCGAACTCGTCGATGGAGCCTGGCAGGTCACGTTCCGCCAAATCGCCTATGATCACGAGACGATGGCCGCGCTCGCCCGCCGCAACGGCCAGCCTGAGCTTGCGAATGCGCTGGCGACGGGGTGGATCAAGTAGCCATCATCTCCATCCGGGCTACGGACCACCCGCGAAACAAAACGGCCGGCGAAGCGCCGGCCGTTCAACAAACTCAGTTTGCAGTTTGGATCACACCGAAGCGGTGATCCACTGCTGCAGCTTTGCCTTCGGCGCGGCGCCGACCTGACGGGAGGCCATCTCGCCGCCTTTGAAGATCATCAGCGTCGGGATCGACATCACGCCATATTTCGACGCGGTCTTCGGGCTCTCGTCGACGTTGAGCTTCACGATCTTGACCTTGTCGCCCATCGCGCCGGCGATCTCGTCGAGCGCGGGGGCGATCATGCGGCAGGGGCCGCACCACTCGGCCCAGAAATCGACCACGACCGGGCCGTCCGCCTTGAGCACCTGGGCTTCGAAATCGGCGTCAGAGACCTTGCTAACGGCCATTGGAATACCTCGTACGGTTGAAGGAAAAGGCGCGACGTGGAATCGCGCCTGGGATCATGCAACCAACCTATGAACGCCCCCTTGCCGGGTCAAGGACGCTCACACCGAGATGAAGGGATGCCAGCGCCGCGTCCAGCGCGGGGGCCGAAATCTCCATCAAATCAAGCGTTTCTGTCCACAGCAGCGCCGTCCGGACGGCGCGCTGGGGATAAAGTTTGGACAGCAGCGCCCGGTAAAGGGCGAGCTGGCGGACGTAACCCTCCGGGGCGCCCGCCGCCGACCGAGGCGGAGCGTGGTTGGTCTTGAAGTCCACGATCAGAACTTCCGTCGACGCCACGACGAGACGGTCGATCTGGCCGGAGACCAGCCTCCCGCCGTGGCGGCCGACGATCGGCACCTCGGCGCGGCTGCCGGGCGCAAATACCGCGGCAAAGCGTGGCTCCGAGATCAGCGCCAGCACCTGCCCGGCCAGCGCCGCGCGCTCGGCCTCGGTCCATTTGCCGGCGTTGCGGGCGAGGTAGTCTTGGGCGAGCCCGGCCCGGTGCTCAATCGCGAGATCGGGCAGCGATTGCAGCAGGCGATGCACCAGCACGCCGCGTTGCAGCGCCCTGGCACGCTGGTCGACCGATTCGCCGCGCCGGAAATGCTTGCCGGCGTCCTCTCCGGAATCGGATGGGCGCAGCCTGACGTCGGAAGCCAGCTCCGGCGGCGCAGGCGTGGTCAGCCACGCCGGCAGCGAGAGAGGCGCATTGACGAACAGGTCGGCCTGGCTGCCGGCGGACGGCGTGACATCTCCGGCCCGCCTGTAGCTTTTCACGACCCCGTCGCCGGCCGGGATTTCCTCGAGCGACAGATCGGAGTTTTCGAGACCGCGCTTGACCAGGTCGTACCAGGAATATTCGCGGACGCTGTTGCGGTTGCCCGGCATGCAGCCCGCGACGATCAGCCGGTCGGCCGCGCGCGTCATCGCGACATAGAGCAGGCGGCGATATTCGTGCTCGGTCTCGCCAAGCATCGCGGCCCGTGCCTCCGCAACACATGGCGGATCGTCCGACTTGCGACCGGCCCATACCACGACCTCGCCGCCATTGCCGCGCGGCACGTGAACGAGACGCAGGCGTTGCGTGTCTGAGGGCGATGTCGTGGTGTCGGCCATGATGACCACGGAGGCTTCCAGTCCCTTGGCGCCGTGCACCGTCATCACGCGCACCTCGTCGCGCGAGATTTCCATGTCGCGCTTCACCTCGGTGTCGGCGGCGCGCAGCCATGTCATGAAACCCTGCAGCGAAGCCGGGGCCTTCTTCTCATAGGAGAGCGCCAGTTCGAGGAATTCATCGAGCGCATCGTTGGCTTCGTGCCCGAGCCGGCACAGGATGCGCGCGCGACCATGGTCGCCGCCGAGCAGCCAGGCATAGAATGCAAACGGCGTTTCGGTCCGGGAGCGGCGTTCGCATTGCTCGAGGCGGTCGAGCGCCTCCTTGAGCCTGTCGTTGTCGGCGGCGTGCGCCGCCAGGGCCGCGCGCAGCGATCCTTTCCGGTTCCAGGCCAGCGTGAACAGCTCATCTTCAGTGAGGTTGAACAGCGGGCTCTTCAGGGCGACGGCCAGCGCCAGATCGTCCTGCGGCAGCAGCAGGGCGTCCGCAAGGTTCATCAGGTCGATGATCGCGATATGTTCGGTGAGCTTGAGCCTGTCGGCGCCGGCGACGGGAACGCCGGCATGCTTCAACGCCTGGATCACGGCATCAAACAAATTTCCGCGCCGGCGCACCAGAATCAGCACGTCGCCATAGGAGAGATGGCGGCGATCGCCAATGCGTCCGGTCATGGTATTGCCGGCAACGAGCCGCTTGATCTCGCGCTGGATGCGCTTCGATAGCTTCACCTCGGCGCTGGTCACCGGTACGCCGTCGAACGGCGCGCGCCAGCCCTCGATGTTCTGCTTGTCATCCGCGACCGCGAGCTCCCAGAGATCGATCTGGCTCGGCCCGGCGTCGGGCAGCGCCTCGTGCAGGGGATAGGTCTTCTCCGCGTGAATGCTGGAGTAGATCGCCTCGTCGCGGAACACATGGTCCACGGATTTCAGGATCGCCTGTCCCGAACGGAACGAATAGGTGAAAGGGATGGACTCGAATTTCAGCCTGGCGGCTTCGAACCTCGTTTTCAATTCCCGTCGGCGTTCATCGAATTCGCGCGGCGCGGCGCCCTGGAAAGAGAAGATCGACTGTTTCTCGTCGCCGACCGCGAATACGGTACGCGCCACGCCGTCACGCGCGCCGGCGCCCGAGGTGAATTCCGAGATGATGTGCGCGATGATTTCCCATTGCCGCGGGCTGGTGTCCTGCGCCTCGTCGATCAGCACGTGATCCACGCCGCGATCGAGCTTGTAATGCACCCAGCCCGATGCGCCGCTGGCGAGCAGGGCCAGTGTCTTGTCGATCAGATCGTCATAGTCGAGCAGCCCGCGCTCCTGCTTCTCGCGCCGATAGTTGGCTGCGACCGCGATGGCGATATGAAGCAGTGCCTCGGTGCGGTCGCGCACCACCAGCGCACGGCGCTTTGCGATCAGGGGCGGCAGGCGACGGCTCTCGTCGTCGAACAATTGCCCGATCGCCCGATGATTGTCCGAGAACTTCTTGGTTATGACTGTCTTTCGCGGCTCACGATCAGCCTCGGTGAGGAATACCGCAAGGTATTCATCGACCTGCGTCGGCCCTGCGGCAATCGAGGCGGCGCGCAGCCGGTCGGCGTTGTCGCGTTCGGTCTTCGCACCCAGCTCAAGTGCCTGGGCGATCTCTTCCCAACGTGATCGCGGCAGGTTCGGCCCGTCGATGATCTCGCCTTCGACGTCGTCGAGGCGGTCGTGCTCGTCGAGACCGAGCACCGAAGATACCTGCCGCGCGGCCGCTTCAGCACTGCCGGCAGCGTCCGTCCACGCCATGAAATGATCGCGGCTCAGGCAGGCCTCGCGCAAAACCTCCTTGAAGGTGACATCTGCGGCGCTCCCCATGGCGGCCAGCAGGGCGCGGCCGATCGCGCTGTCAGGGGCACGCGAGGCATCGAGCATCACGGCCAGGCTGGCGCGCTCCATCATTTCGGCCTGGTCGCGGTCGTCGAGCACGGCGAAGCGGGCCGGCACGTTGGCTTCGAACGGAAACTGCTGCAGCAAGCGCGTGCATAGCGCGTGAATGGTCTGCACTTTCAAGCCGCCCGGTGTTTCCAGCGCGCTCGCAAACAGCTCGCGGGCGGATTTGCGCAGCTTCGCGCTCGTCTGCGCGATGCCGGCGTCGCGGATCGCGGCATCGAGCTTGTCGTCGTCGAGCGTCACCCAGTGACCGAGCGTGGTGAACACGCGCTCGGCCATGTTGGCGGCTGCGGCCTTGGTGAAGGTGAGGCAGAGGATTTTTTCCGGCGGCACGCCCGACAACAACAGCCGAATCACGCGCTGTACCAACACATGCGTCTTGCCCGAGCCGGCATTGGCGGACACGAAGGCGGACGCCGCGGGATCCGAGGCGCGCGCCTGCGCTTCGCGGACGGGCGGCGGGATCGTGCGGAGCGCCATCAATATTCCTCCAGCGCAATGCCGCCTGCCGCGGACCATTCCTTGACCCGCGCGAGGTTGTCATAGTCGCCGTAGCGTGCGGTCCACATCGACAGCACCAGCGAGCGGTATGGCTCCTCCGGATTCTCGAAGCGGCGGACCAGCGCCTCGAGCTGATCCCGCGCATAGTCGGCAGCCTCGTCGGGCGGCTGCGGCGTATCGTTCTGCTTGATCTTCAACTGCAGCGGCGTGTAATCGCCTGGCGGATTGTTGCCGCTAATCCTGACATAGGCGAGTTCGCCGACCGAAGCACCCGCATCGATGCCGGCAAAGCCGCCGCCGCGCAGGATCGCCGCCTCCAGCGTCAGTTGCGGCGACAGGCCCATGCGCACCTGCTTGGCCGTCGGCGGTGCGCCGGTTTTGTAATCGAGGATCGCATAGCTGCCGTCGCGCCGGCGTTCGATGCGGTCGGCGCGGGCGTTCAGGGTGAACTTCCTGTTGTTGTCGAGAACGATCTCGATATCGCCCCTGATTTCGGCAGCAATCGAGGCAATGTCTGTTCGCTGCGCGCGCTCCCAATCGCTGAACCAGCGTGCGATGCGCTGAAACCGCGGCCACCACAACGCCCGGGCTTCCGGCCGCTCCATCAACGGCTTGAAGTGCTTCTCACCAATGCCGAGCAGCGTGCCGAAAACATCTCGAGGCAACTGGTCGGACCAGGTCTGGGTAAACTCGCCGAGCGCTGCATGGATTGCCGAGCCGCGATCGGCGGCCGATAGCGGCATGTCGACGGGATCGAGCGGATCGAGCCGCAGGATATGGCGGGCGTAAATCGTATAGGGATCGCGCAGCCAATCCTCGATGGCGGTCACCGACAATCTGGTCGGACGGGTCTCGCGCGGCGGCTTCGGCTGCGGCTGCTCGATCGGCTTGACCACGGCCGGCTGATCGATCGCGCCGGCGTAGTGGACGTAGGTGTCGCCGGCTGCCTTCGCTGCCTTCCAGCGCGCTTCGCCCGCGACCGCTTCGAGCCGGTGCAGGAAGCGTGACGCGACCGCCGGAGCGCCACCGACCTTGGCCGAATGTGTGAGGATCACCTCCTCATGGCCGAGAAGCTGCGCGAAGTCATGGGCGGACAGGCCGATGCGCCGCTCCGGCAGGTCGAGACCGAGCTCATGGCGCATCGGCCGGCTCAGCCAGGGATCGACGCGCGGCGCGGGCGGCCACACGGTCTCGACGAGACCGCCGAGGATCACGCGGTCGGCTTCGGTGAGCCGCGCTTCGAGCTGGCCAAAGATGTGGAGCTGCGCGTTCGGTTGCTCGCGCCGCCGCACCATGCGGTCAACGAAGGCGGCCTGGAACACTTCGGCATAGTCGCCGAGCTCGACCATGAGGCCAATCTTTTCCTGCCGGCCGAGCAAGTCGTCGAAGGCAGAGGCGAGCGCGAGGCCGTCCTGGCCCTCGAATGCATGGACGATGCCGAGATCGTCAGCGGATAGATTGACCAGCACCTCGCGGTGACGCTCAGCGAGTTCGGCGAAGTCGTGCGGGTTCGACGAAGAAAATGCCTCCAGCGGCGCCAGGGCCACGCGTAGCGCGCCGACCAATGCGTCCGCCGCCTCGAGTTCGCGCTCTTTCAGCCGTGCTCGCGGCTCGGCACGATGCAGCGAAGACGCCTCGTTGTTCTCAAGCTTGCGGAGCTCATCGCGGAAGCGCGCGAATTCGGCGGCGAGCCCGCTGCTGCCCGCTTGCGGGCGCGTGCCGCGCAGGAGTGCCAGCTCCAGCACCTCGATGCCGCGCCTGTGGGCGCCGTGCGCGCCACCAAGGCGCAGCAACGGATGCTTGAGAAGCGCCAGCAAGGTCGGAGGCTCCAGGCCCTGTGTGGCGGCTTCGGCCGTCAACCGCGCGAAAATTCCTGCCGATGTTTCCATCAAGCCATCACCGCCGGAATCGTCGAAGGTGAGGTTCCAGCGGTCGAGCGCGGCGCTCACCCGCCGCGCCAGCGCGCGGTCCGGCGTCACCAGTGCGGCCGATTTGCCAAGGTGCCGCGCCTCGCGCATGGCAACCGCAATGGCGAGCGCTTCCATTTCGGGATTTGGCGCTTCGACCACGGATAGCCTGTTCATGCCGGCGGCGATATGCGCCGATATCTCCGGCTTCTGCAGCCGGTCATGCCATTGCGCCGTGGCGCTCGACGGACGCATCACTTCCGATATCAGGATTTCGCGGCCATCCGGTGCGGGCGACCCCAGGGTCTCGACATCGCCGCGCCCGATGCCGAAGCGGTCGAGCAGCGCGTGCATGGCATATTGCGGGTGATTGGATGCAGGCGGCGTCGCGAACCGGCCGTCGGCGTCTCTCGTGCCGCCGATGGTCTGCCAGCTTTCCTCATCGAGATTCATGTCAAGGCCGGGTAGCACCACTGCGCCGTTGTCGAGCTTCGCAACGGCGTGCAGGAACTTTGCGGTCGCCGGCATCGAGCCGGTTGAGCCCGCGGCAATCACCGGTCCGCCGTGATGCTTCATCAGCCGAGCCGCTTCCGCCGATATCAGCATGTCGCGGCGCGCGGCGGGCTCGATCTTGCCTTCTTCCGCCAGGAGGGCCGGCCAGTACTCGCGCGCTATCTTCAGGAAGTCGAGCGTGTGCTGCCAGTATTTGTCGAACTGATCCGGGACGAGCCGATCGAGCGCGCGCCAGTCGACGCTGCGCGTCACCATGTCATCGATCAGCCGGGCAAGATCGCCCGCCAGCGCCAGCGTCGACGCCGGCCCGCCGATGACA
>NZ_PPPT01000161.1 GCF_006483445.1 Bradyrhizobium guangdongense | reverse complement strand
ACCACCAACAACAAGCAGGAGCCCTATGTCTACGGCTCGCTCGGCGGAGAGGACGTCATGCTGGTGCCGGCGCGGGAAGCCGCCGGGGAGGCGGGCAAGCCACTCGACGATTCGACGCTGGAGCTGGCGTTCTGGGAGTCGATCAAAAACGAGAAAAATCCGCTGCTGTTCCAGGCCTATCTCAACCGCTATCCCAAGGGCGCCTTTGCCGACATCGCCAGGATCAACCTGCAACAGCAACGGACCGCAGCTCTGCAGTCGGCAACCGTCGAGCAGCCGAATGATCGGATCGTGCTCACGGATGGTGCCTCGCTGCGTGAAATCCGGGAACGCCTCTACGAGCTCAACTTCGACCCCGGCGCGTTCGACGGACCGCTGGACGCCGCGGCGCACGAGGCGATCCGCGAATTCGAGCAGGCCAACAGGCTGGCCGCAACGGGTGAGGCGACGCGCGGATTGCTCCGCCGTCTCCGCGACCTGAGCGCGCTGAAGCCGTGGGGCTCGATCGTTTACTCGAAGGCCAGCGGCAAATGGGGAATGTCGTGGGCGCAGGAGACGCGCAAGGCTGCCGTCGCGAGCGCCCGGACGTCCTGCGGCAACGAGGCCCAGTGCCCGGTTGAGATGAGTTTTTTCGGCACGCAGTGCGGCGCCTTTGCCTATTCCGAGAGCGGCTGGGCGATGGCTGCCCGCGCTGACATTCAGAAATCGAAGGACGATGCGATGTCCGATTGCCGCCGCAAGGGCAGGGGATGTCGCATCATCGCCGCCGTCTGCGCGGACGGCGCACAACGCCTGCAAGCGGCCAATTGATTGAGCTGTGATGAAGAAGATGCCAACGAAAACGAGAGTGCTGCTGTGGAGGCGAAGCGGAGCATTGCTCGGTACGGCCGCACTTGTGGTCTTGCTCGCAACGCCCGAGGGGGCGTTGGCCCAGGCCGGCCAGACCGGAGGCGTCATCGGCAAGCAGGAAAAGTCGATCTCCAGTGAGGAGAATGCGCCGCGGGGCGGAACAGCACCCGCGCGCAGGCCGTCCGGCGCCGTGCGACGAACCGAGCCGTCGTCGCAGGCCCCGACCTCCGGTTGCAGCGGAATCATCGGCCAATGGCGCTGGCTCGTCGGCCGCAGGGTTGTCTTCAGTTCGGGCGGGACTACTCAGTCCAGCAACGGCGACAGCGGCACTTGGAGCTGCGCCAAGGGGATCGTGGTTGCCACCTGGAAGAGCGGCTATATCGACACCATCACGATATCCGGTGATGGCCAGCACCTGTCCATCACCAACAGCGTCGGCTTGCGCTTTTCCGCCCGGAGATGACCGGGAGCAGCTGGCCGGCGCAACTGTCCGATCGAAAGGTCAGACGATAGCGAGTTCCGCCTGCGAACCACGCCTCGGCCGCTTCGCCTTGAACTGGTGGAGCAGGGGGCCTGCGGTGAGCGCCGCGGTATCCGCCACACCCGGATCGCGCGAGATCATCGCGGCGACGATGGCGCCGTCGATCAACAGGCCGAGCTGATGTGCGAGCACGGCGGGCTCGGTCGAGCCGAGCTCGCCGGCGAGCTTTTCGATGTGGCCGAGCACGATCTTCTTGTGCTTCAGCGCGATGTTGCGGAACTGTTTTGCGTCCTTGTCGTGCTCGCCGACGGCGTTGATGAAGGGGCAGCCGTAAAAGCGATCCTCGGCGAACCAGGTTTTCAGTGCCGGAAAAATCCGCGCGAGTTTTGTCTGCGCGTCGCCGCCGCCGTCTTCCATCGCGCCGATGAACCATTCGCGCCACTGCCTGCCTTCGCTTTCCAGCACGGCATTGACGAGGTTGGTCTTGGAGCCGAACAGTTTGTAGAGCGTGGTCTTCGCGGTGCCGGCCTGCTCGATGATCGCATCGATGCCGGTCGCGTTGATGCCGTTCTTGCAGAACAACTGAGTGGCGGCGCTCAGCAGGCGTCCGCGCGCGGATTCATCTTCGCTTGCGCCTGCGTGCAGTGAGCCGCTGGATTTCTTCGACGACGTCTTTGTCATGGGTTGCAACTTAATCGCAGCCGCGCCGCATCATCAAGCCGCATCTGTTCCTCGCCGAAAAGATTTGCAAGCAGTGACGCATTTGCTTTCGCCTTGAGCAGAGCGGGGCTGATCAATCCGCAGGCAGCGCTCCCTAAGCGGCTCCACCATCTCACGTTTTGATTTTCGGCCGCTCTGGCACGCTCCATGCAAGGAAACAGACCGTTCGGTATCCTACCTACTTTTCGCTCCTAGGGAGAAACCTGATGACTGCGGTCGTTCAAAAAACAGTGCTGACGGGGTGCCTCGCACCCATCGACAAGAACGGGCTCGAGCAACTGATCGCCAACGGCAAGGCCAATCCGAAGGTCGTCAAGACCTTGAAGTGCAAGACGGTCGCCGAAGGCAAGTTCCGCCACGCCAACTACATCCGCAATTTGCCGCCCTATATCGTCGACGAGCCGCCGGGGCTCTTGGGCGACGACACCGCGCCCAATCCGTCGGAAGCCTCGCTCGCAGCACTGGGTTCCTGCCTCGCGGTCGGTCTGCACGCCAACGCCGTGCATCGCGGCTGGATCGTCAACAAGCTCGAGCTCGAGCTCGAGGGCGACCTCAACATCACCGCGGTCTGGGGTACCGGCGACACCTCCGACAAGCCGGTCGGCTTCACCGATGTGCGCGTCAAGGTCGACATGGAATGCGAGGGCATCTCCGAGGAGGAGGTTAGCGCGCTCGTCACCCATGTGAAGAAGTGGTCGCCGGTCGCCAACACCTTCACCCGTCCCGTCAATCTCGAGGTCGGCATTTAGCTTAGCACTGCGACAACAAGGGTGCGGGAGACGATCATGGGTTCACTGGCTTTATCGCGGGTCGAAGCTTCCGATCAGCCCGCACCTTCGCTTGTCGACGAAGTCGGAAGGATAGCGCGCACGGCGCTGGCGCCGTTGGCGCAGGCGATCGACGACGGCTCCGTCTATCCCGGCGAGGTGCTGCGCCAGCTCGGCAAGGTCGGGGCCTGGGCCAGTCACGTCCCGCAGGAGGGGCCGGCCGATCTGCGCTGCGCGATCCAGTCGATGGCGGCGATCGGGGAAGTCTGCGGTGCCAGCGCCTTCATGGCGTGGTGCCAGAATACGCTGGTCTGGTACGCCGCCAATTCGACGAATGTGCAGCTCGCCAAACGCTTTGGCGATGCGTTTTCGACCGGGCGGCTGCTCGGCGGCACCGGGCTCTCAAATCCCATGAAGAGCTTTTTCGGCATCGAAAAACTGAAGCTGAAGGGGCGTAAGGTGGACGGCGGTTACGTCGTGCGCGGCGCGCTGCCCTGGGTCTCCAATCTCGGCCCCGACCATTACTTCGGCACGATCTTCGAGCGCGAGGACGATCAGGGCACGGTGATGTTCCTCGCCGACTGCTCGGATCCGGCAATCACGCTCACGCCCTGCAAGCCGTTCCTCGCCATGGACGGCACCGGCACCTATGGCGTGCAGTTCCGCGACGCCTTCATTCCGGACGATCTTATTCTCGCCGATCCCGCCGCGCCTTTCGTGAAGAAAATCCGCGCCGGCTTCATCCTGCTGCAGGCCGGCATGGCGCTCGGCTTGATCCGCGACTGCATCAACATCATGGACGAGGTGCAGAGCCCGCTCGGCCACGTCAACCGCTATTTGCCGCAGCAGCCGGTGCATTTTCGCGATCTCGCCGCCGAGCTCGAAGCGGAGACCATGGCGCTGGCGCGCGATCCCTACAATGCAGACGAGACCTATTGGCGCAAGGTGATCGCGCTCCGGCTTCGCGCCGGCGATGCCAGCGTCGCCGCCGCACACGCCGCGATGCTGCATTGTGGCGCGCGCGGGTATCTCAAAAGCCACCGCGCGCAGCGACGGCTGCGCGAGGCCTATTTCGTCGCGATCGTCACGCCTGCCACCAAGCAGTTGCGCAAGATGCTCGCCGACGCCTGATCTCACGAGTCCACCCAGAAGACCACCCACCTCAACGGAGAGGCTGCCAATGACGGACGTTCTGATCTCTGCCAGCGAACTTGCTGATCTCTTGAAGAAAGAGCCCTGTGTCGTCATCGACACCCGCAACCCCGACGCCTACGGCGCCGGGCATCTGCCGAACGCCGTGAACGTGCACGAGATTTTCACGTTCCTTGCGACCTCGACGCCCGAGGGCATGACTGAGCTGAAGACAAAATTCGCCGACGCTTTCGGCGCGGCTGGTTTGTCGGGCAAGGAAACCGCCGTCGTCTACGAGCAGTCGATGAATTCCGGCTTCGGCCAGTCCTGCCGCGGCTACTACCTGCTCACCATGCTCGGCTATCCCAAGGTGAAGGTGCTGCATGGCGGCTTTGATGCCTGGGCCGCGGCCGGGCTTCCCGTGACCAAGGAGGCGCCGACGCCCGCGAAGGCTTCGTTCGCGATCGTGCCTGAAGCGAGCGACATCCTGATCGACGCAAAAACCATGCTCGGCGCGGTCGGCAAGCCCGGCATCGCCATCCTCGACGTGCGCGACGTCGATGAGTGGATCGGCGACAGCTCCTCGCCCTATGGCAAAGACTTCTGCCCGCGCAAGGGCCGCATCCCCGGCGCGGTCTGGCTCGAATGGTACCGCATGATGAAGCCGACTGCCGAAGGCCCGCGCTTCAAGTCCAAGGACGAAATCCTGGCGGAATGCGCCACCGTCGGCATCACGCCATCGACGCCCGTCTATCTCTACTGCTTCAAGGGTGCGCGTGCCTCGAACACCTTCCTCGCGCTGAAGAACGCCGGGGTGAAGGACGTGCGGATGTATTTCGGCTCCTGGAACGAATGGTCGCGCGATCCGTCGCTGCCGATCGAGCAGGGCCTGCCGCTCGCGCCTGAAGTCACCACCAAGGCGGCCTAGCGTTGCCGCGTGCCGGGGCCCGATCCAACCCTGAGGGATCGGGCCCCGCGCACTAAGCGTTCAGGCTGGCGCGCGAGCGCGGCGTCAGCCCGAGCGTCTTGATCCGCGACGCCAGCGTGGTCGGCTTGATATCCAGCATTTCCGCGGCACCGCCGGGGCCGAACACCTTTCCTGCGCAGGCATCGAGCGCTGCGAGGATGTTGGTGCGTTCGTGGTCGCGCATCTCCGCGGCCGTCATCACGGCGGGGCGCGCATCGACCTTCTGCCGCGCGGCGCCCTGTGTGAGCTGAACGCCGGAGGCGTCAGGCAGATCGATCCGCAGCCGGCCGTTCTGTGCCAGGATCGCGGCGCGCTCGATCACGTTCTGCAATTCGCGGACATTGCCGGGCCAGTCGTAGCGCATCAGCCGCCGTGCATCGCCCTCCGACAGCCGCAGGTTCGACTTCAACGCCTTGCTCTCGCTGGTGAGAAAGTGCTGCGCGAGCAGGGGAATGTCCTCGCGCCGCTCGCGCAAGGGGACCGACTCGATCGGGAAGACGTTGAGGCGGAAATAGAGGTCCTCGCGAAAACGTCCGCGCAACACCTCCTGCTTGAGGTCGCGATTGGTCGCGGCGATCAGGCGGACATCGACGGTGCGCGTGCGCTCCTGTCCAACCCGCTCGAAATTGCCCTCTTGCAGCACCCGCAAGAGCTTGCCCTGCAATTCCAGCGGGATCTCGCCGACCTCGTCGAGGAACAGCGTGCCGCCATCGGCGAGCTCGAAGCGGCCGATGCGGTCGCGCATCGCGCCGGTGAAGGCGCCGCGGACATGGCCGAAGAATTCGCTCTCGAACAATTCGCGCGGGATCGCGGCGCAGTTGACGCGGATCAGCGGCCGGTCGCTGCGGCCGGAGGCCTCGTGGATCGCGCGTGCGATCAGCTCCTTGCCGGTGCCGGACTCGCCGGTGATCATCACGGCTGCGGTCGCAGGCGCGACCAGCTTGACCTGCCGCAGCGTCTTCTGGATCGCCTCGCTCTGGCCGATGATGCCGCGCGGATTGGTCTCGATCCGGATTTCTTCCTGCAAGTATGCGTTTTCGAGCTCCAGCCGCTCGCGCAGGCGATCGACTTCGGCGAGCGCGGCGTGCAGCTTCTCGTCGGCCTCGCGCCGCTGGCTGACGTCGCGAAACACGACGACGGCGCCCACGACCACGCCGCCCTCGCGGATCGGCGTCGAGGTGTACTCCACCCAGGCCGGCGAGCCGTCCTTGCGCCAAAACACTTCGCCATCGACCTGGTGCACGGCGCCGTCGCGGAAGGCTGCGTAGATCGGGCAGTCGTGATCGTGATAGTGGCGGCCGTCGTGATGGGTGTGATGCACGATCGGGTGGATTTCCTTGCCGACCAGCTCCTCCGCGGTCCAGCCCAGCATGCGTTCGGCGGCGGGGTTGACGAAGGTGGTCTTTCCTTCCGCGTTCACGCCATAGATGCCTTCGCCGGCCGCGCGCAGGATCAACTGGTTCTCGCGCTCGATGTCCTGGAAGACGCGCTCGACCCGTTGCCAGGTCGCGATCCCGCCACGCATGTGGTCCTCGGCCGCGGCATCGACATTGCGCCGGCGCCGCGCCTCCAGATCAGTCAGGGTCAGCAGCACAAGCGTGCGGCCCTCATGGCTGACGACACAGCCGGCATATTCGAGCCGCAGGTCCTGTCCGGTCGCATGGCGCGGGGTCAGCGCAATGGTCCAGTAGGCGCCCTTGTGCAGCACGGCCTGGGTGAACACGGTCAGCTCAGGCACTTGCCCGGCATGGAGCGTCGTGACCCTGGTCTGGCGCAGCAGCGCGCGGTCGTAGCCGAGCAGGGTGCAGGCGGCCGGATTGGCATCGACGATCTGGTCGGCATAGGGATCGATCAGCAGCGTCGGCTCTACCGAGAACTCGAAGGCGGCAGCGCGTAAATCAACCCCATGCACCGTAGCCGGGGTATCCAGTGCTGGGTCCATTTCGACTCCGAAATCTCGTAATTGGACTACGAATTTTCGTGTACCACGAAATTTCGTAGTGGCCAAGGCAATCGGAAACTCCTGCGGCATCAATGCACTGGCTGATGGCGAAGGGCTGGCATGCTCCTTGCGTGAATCTCCCCTGCAAGGAAGCGCAACGACGCGCAGGAGGTCCGATGTCGACGTTCGACAATCCGTTTGATCCGAACCGAAATCTTCAATCCGGCTGCATTTGTGGCCAACATCGCTCAGAAGCGGAGCACGAGCATGCAACCCTGGCGCTGCGTTGCGAGCCCGCGCCGAGCGAGGAGAGCCGCTACGAAGGCGTTGTGGCCTCGGCCGTCATGCGCGCGATGTTTCCCAGGGATGCCGCACGGCGCGCGTTCCTGAAGTCGGTCGGTGCCTCCACCGCACTTGCCGCGCTGTCGCAGTTCTTCCCGCTCAAGACGGCAACCGAAGTGTTCGCCCAAGCCGGCACGCCCGAGAAGAAGGACTTGAAGGTCGGCTTCATCCCGATCACCTGCGCGACGCCGATCATCATGGCGTCGCCGCTTGGCTTCTATGCCAAGCACGGCCTCAACGTCGAAGTGGTCAAGACTGCCGGCTGGGCCGTGATCCGCGACAAGACCATCAACAAGGAATACGACGCCGCGCACATGCTGGCGCCGATGCCGATCGCGATCTCGCTCGGGCTTGGCGCCAATGCGATCCCCTTCACCGTCCCCGCGATCGAGAACATCAACGGCCAGGGCATCGTGCTGGCGATGAAGCACAAGGACAAGCGCGACCCGAAGGACTGGAAGGGCCTGAAGTTCGCGATCCCCTTCGACTACTCCATGCACAACTATCTCTTGCGCTACTACCTCGCGGAAAACGGCATCGATCCCGACGCGGACGTGCAGCTCCGCTCGGTGCCGCCGCCGGAAATGGTCGCAAACCTGCGCGCCGACAACATCGACGGCTTCCTCGCGCCCGACAACATCTGCCAGCGCGCGATCTATGACGGTGTCGGCTTCATGCACATGCTGTCCAAGGAGATCTGGGACGGCCATCCCTGCTGCAGCTTTGCCGCCAGCCGCGAGTTCATCACGACGGCGCCGAACAGCTTTGCCGCGCTCACCCGCGCCATCGTCGATGCCACCGCCTATGCGTCGAAGGCCGAGAACCGCAAGCAGATCGCGGAAGCCATTGCGCCGGCAAATTACATCAACGCGCCCGTCACCGTGCTGGAGCAGGTCTTGACCGGCACTTACGCCGACGGCCTCGGCGGCGTGAAGACCGATGCAAAACGCGTCGATTTCGATCCGTTCCCCTGGCAGTCCTTTGCGGTCTGGATGCTGACGCAGATGAAGCGCTGGGGCCAGATCAAGGGCGACGTCGACTACAAGGCGGTGGCCGAGCAGGTGTATCTGGCAACCGACACCAAGAAGCTGATGGCCGAGATGGGGCTTTCGCCGCCGGCCAGCGCCTACAAGTCGTTCAGCGTCATGGGCAAGACGTTCGATCCGGAGAAGCCGGACGATTACGTCGCGAGCTTCAAGATCAGGAAGCAGTCGTGATGATGCGCGCTCTTTCTTCACCTCGCCCCGCTTGCGGGGAGAGCATAGGCCGCCTTTGGCGGCCGTTCTTAAGAGACGCCGAAGCGAAGCTTCGGCTACGCGCGAAGCGATCGGGTGAGGGGGACTCTCCGCGAGTCCAACTCTCACCGTCCCCGGGGAAAGTCCCCCTCACCCCAACCCTCTCCCCGCAAG
>NZ_PPPT01000160.1 GCF_006483445.1 Bradyrhizobium guangdongense | reverse complement strand
CCCCGCTCGCGGGGAGAGGTCGAATTCGAGCATCGCTCGAATTCGGGTGAGGGGGAGCTTCCGCGAGTCCGTCTCTCACCTCCCTTGCGGAGACTCCCCCTCACCCCAACCCTCTCCCCGCAAGCGGGGCGAGGGAGCGCACCGCCCTCGCGGTGACATGCTTCTCACTCTCACTGCGCCATAGAGATGCTCTCCTTCATCGCCCAGCGTGTCCTCAAGGGCGTGATCGTGCTTATCGCGATCGTCGTCCTCAATTTCTTCCTGATCCGGCTTGCCCCCGGCGACCCCGCCGTTGTCATGGCGGGCGAAGCCGGCGCATCCGACCAGGTCTTCGTCAAGCAGCTCCGGGAAAAGTTCGGCCTCGACAAGCCGCTGCCCGAGCAGCTCTTTATCTATGTCAAAGGTGTCGTGACCTTCGACCTCGGCTTCTCGTTCCGCCAGCAGGCGCCGGTGTCGAAACTCATCGCGGAGCGGCTGCCGGCGACGCTGCTGCTGACGCTCTCGGCATTTGCGATCTCGCTCGTCCTCGGCATCCTTTTCGGCACGCTCGCGGCGCGCTTTGCCGGGACCTGGCTCGATACGCTCGTGACAGTGTTCGCGCTGATCTTCTACGCGACGCCGCTGTTCTGGGTCGCGCTGATGGCGATCCTGTTGTTCTCGGTCACCATGGATTGGCTGCCGAGCTTTGGCTACGAAACCGTCGGCGCCAATTACAGGGGGTTTGCCCACGTGCTCGACGTCGCCGCGCATCTGATCATGCCGGCGACCACGATCGGCCTGTTCTTCATGGCGACCTATACCCGCATGACGCGCGCCTCGATGCTGGAGGTGAAGCGGCTCGATTTCGTCAAGACCGCGCGTGCAAAGGGCCTCAGCGATGCCGTGATCCAGCGCCGCCACGTGCTGCGCAACGCGTTGCTGCCGGTCGTCACGCTTGCAGGCGTGCACTCGGGCACGCTGATCGGCGGCGCGGTCTTAACCGAGACCGTGTTCGCATGGCCCGGCATCGGACGTCTCATGTACGAAGCGCTGCTGCAGCGCGACTACAATCTCCTGCTCGGCGTCTTCGTCGTCTGCTCGGCGATGGTGCTGATCTTCAACCTCATCACCGACCTCGTTTATCGCCTGGTCGATCCACGCATCGAATTCGCCGCATGAAACAGTTTTGGACATCGATGCTGCGCAATCCGAGCGGACTGATCGGCCTGATCATCCTGCTGCTCGCGATTGCGATCGCCGTGTTCGGCCCGCTGCTGTTCCCCAATTCGCCCTGGCGAATGGTGCAGCGGCCGTTCCTGCCCCCGTTCACGCTCTCGACCGTGCCGCTCGGCACCGACGCGCTCGGCCGCGACGTGTTTGCGGGCCTCATCTTCGGCGCGCGGGTGTCGCTGCTGGTCGGCCTGGTCTCGACGCTGGTCGCGCTCATTGTCGGCGTGCCGATCGGCGCGATTGCCGGCTACTTCGGCGGCAAGGTCGACGACGCGCTGATGCGCTTCACGGAATTCTTCCAGACCATTCCGAGCTTTGCGCTCGCGATCGTGCTGGTCGCGATCCTGCAGCCCTCGATCTATTCGATCGTCGGCTCGATTGCGATCGTGAGCTGGCCGCCAGTGGCGCGCCTCGTGCGCGGCGAGGTGTTGTCGTTGCGCACGCGGGAATATGTCCAGGCCGCCATCGTCACCGGCCAAAGCAATAGCTGGATCATCTGGCGCGAAATCCTGCCTAACGCGCTCTCGCCGGTGATCGTGCTGGCCTCGCTGATGGTCGCAACCGCGATCCTCCTGGAGTCCTCGCTGTCGTTCCTCGGCCTCGGAGATCCCAACCTGATCTCCTGGGGCTACATGGTCGGCGCCGGGCGCACCGTGATCCGTCAGGCCTGGTGGATCACCGTCTTTCCGGGCATCGCGATCCTGATCTCCGTGCTCGGGCTCAACCTGATCGGCGAAGGCCTCAACGACGCGCTCAATCCGCGACTGTCGCGGGAGGGCCGCTGATGACTGCGCCGCCCGTCGTCTCCATCAAGAACCTGAGGATCGCGCTGCCCAAGGGAGCCGAGCGTCCCTTTGCGGTCGACGGCGTCTCGCTGGAGTTGAAACCCGGCAAGATTGTCTGCGTGGTCGGCGAATCCGGCTCCGGCAAGTCGATGTGCGCGCATGCGCTGATGGGACTGCTGCCGGATACGGTCGACGTCACCTCAGGCGAGATCCAGTTCGAGGGTCGCGATCTCGTCAAGCTCGACGATGATGCCTGGCGCGATCTGCGCGGCCGCAGGCTGGCGATGATCTTTCAGGAACCGATGACCGCGCTCAATCCCTTGATGCGGATCGGCGACCAGATGGCCGAGATGTTCGAGGCACACGGCCTGCTCACGCCGAAGGAGCGCCGCGCCAAGGCGTTGTCGCTGGCGCGCGAAGTCGGCCTGCCCGACCCCGAACGCATCGTGCGCGCCTATCCGCATCAGCTCTCCGGCGGACAGCGCCAGCGCGCCATGATCGCGATGGCGCTCGCGCTCGAGCCGGCGGTGCTGGTCGCGGACGAGCCGACGACAGCGCTCGACGTCACCACGCAAGCGCAGATCCTGAAGCTGATCCGTAACCTCCAGCGCAACCGCAACATGGCGGTCATGTTCATCACCCACGACTTCGGTGTCGTGGCAGATATCGCCGACCAGGTCGTGGTGCTCAGGCATGGCAAGGTGGTGGAGGAAGGCCCTGCCTCGATCGTCTTCAACCAACCGCAGCACGACTACACCAAGGCGCTGCTCGCGGCCGTTCCCTCGATGGATCCTCCGGCGCGAAAACCGCTCGACGAGCAGGCCAAGGCGGTCGAGGTGATTGGGCTCGACAAGACCTATGTCACGTCAGGCGGCTGGTTCCGCGAGGATCGCCGGGTCGATGCCGCGCGCGAGGTCAACTTCTCCATCCTCAAAGGCGAGACGCTCGGCCTGGTCGGCGAATCCGGCTCCGGAAAGTCGTCGGTGGCGCGGCTGGTGATGCGACTGATCGAGGCTGATCGCGGCACGGTGCGCATCGGCGACACCGATCTGACCGGCCTTTCCGGCAAAGCACTTCGCGCCGAGCGCCACCGCATCCAGATGATCTTTCAGGACCCGTTCGCCTCGCTCAACCCACGGCGCAAGATCGGCCACATCATCGCCGACGGCCCGATCGCGGCCGGCACCGCGCCCAAGGTCGCGTTCGACCGCGCCCGCGATCTGCTCAAGATGGTGGGCCTCGATGCCGGCGCGCTCGAACGCTACCCGCATGAATTCTCCGGCGGCCAGCGCCAGCGCGTCGGCATCGCGCGCGCGCTGGCGCTGGAGCCCGAGATCATCGTTGCGGACGAAGCCGTCTCCGCGCTCGACGTCTCCGTGCAGGCGCAAGTCCTGCGGCTGCTCGAAGACCTGAAGGCACGGCTCGGCCTCTCCATGCTGTTCATCACCCACGACCTGCGCGTCGCAGCCCAAATCTGCGACCGCATCGCAGTGATGCAGCGCGGCGCCATCGTCGAATTGAAGCCGACGGCGCAGCTGTTCGCCGCGCCCGAGCACAGCTACACAAGCGAGCTGCTCGCGGCCGTCCCCGGACGGAAGGAGCGCGCGCCGGCGGCATAGGAAAATTTCCGCGCCGGCCCTCGGATGAACCCGAATCAGGTTTATCGCGTTCTCCTCATCATCTCCTGGAATGAGTGGAATGACCGGACCTGAACTGAAGCAACTGCGCGCCGACCTGTCCGACGCCCTCGGCAAGAGGCTGACGGCCGCCGACATGGCAAAACTGTGTGGACTGCCGTCCGCCGGTGGCGCCGACACGATCCGGCGTTGGGAGGTGAAGGGCACGACCGCGGCGGCGACCAAGGTGCTGCGCGTGCTCGCGATGGCGAGCGAGCGCTATCCGATCATGGACAGCTTCAACGTGTTCGATCGTCACACCGTCCACGAGAAGGACCGGCCGGCGCGCCGCGCCGAGTTTCGCGCGCAGATGCGCGAGGAAGTGCTGAAACGGCTTGGTTAACGAGTGCTTCGCGCAAGGCGGTCCGAGCATCGCCGACTTAACCCTTTCTTCAGCCTTTCTTTACCCGCCGTTAGGCACAAAAATCATTTAAGGGCCAATAAGTTAGGTTAGCGATCGCTGTGCCACGCGAGTGACAGCATTTTCATCGAAAGCCATCTATCTGCGTAACCAACGGCGACGGCGCGGGATGCGCGCCAGCCGGGTTTGAGTGTTGGAGTAAAGACGATGAAGAAGATTCTGTTCGCGACCGTTGCGCTGCTCTTTGTGAGCGCGGCCGCCCCCGCCCTCGGTGCGGACCTCAACCGCGGCTACTACAAACAGCAGCCCGCGCCCGCTTATGCCGCGCCGCTCTACAACTGGACCGGCTTCTATCTCGGTGCGCATGTCGGCGGCGCCTTCTCGAGCGACAGCAATTTCAGTGGTCTGGCCACTGGCAACAACAGCAACGGCCGCTTCCTCGGCGGCTTGCAGGTCGGCGGCGACTGGCAGTTCAACCCGAACTGGGTGGTCGGCGTCGAAGGCCAGTATTCCTGGCTCTCCGGCAGCGTCGGCGCGGTTTATCCCGGCGGCTACGCCTACACCAACAACCAGCGCGGCCTCGGCTCGATCACAGGCCGCGTCGGCTACACCTGGGGTCCCGGCCTGCTCTATGTGAAGGGCGGCTACGCCTATTCCGACAACAACGAGAACGTGACGCTGGGCGGCGTGCCGGTGGCCTTCGCCATCAACGGCAACCACAAGGACGGCTACACCGTCGGTGCCGGCATCGAGTACATGTTCGCCCCGAACTGGTCGGCCAAGGCCGAGTACCAGTACTACAA
>NZ_PPPT01000159.1 GCF_006483445.1 Bradyrhizobium guangdongense | reverse complement strand
CGTGCCCACCATCTTTCCTCACCGTTTGGTAGAAGAGCTGGGCACGCTTCGCGTGGGCTATCCTACGCATCCGCATCCACTGGTTGTGGCAACATCTCGATCAGGCCGTCGATCTCCGCACTAGGTCGAGATAGCCAGCCTGCATCGAATTCTTTGCCTCTATGCCTGCGAAAATAGACCTCGGCCCTTGGCTGCGAGAACAGGCATAGGAAGGTCGTCGTCTCGTCGGAATGTTCAAGCATCGCGACGTATGATGCGCCTACTGCTGGATCGGGGCTCCGCTTCCATCCCTTTTCATTCGAACGAAACCAGGTCTCTAGCTTGCTCAACTGGAGATCAGACAATGGGTGCTCTGCCCGACCTACTCCACGGACCAGAGGAGCGACGCAGGGGGCAGGGGGCCGTCGAAACGGCTCGATCATAACGGCCAGCAGAAGCACCGCCGCTTCGAACATTGCCCTCATTGGTCAGCCACAGCCATTGTGCCTTCAGAAGGGACTTTGGGTCGAGATGGAGATCCGTAGCCCTGATGGAGCGGAACGAAATCCGGGATTGGTGACGTGTGTGAGACAGTCGTGGAATGCGCTGCGCTACATCTGGGCCAGCCCTGAGCACGGTCGATCTCTCACGCGCTGTCGCGTCGGTTGGGAGTGCATTCGGTGAACCCGCGATTCGAACGTCCTTCATGCAGCAGTCTGCGCTTGAAGATCAGTTGGGTCAGGGCCGTATTCGTTTTGACCTTTTGTGCCAGGCAGTAGGCCAAGCTCTATGATAGTCCACGCAAACAGTCCGAAAGCCACTATGCTGAAAACGTTCCTCGCGTCTGACACACGACCAGCGATTTCGCAGGCAGTCGGGCCGAGATAAAGGGGTAGCAGCCACCAACCGCTCTTGCCACGGTCATGTAGTCGCTTACGGCCCACCGCAATGTTCGAATTCAAGGCAAGCAGTCCGACGATCAACCAGAGACAGATCATCAAGTAAGGCAGCCACCCGAGCAGGAACGAAAGTATGAAGAGCGCGACATAAGCGATGGCCCATAGCAGCCAGGAGAGCCAATAACTTGATCTCGTGATACGCCCATCGAAATTGAAAAGGAGGTCGAATGCTCGCGAGCGGCCGTCCGGAGTCAGGAAAAGGTCGACAACGCGCATTCTCATTCTCCTGTAGTATCGACGCATCGATACACGTATTCGGAGAAGGGGCCAAGCCCCGTAGCCCGGATGGA
>NZ_PPPT01000015.1 GCF_006483445.1 Bradyrhizobium guangdongense | reverse complement strand
CCGGCCATCCACGATCTTTTCGCCGATCGCTAAGACGTGGATGCCCGGGACAAGCCCGGGCATGACGATGCGGCAAGAGTGCAGAAACGGATCAGAAGCACCGCACCTCAGCCTCGGCCTGCGCGCGGCGGAGATCGTTCACGGCTGTGTTCGCCTGCTCCGACGTACGGAACTGGACCCCGAGGTTTCCGCGTACCTGCGACATGCTGAGCGCGGTCTCGGCGGTGACGTAGCGTTCATAGGGCACGATCGAGGCGACGACGTCGATGGAGCAGGAACATTGCTCGATCGACTGCCGGCTCTCGCCATTGGCCTTCATACAACCATAGACGTATTCGGCACGCGCGGCGGTTGGATAATCATTGGCCTCGTCGGCCCGTACCGCGACCGCGGTCGTAGCCAAAACAGCCAATGCGGCGACAATCGGTCGTAGCTGCCTTGTCGAGATCATGGCCGTCCTCCCGCCGGTTGCGATGGAAACTATGCTATGCGTATGGTGACGACAAGAACAGCTTCGAGGAAACGGCGCAAAGAGTAATGAGACATCTTGCTCGCAATCTGACGGCATCGATCGCATTGGCGTTATCGCTTGTCTCGCTCCCCTGCAGCGCGGAGACGATCCGCCTTGCGGTGCAGAAAACCGGAACATTTTCCTGGGAGCTCGCCGCAATCCGCGAGAACGGGCTCGACAAGGCCGCCAATCTGTCGCTCGAGGTCACCGAGCTCGCGAGCACTGAAGCGGGCAAGATCGCGATGCGCGCCGGCAATGCCGACATCATGCTGTCGGACTGGCTGTGGGTGTCGCGCGAGCGCGCGCTCGGCGCCAGGCTGACCTTCTACCCCTATTCCAGCGCGCTCGGCGCCGTGATGGTCCCGGCCAATTCGCCGATCAAGACGCTCGCCGACCTCAGGGGACGCAAGCTCGCGGTCGCCGGCGGCGCGATCGACAAGAGCTGGCTCTTGCTGCAGGCACGGATGAAGCAGGACGGCATCGACCTGAAATCGGAGGCGACCATCGTCTATGGCGCTCCGCCTCTGCTCGCGGCCAAGACGCTCGACGGCGAGATGGATGCCAGCCTCAATTTCTGGAATTTCTGCGCCCAGCTCGAGGCCAAGGGTTTTCGGCGCGTCGCGGGGATCGAGGACATCTTGCCAAAACTCGGCGCCAAGGGAGCGGTCGCCGCGGTCGGCTATGTCTTCGACGAGGAGTGGGCCACGAAGAACCGCGACGTGGTGGCGCGCTTCATCGCGATGACGCGCAAGGCCAAGGAGTTGCTCGCAACATCTGATACCGCCTGGGACAAGATCGCGCCGCTGACCGGCACCGCCGATCCTGCTGTGCTCGGGGCATATCGCACCCGCTATCGAGAAGGCATTCCTCGCCGGTCGATCGCCGACGAGGAGGCCGATGCGCGCGTGCTCTATCGCGTGCTGGCCGAGATTGGCGGCCGCGATCTGGTGGGCCCGGCAGCCGAGCTCGATCCCGGCACCTTCTATCGCGCACCCGGAGACTGAGGTGCTGCGTCTCGTCTCGTTTGCTCTGTTCCTTGCGACCTGGTGGATCGCCGCGCTGTTCGTCGGCGGGCCGAAGCTGCCCTCCCCGACCGCCGTGCTCAACGTGATGCTGGCGGAGGCTGCCTCCGGCGCATTGTTCCTGCATCTCGGCGCGACGCTGGCGCGCGTCATCCTCGCCTTCGTGCTGGCGATGTCGCTCGGCAGCGCCATCGGCTATCTGATGGGACGGAACAGGCTCGCCGACAAACTCGGCGATCCCTGGCTGATCCTGCTGCTGAACCTGCCGGCGCTGGTGGTCATCGTGCTCGCCTATATCTGGGCCGGCCTCACCGAGGCCGCCGCGATCGCGGCGATCGCCATCAACAAGCTGCCGACCGCGGTCGTCACCTTGCGCGAAGGCACGCGTGCGCTCGACAGCGCGCTCGACGAGATGGCAACGGTATTCGCGATCCCGCGCTGGCGCGCCTTCCGTCACGTTGTGCTGCCGCAGCTTGCGCCTTATATCGCTGCCGCCGCGCGCTCCGGCCTGTCGCTGGTGTGGAAGATCGTGCTGGTCGCCGAATTGCTCGGACGTCCGAACGGCGTCGGCTTCGAGATCGGCGTCGCCTTCCAGCTCTTCGACACGCCACGGCTGCTCGCCTATTCGCTGACCTTCGCGGCCGTCGTGCTCGTCATCGAAACGACGCTGGTGCAACCGTTCGAAGCCCGCACAACAAGGTGGCGGCCCCGTGCGGCTTGAGATCGACATCAAAGCCAAGGCTTTCAAGAACGCTGCGGGCGAAACGCAGGACGTGCTGGCGCCGGTGCAATTCTCCCTGCGGGACGGCGAGGTCGGCGTGCTCGTCGGTCCCTCCGGCTGCGGCAAGAGCACGATGCTGCGGATCATCCTCGGGCTCGATCCTGATTTTGAAGGCGCGATCGTACGCCCGCCGGAGGCTCGGATCGGCATGGTGTTCCAGGAGCCGCGGCTATTACCGTGGCGCTCGGTCGAACAGAATGTACGGCTGGCCGCGCCCGACGTCAGCGACACAAAGCTGGCGGAGCTGTTCAAGATTTTGGAGCTGGAGGCGCATCGCAGCCATTTCCCCGGCGAGCTCTCGCTCGGGCTCGCCCGCCGCGTGGCGCTGGCGCGCGCCTTCGCCGTCGAGCCGGATATTCTGGTGCTCGACGAACCCTTGGCCTCGCTGGACGACGCGCTCGCCGCGCGGCTGCGCGAGGAGATCGCAACCCTGGTTGCGAGCCGGCCGGTCCTGACGCTGCTGGTCACGCACAGCATCGACGATGCGGTGCGGCTCGGCGACCGCCTGTTCTTCCTGTCGCCGCGGCCGGCGCGGATTGTTGCGGAAGTGCCGATCCATATCCCGCGCGCGGCGCGCGGCGACGCCGAGATATCAGCGATCAAGGCTGGCCTCAATCGACGCGCCGAGCGAGATGTCTCATAGGTGCCGGCCCGGCGCACGTGCTAAAGAGACCGGCAGCGGAGGAGACAATGACGCGAACGGTCGTCCTCATGATGGTGGGTCTCGCATTGCTCGCGACGACGGCGGGCGCGCAGGACATGATGCGCGACGTCGACCTCACCTCGCCCGCGATGGTCTCGGCCGAAATGAGCCGGCAGGACGTCGAGGCTATCCTCGCCAAGGCAAACGTCACCGCGCCCGCCGATTTCACCGGCAAGCGCCTGTCGGGCCTCGATCTCTCCGGGCTCGATCTGACCGGGGTCAATTTTCGCGCGGCACGGCTCAACAAGACGAAGCTTGCGGGCGCAAAACTCGATCGCGCGATTCTCGATCAGGCGTGGCTGCTGGACGCCGATCTCACGGGCGCGAGCCTCAAAGGCGCCAATCTGTTCGCCACGCAAATGGCCCGCGCGCGGCTCGACGGCGCTGACCTCAGCGGCGCGCGCATCGCCGGCGACCTCACCGGTGCGAGCCTCGTCGGTGCATCGATCGCGGGCGCGAGCCTTGGTGCCGACATGCGCAACCAGTCGATGGGCCTGATGCGCGGCGTGCTGCGATCCGCCAATCTGGAGCGGCTGAACGCGCGCAATGCCGACCTGTCGCGCGTCGATCTCGAATTCGCGGTGCTGAAGGGAGCCGATTTGAGCGGCGCCTCGCTGAAGAATGCCCAGCTCGGCGGCGCCGACCTGACCGGTGCCACCGTCACCGATGCCGATTTCGACGGCGCCGACCTGGTCTCGGCGAAGCTGATCGCGCCGGTCGGCCTTGACCGCGCCAAGAATTTCGACAAGGCAAAGAACCGCGAGCGCCTCATCACGAAATGACGGCGCGGCTTTTGGGAGGACGCAACTGATGCGCTGGTGTCTGGCTTTGATCGTGGTGGTGGCATTTGCGGGGGAAGCGGCCGCACAAGCCAAAGGCAAGGGTGTCAGGCTCTGGAACCTGACCTCGGAAACCATTTCCGGCTTCCAGCTTTCACCTGCGGGCAAGACCGACTGGGGGCCGAACCAGACCCTGAACGACAAGGACAAGGAGGTCGACCATGACGAGCGGCTGCGCATCACCGGCGTCGAGCCCGGCCGCTACGATGCCAAGGTCGCCTATCCCAACGGACGCCAATGCGTCGTTCGCGACATCGAGATCAAGGCCGATGCGGTGTTCTCGATCGCCGACAAGGACCTGAAGGACTGCAAGAAGTAGCGTGGAGAGCGTTACGCCTTGTCGTTCGGGTGCGGGTACTCGCAGCGCCATTTGACGGCGGTCCATTTCGGATGGTCGCCGACCCATTGCGCGATGTAGGGCGGCGCGGCCATCACGCACTGCCGCGGCGAGCCCGCAAAGTTGAACACGAGATGCTGTTCCTCGCACACCTGCGGCGAGAGCACGGCACAAACGGTCACGATCAGGTCAATCGGATTCATGCAGAAAATCCTTCAGGGATCGCCGGGAAACTAGCATGAAAAGTTACGCTCGGGGCAGGCTGAAGTTTCAAACGGGCATGACGCCGGCATCGCCACGGCTTCGCACCAGAGGTGAACGTGCGTCACCGAGATCAGCAGACGCGAAACCGCCGCCTTGTGGCCCGTTGATTTCGTCAATAAGCTGGTTCCCCACAACTGCTAACAGGCTGATGGCTCTTAAGGAAACCTCCCGGCGCGGTGTCGCGGTCGTACTCTGCGTGCTGGCGCTCGCCGCCGGCACCTTGGTCGTTACGGGTTACGTCCGACGGGCAGAAGCTGCAGAGACACAACCCGACAAACCGAATCCGGGCCGTACCGAGCCTTCCCGCACTGCAAACAGCGACCAGCCGGTGGTCAAGCTGACGCCCAACCAGCAGAAGCAGATCGGTCTCGAAACCGCGGCGGTGGAAGCTGCTCCCCATCCCGAGCAATTCCGCGCCTATGGCGCGGTGCTCGACATTTCCCGGATTACGGAGCTCACCAACAGCTACGCCAATGCGCAGGCCCAGCTCCAGACAGCGCAGGCCAGGCTCGAAGTCGCGAAGAGCGCCTACGACCGGATCAAGAACCTCGTCGACTCCGCCGCCCTCCCGAAGAAGGAAGCGGAGACCGCAGAGGGAACGCTGCGGACGGACAAGGCCGCGCTGACCGCGGCGGAATCGCAACTCAGGACTCTCGCGGCCACGGCCAAGCAGGAATGGGGGCCGGTGATCGGCCGCGGAATCGTCGAGCGCTCGCCGGCCGTCGTCAGGCTGATCGAACGCGACCAGTTCCTGGTTCAGGTGACGCTGCCGCCCGGCGTAACCGTCACGGGCACTCCCGGAACGGCCCTGGCGCAGGCGCCGACGCGGAACGCGAACATCGATCTGCAATACGTCTCGCCGGCAACACGCACCGACCCACGTATTCAGGGCTTGAGCTATTTCTTCTCCGCACCCGGCGATAGCGGCCTGCTGCCCGGCATGAACACCACTGTCTATGTGCCGTCAGGCAACACTTACGAAGGCGTGTTCATCGAGGACACCGCCATTGTGCGCTGGCAGGGGCGATCCTGGGTTTACCTGCGTGTGAGTCCCGACAGCTTCCGGCGGCATCCGATCAGCATGGATCAGCCGGTTTCGGACGACGACTACGTCGTCCGGGATATCCCGTCGGGGTCCGAAATCGTCATGCGCGGCGCGCAGGTCCTGTTGTCCGAAGAAGCCAAGAGCGAGCTTCGGGGCGGCGATGACAATGACTGACGGCAACGGCTCCGCGAGGTCAGGGCCGCAAGCTGCTCTCGTCGCGTTCGCCATCCGCTTCCGCGGCATCATGCTCGCGCTGTCGTTCGCGCTGCTGGGTTATGGCGTGTTCGCGCTCGGTGAAGCCAAATACGGCGTCTTCCCCGAGTTCGCGCCGCCACAGGTCACGATCCAGACTGAAGCGCCCGGCCTCAGCCCGGAGCATGTCGAGATCCTGGTCACGCAACCGATCGAAACGTCGATCAATGGCCTCGCCGGCGTCGAGAGCCTGCGCTCGTCGTCGATCCAGGGCCTCTCCGTCGTGACGGTCATCTTCCAGCCGCGCAGCGATATCTACCGTGCGCGGCAATTGGTGACGGAGCGTCTCGCAGTCGTGGCCGCGCGCCTGCCGCAAGGCGTGCAGCCGCCGTCGATGACGCCGTTGACGCCGCTCGCCGGCACCGTGCTGGTCATTGGCCTGACGTCCGACCAGCGCTCGCTGATGGAGTTGCGCACCATTGCGGACTGGACCGTGGCGAGACGGCTTCTGGCTGTACCGGGCGTGGCGCAAGTCTCGACCTACGGCAAGGACGTCAGGTCGCTTCAAGTGCAGGTTCGCCCGGACGATCTGATCCGCTTCCGGGTCGGCCTGAATGACGTGCTGGCCGCAGCGCGCAAGGCCAGCGGCGTGCGCGGCGCCGGCTTCATCGACACCGTCAATCAGCGCATCACGCTGCAGACACAAGGACAGTCCCTGACGCCCGACCAGTTGGCTCGCACCGTGCTTCTGCACGAAGGTGGCGCAAGCGTGGTTCTCGGCGACGTCGCCACCGTCGTGACCGCTCCCGAGCCGCCGATCGGGGCCGCGCTCATCGACGGCGTGCCCGGCATCATGCTCATGGTCAGCCAGCAATATGGCGCGAATACCAGAGAGGTCACCAGGCGGGCGGAAGCCGCGCTGCAGGATCTGCGACCCGGCCTCGAGGCCGACGGCGTCAAGCTCCATGCGGACATTTTTCGTCCCGCCAACTTCATCGACGCTGCGACCGAGAACGTCCTCAACGCCTTGCTGGTCGGCGGTGCGCTCGTGGTCGTCGTCCTCTTTCTATTTCTGTTCGACTGGCGCACCTCGATCATCAGTTGCACCGCGATCCCGTTGTCGCTGATCGCGGCCGTACTCGCATTGCAATGGATGGGGGAGACACTCAACACGATGACGCTGGGCGGCCTCGCCATCGCGATCGGTGAAGTCGTCGATGACGCCGTGATCGGCGTCGAGAACGTCGTCCGTCGCTTGCGCGAAAATCGCTTGGCAGCGGCGCCGAAGCCCGAGGCACGGGTCGTACTCGATGCCTTCCTCGAGGTGCGCACCGCAGTAGCCTATGCGACATTCGCGGTGCTGCTGGTGTTCTTTCCGGTCCTGGGGCTCTCCGGCATTGCCGGCCGCCTCTTCGCCCCCCTGGGCATCGCTTACATTTTTGCCGTGATCGCCTCGCTCGCGGTTGCGCTGACGGTGACGCCGGCGCTCTGCATGCTGCTCCTCGTCGGGAGAAGCGGCGCGCAGCGCCTGCATGAACCGCCGACGGTGCGGTGGTCCCGTCGCACCTACCAGGCCTTGCTGCGTCGGATCGGCCGATTCCCGAAGCTGGTGATGACGGCAGCCGTGGCGATCACGATCGCCGGAGCGGCGATGCTGCCGTTCTTCGGCGGGACCTTCCTGCCGGACCTGCGCGAAGGCCATTTGATCCTGCACGTCTCGGCAATCCCCGGTACCTCGCTCGACGAGTCCATGCGTCTCGGGAAACTGATCACGGATACGCTGCGAAAAATCCCGGGCATCCGCAGAGTGGCGCAGCACTCGGGCCGGGCCGAGGCCGGTATCGACACGGTCGGTCCGCATTCCAGCGAATTCGAAGTCGATCTCGAGCCGGGGCTCTCCGGCAAGGCGCAGTCGGAAGCCGAAGCGCGTATCAGGGCCGCCCTTGCCGACTTCCCCGGGATTGCCTTCTCGATCAAGACCTATTTGACGGAGCGCGTCGAGGAAACCGTCTCCGGCTTCAGCGCGGCTGTCGTCATCAACATCTACGGGCCTGATCTGGACTTGCTCGATCGGGCGGCGCGCGACGTCGCGCGGGAGACCGACGAGGTCGGTGGCGCCATGGACGTGCAGCGGCGGTCGCCACCGGGAATGCCGCAGGTCAATGTGACGCTTCGCCCGACCGACCTGCAGCGCTGGGGGCTCGATGCGGTCGAAGTGCTCGAGCTGGTCCGCACTGCCTATCAGGGCGATATCGTCGGCCAGGGGTATGAAGGCAATGCAGTCTTCAACATCATCGTGATCCTCGATGCGCAGGTCCGCGCCCGTGTCACCCAGATCGGCGACCTGCCGGTGCGCACGCCGAGCGGTGCCTACATCCAGCTGAAGCAAATCGCCGACGTCTACGAAACCACGGGCCGCTACCAGATCCAGCACCAGAACGCGCAACGCGTTCAGACCGTCACGTCGAATGTCAGTGGACGCGATCTCGAATCCTTCGTGGCATCAGTCAAACGCAAGCTGGCCCGCGAGGTCACGCTGCCGCCGGGTGCCCGCCTCGAATTTGCCGGCGCAGCCGAGGCGCAGGCACGGTCGCGGCGCGACCTCATCGTCAACTCCCTGCTGGCGGGGACGGGCATCATCGTTCTGCTGGCGATGGTGACCGGACATTGGCGAAATCTGCTGCTGGTGCTGATCAATTTGCCGTTTGCCTTCGTCGGCGGGGTGTTCGCATTGGCACTGACGGGCGGCCTGCTCTCGCTCGGATCGATGGTCGGCTTCGTCACCCTGTTCGGCATCACGCTGCGCAACTCCATTCTCATGATTTCGCATTACGAGCACCTCGTGCTCGTCGACGGTCGCGTGTGGGGCTTGGACACTGCGATCGAGGGCGCCGCCGACCGCCTCATTCCGATCCTGATGACGTCTGTCGTGACCGGGCTGGGACTGCTGCCGCTCGCGCTCGGCGCCGGAGAGCCGGGACGCGAAATCGAGGGCCCGATGGCGATCGTCATCCTCGGGGGGCTCATGACGTCGATGGCGCTCAGCCTGCTGGTGCTGCCGACGCTCGCGCTCCGATATGGGCGCTTCGAGGCCCGCGCCAAGAGCACGCAAAGCAATGCAAGGGTCTAGACACTGCCACGGCTTCAACAGCTTTCGCCATTGAAGCCGTGACAGGTCTCAAGGCACGTTTTTACTTGCGCGCAGCGCAGGCGTACATGTTGATTTCCATGCCCACCGGCACTTCCACGATCTTCGGAGCTTTCCAAGCCATTCGGGGTCTCCCAAGTCTTCATTGAGCGCGATATCGCGCCCGGCAAAACCTAGGGCTGCACCACGCACAGCGCAAGCCTGGAATCGGCGGCCGAACAGCACTCGCGTCAATTCTTCGCGGCCGTATTGCACTCTCGGGCAAGACGTGTTCGCTCTCGGTCAAAATCGACCAAAAATCATTTCAACAGCCTTAACAGCGCCTGCCCTGCACGCGACTTCAGCTCCTTCGCGTCGAGCGTTCCATCCTTGTCGGGATTTGCGGCGTTGAAGCGTTGCTCGACGACGGCGAGGTACTCATCGAGCGTCAACGTGCCGTCCTTGTCGGGATCGGCAGTCGCAAGCTCCTTGGGCGTCAGGCGGCCACGCAGTTCGCGCGCATCGAGCGTACCATCCTTGTCCGGGTCGAGCTTCGCGAACAGCGCGGCTGCAGCCTTCTTCACCTCGGCGAGGTCGAGCGTACCGTCATTGTCGGTGTCGAACATCTTGACGGCGTTAGGCGATGCCGCCATCGCCGGCACGGACAGCAACAGAGCGGCCATGGCGAACGACATGGCAAAGGCAACGGATCGGCGCGACATCAGCAAAGCCTCCTTGAGACGAATCGGGATCGAGACATTTTCATAAGTCGGAAACAGCGCGAAGGGTTCGGTTCGGAGCAGGCGCCGTCTTCGTTCATGTTCGCTATCCGACCACGTGCAACCGCCGCGCGCATGCAAAGCTCCTCGCATTTTCCGAAAATCACGCGCGAGCAGCGTCAGCATATGCAGTTTGTCGGACAACGCAATTGCAGCATTCTTCATCCGACGGAATTTGATAGCGCGACCACGTCGAGCACGTCGGTTTCCTGCGCGTAACCGTAGACTGACTGAAGTGTCATCTGGCGTCCAACAAATCAGCACACGCGAATACGACTTTCGTATTGACGCGTTTTGCTTTCCATCAGAGTGTTACGACGCAGCGTCAAAAGGCGCGCATATTGGGAGGAACGGATGAAACGCTTTGCGATGGCCGCGAGCCTCGTCATTTCTGCATGCTCGGTAGCGAGTGCACAAACCAACGAACAGCTCATCAAGGGCGCAACCGACACTTCGAACGTTCTCAACTACGGCATGGGTTACAATCTTCAGCGTTTCTCCACGCTGAATCAGATCAACAAGGACACCGTCAAGAATCTCGTCCCGGTCTGGAACTACTCGTTCAACGACGACCGCAGCGAAGAATCGCAGCCTCTGGTGTACCAGGGCGTGATCTATGTGACGTCCCATAACGCGACGATGGCGGTCGATGCCAAGACCGGCAAGCAGATCTGGAAAACCAAGGTCGAGTATCCCGCCGAGACGCCCCGTATCGTCTGCTGCGGCATCATCAATCGCGGCGCCGCGCTGTTCGACGGCAAGGTGTTCCGCACCACGCTCGACGCCAACGTCATCGCACTCGATGCCAAGACCGGCAAGGAGCTGTGGCGCCAGAAGGCCGCCGACATCAAGGAAGGCTATTCGATGACGGTTGCGCCGCTGGTTGCGGACGGCGTCGTCATCACCGGCATCTCCGGCGCCGAATTCGGCACCCGAGGCTTCATCGACGGCTGGGATCCGGCAACGGGTAAGCATCTCTGGCGTACCCACTCGATCCCCTCCCCGGACGAGCCGGGCGGCGACACCTGGAAGGGCGACACCTGGAAGCTGGGTGGCGGATCGACCTGGATCACCGGATCCTACGATCCCGAGCTGAAGACGGTGTATTGGGGCATCGGCAACCCCGGTCCGTTCAACTCGGCGGTCCGCCCGGGCGACAATCTCTACACCTGCTCGGTCATCGCGATGGATCCGCAGACCGGCAAGATCAAGTGGCACTATCAGTTCTCGCCGAACAATCCGTTCGACTATGACTCGGTCGCCGAAATGGTCCTTGCCGACATGAACGTCGACGGCAAGCCGACCAAGGTGCTGATGGATGCCAACCGCAACGGCTTCTTCTACGTGCTCGACCGCACCAACGGAAAGCTGCTCGCGGCCAATCCTTACGTGAAGGTCAACTGGGCCACCGGCATCGACATGAAGACCGGCAAGCCGATCGAGACCGAGGTCGCCACCGGCGCGCGCGAAGGCAAGAAGGTCACCGTCTATCCGTCGATCCTCGGCGGCAAGAACTGGGAACCGATGTCCTTCAACCCGCAGACCGGCCTCGCCTACGCCAACACGCTCAACTTCGGCGGCAAGTACAAGGCCGAACCCGTCACCTTCAAGCAGGGTGAATGGTATCTCGGCATGGACCTGACCGATCCGTGGCAGTTCGACGACGGCCCGCGCGGTCATCTCAAGGCCATCGATCCCATGACCGGCAAGTCGAAGTGGGAACAGCCGAGCGACATTCCGCGCTTCTCGGGCGTGCTGTCGACGGCGGGCGGCGTGGTGTTCTCGGGCCAGCTCACCGGCGAGTTCGAGGCGTTCGATGCCGACACCGGCAAGAAGCTCTGGCAGTTCCAGACCGGCTCCGGCATCGAGGGTCAGCCTGTGACCTGGCAGCAGGACGGCGTGCAGTACGTGGCTGTCGCAGTCGGCTATGGCGGCGTGTACTCGCTGTTCTCCGGCGACGAACGTCTCGCCAAGGTCCCGCCCGGCGGCTCGCTCTGGGTTTTCGCGATCAAGCAGTAACCCAGGGTCGGACGTATTGATGGAAGTCTCTCAGAAGACGGCGGCGACACTCGCCGCCGTCGCGGTGCTGACGGTCGCGCTGGTTGCGACCGTCCGCGCTGCGGATGAACCAAAAACGCAGCTCGATCACGGCAAGGCGACCTATGCCGAGAAGTGCTCGCATTGCCATGGCCCCGGCATGATGAACTCCGGTACCATCACGCCGGATTTGCGCGCCTTCCCCGACGACAGGACGCGCTTCTTCACCACGGTCAAGGAAGGCAAGAACAACAAGATGCCGCCCTGGGGCGACATTCTCAGCGAGGACGAGATCACCAATCTTTGGGCCTATGTTTCGAGCCGGAGGCGGCCATGAGAAGGCACCTGACGGCCTGCGTGCTCGGCGCGTTGCTGTCGAGCATGGCGGCCGCGCATGCCGCCGACCCACAGCCCTTGCGCCTGTGCCTCGACGAGGACCGTCCGCCGCTGTCGGCCCATCGCAAGGGCAAGCCGGACGCCGGCTTCGACGTGATGCTGGCGCAGGCGATCGCGGACAAGCTGGGACGTCCGCTCAAGATCCAGTGGTTCGAGACCAAGCTCGACGAGGAGGCGAGCCCGCAGATGGAGGCCAACGCGCTGCTCTCCGACGGGCGCTGCGCACTGCTCGGCGGCTACGCGCTGACCAGGGACTCGCTGGTCACGCCCGGCATGAAGACGGCGCGGATGCCCGATTTCGAGGGCGCTACGCGCGAGGACCGGCGTCGCCGCGTCGATCTCGGCGTGCTGGTGCCAACGCAGCCTTACGTCTATTCGCCGATGACCGTGGTGCTCGGACCGAAGGCGCGCGACCGCAAGATCAAGGATATTGGCGATCTCGCGGGCCTCAAGCTTGCGATCGAAAGCGGCTCGCTCGGCGATGCCATCCTCATGACCTATGACAAGGGGCGGCTGATCGACAACATCACGCATCTGGTGCCCGGGCGCGACGACCTGCTCGGTGCGCTCAACCGAGGCGATTTCGACGCCACGCTACTCGACCTCGGCCGCTTCGACGCCCACCGCGCCGCACATCCCGACACCGCGATCACGGCGTCCGGCTACTACTATCCGATCGGCGCCAATCGCGGTTATGTCGGGCTCGCCAGCGATCCCGCGTTGATCGAGGCGGTGAACAAGGCGCTGACGGAGCTCGCCGCCGAAGGCAAGATCGCCGAGTTCGGCAAGGCGGCGGGGCTCACCTACCTGCCGCCGCGCGAACCCGCGATCCTCGGCGACGTCTGGACACAGATCATCAAGCGCTAAAGCATCGGCTCCCAGCCTAGATGGAATGGCTTTGGGTCTGGCGGCCGTTTGGAAAAGTGGTCGAAAACAACCCCATGCACAGTAGCCGGGAGCGGGGGTGGACGAATGCGGATTTTACGAAATCGCGCTTGACCCGTCGGGCAAATCAGGTGCATAATGCTAAGATCGCAAGGCGTGGGATGAGCCTGGCGAAGGGCATCGAACCGGGGCCCAAGGTCGCACTTTTCGGCAATTTTCCGCCAATACGGCGCCGTTTCCGGTTCTGATTTGCAGCCCTGATTTGAGGATGCCAATACGCCGCCTTCCGCCTGCGGGGGCCGTCGTATATGACGAATTTGCCCCGGTTATGCCGCATGATTCCGTCAACAAGTTTGCGGTATGGAAGGGGCGCAGGCATGGACAGGCAATTCAACCGGGGCATGGCATGGTGAACGGACGTTCGATGGCGCAATCTTCCGTGACGAACCGTCGTTCGAAACCCTGCGGCGTTCTGACGCTCGCGGCCATGACCGCCCTCCTGGCGCTGACTGTGGATGCATCGGCAAAGCAGCGGCCCGCGGCCGTCGTCGAGGCGGTAGCGCCGCGCGAAGCCGGCGAACCGATCATGGCGATCGTGTCGATCAAGAGCCAGCAGGTCACGTTCTACGATGCCGAGGGCTGGATCCTGCGCGCACCGGTCTCCACGGGGACCACAGGTCGCGAGACGCCGGCCGGCGTGTTCGCCATCGTCGAGAAGGACAAGGACCACCGCTCGACCATGTATGACGATGCCTGGATGCCGAACATGCAGCGCATCACCTGGAATGGAATCGCGCTCCATGGCGGACCGCTGCCCGGCTATGCCGCCTCGCATGGCTGCGTGCGGATGCCGTTTGGCTTCGCGGAGAAGCTGTTCGACCGGACGCGGATCGGCATGCGGATCATCATCTCGCCGAACGACGCCGCCCCACTCGACATCTCCCACCCGTCGCTGTTCATGCCGAAGTCCGAGGCGATCGCGGCCGCGCCCGCGCGCGCCGAGGCGCTGCTGCGCGAGGCCGCTGATGCCGCCAAGGCGGCCGACGAAACCAAGAAGGCAGCAGCGACCTCGGCCCGCGAGACGTCGACGCTGACGGCATCGCTGCGCAAGCTGGAACAGCAGAAGACCCGCACCGCCGCCGATCTCGCATTCGCCGAAAAATCGCTCGCCAACGCCAGGAACGACCAGGCCAGAGCGAAGGCCGAGGAGTTGAAGCAGAAGATCGCGCCGAAGGCTGAGGAGGCCGCAACGCTGTTCGACACGGCCAAGGCCGATACGAAGGCGAAGCTGGATGCAGCCGCCGCGGCAAAGGACGCCGCCAAGGCCGCGGCGACGAAGAAAGCCGACGCCGCCAGGGCTGCCAACGATGCAAAACTCGCGCTCGAGCCGGTCTCGGTCTACATCAGCCGTTCGACGCAAAAGCTCTATGTCCGCCGCAACACGCACAAGCCGGCGCCGGATGGCGGCGGCGAAGTGTTCGATACCTCCATCGAAGTGCCCGTCACGATCCGTAATCCCGAGCGGCCGCTCGGGACGCATATCTTCACCGCGATGGCGAAGACGGACGCGGGCCTGCGCTGGAGCGTGGTCACGATCGACAATGGCGACGAGGCCAAGGAGGCGCTCGACCGCATCGCCTTCCCGCAGGACGTGCTCGACCGGATCGCGCCGACGGCGTTGCCGCGCTCCTCGATCGTCATCTCGGACGAGCCGCTGAGCGCCGAAACCAACTACCGCACCGAGTTCGTGGCCGTATTGAGCACCCAGCCCCAGGGCGGCTTCATCACGCGTAAACCGACGCCTCCCATCGAAGTTGCAGGCGACGACGGCTGGGGCGGCGGCGGGTTCTTCTTCTTTCAACCACAGCCGCGCAATCCCAACCCGCAGCCGCAACAGGGCAACATGCGCCGGCGCGGCGAGCAGCAGTACTATTATCAACCGCAACCGCGCTGGTGGTGAGGCGCGGCGGCACGTCTCACCAATCGCCCGAGGCGATGTCTGGCGCTACGCCGGCGAAGGCGGGCCGCACCACGTCGTGAGTGCGTCCGAGAGGCCCCGGCCGGTTTCGTCTCCGACCCAGGCCACATGTCCATCGGGCCTGATCAGGACTGCGGCGGGAGCCGCGACGGGGCCGATCGCAGGCAGCTCCAACACGCCAACGCAGTCCGCATCGACGCACTGAACTCGATCGGCCCATTGCGCGATCGTGAGACTGCCCGCTGCGCGGAAGTTGAGCAGCACCGGCCGTGCGTCGCGCAGCAGCGCGAATGTCCGCACGCGACCCTCGGCGGTGACGAGGTCGAGATCGGGCATGCGGCGGCCGAGCAGTGGATGTCCCTCGCCAAGATCATACTTGATATCGAGAGCGGACATCATCGCGGCGATGCGCTTGCGAGGTTCGTCCATGCCCAGCAGATCGGACACGATGCTGCTCAACGCCTTGGTGCGATCGTCCGGACGGAGCAAGGCGACCGCCGCCATGGTGTTGTGGAGCACGCGGGCCGCGACCGGGTGACGCTCGGCATGATATGTGTCCAGCAGACTGTCCGGCGATGTCCGCCTGATGACCTGGGCGAGCTTCCATCCGAGATTCACGGCATCCTGAACGCCGATATTGAGCCCCTGCCCGCCCGCGGGGTAATGCACATGCGCGGCGTCGCCGGCCAACAGCACCCGCCCCTTGCGATAGCATTCCGCCTGCCGCGTCATGTCGGTGAACCTCGAAATCGAAACCGGGCTGTGGACGCCGAAGTCACGCCCGTAATGCGCGATCAGCGCAGCGCTGAGGTCGCGTAGCGTCGGTTCTCCGGCGGCACCGAGTTGCTGCTCTGTCACCAGGACCCGTACGGTCCGGCCATCCTCCTGCCTGCTCAGCGAGTGGATGCCGATCGCATCATGGCGGATGCCCCATTGCGGCTCGCCGACGATCTCGGCCTCGGCGATCAGATGGCTGACCGTCGGATCCCATCCCGGAAAATCGATGCCGGCCGCCTTGCGGATTTGGCTGCGCCCGCCGTCGCATCCGACGAGATAGTCTGCGCGGAGTGACCGGCCGTCGGCGAGTTCGATCGTCACGCCGGAGGCGTCCTGCCGAAAGCCCGTCACCTCGCGCCCGCGATAGACCGGCACCGCAAGTTCGTCGACCCAGTCAGCGAGACTGCGTTCGATATGCCGCTGCCACAGCGCGAGCACGTAATTGTGCCGCGTGGGAAAGTCACTGATGTCCAACGGCGTGCCTGCGAACCACACGGTCTTCATCAGTTGCCCTTGCGCAAGAAAACGGTCGGCGATGCCGCGCTGATCGAGCACTTCGATCGTGCGTGCATGCAGGCCGCCGGCCCGCGCGCCGGTCAGTTCCGCATCAACGCGCCGTTCCACGATGGCGACGTCGATTCCGGCGAGGGCCAGCTCGCCTGCCAACATCAGTCCGGTCGGACCGGCTCCCGCGATCAGCACTGCATGATCCATCGGCACACCTCGTTTGATTGTGGTTTGGGCCGGCGGTTCTACGGGATGGCGGGGGTCTTGAAGCAAGCCCCTTGCGCGTTACATATAGAGCTGAGGGGGTCGCTTCCTCGCGTCCCCTTTCCCACCTCGGCTTGACTCGCACCCCGCTCTGCTGGTGACTGGCGGCAGATCGACCTGCGGAGCGCGCCATGCCTGATATCCAGACCTTTGCCCTCTTCCTGGCGGCAGCGCTGGTCGTCGCAATGACGCCGGGACCGGGCATCTTCTACATCGTTGCACGAACGCTTGCGGGCGGCCGGGCGGAAGGGCTGGCATCGAGCGTCGGCCTTGGTCTCGGCGGCCTCGTCCACGTCTTCGCAGGTGCGGCCGGCATGTCGGCGCTCATCATGGCGAGCAGCGAGGCGTTCACCCTGCTGAAGATCGCCGGGGCGTTCTATCTCATCTGGCTTGGAATCAAGAGCTGGCGCGAGGCACGCATCGTCGACCCGGTCGAGATCGAAACCACCGGCGGACGGCGGGCATTTCGCGACGGCATTGTCGTCGAGGCGCTGAACCCGAAGACTGCCGCGTTCTTTCTCGCCTTCATCCCGCAATTCGTCGACCCCGGCGGCAACGTCGCCGCGCAGTTCATCGTGCTCGGCCTCATCTCCGTGGCGCTCAACACCGGCGTCGATCTCATCGTCACCATGTGGGCGGCAAAGGCGAGAACGGGGCTTGCACGGCGACCACACGTCATTGCCAAAACTCGACAGGCTTCAGCGGCCGTGATGTGCGGGCTCGGCGCGACATTGCTGCTCGCGCGCCGCACGGGGTGAGGTCCGCGTGAGCCAGCCGACGATCTCTTTCGCGGCAAGGCTGCGTGATCTCGTCTCGAGGGAGATCAAGATCGGCGAGTTGTCGCGCGCGCTTGTTGTCGTCGGCCCGCTGGTAATCGCCTATTTCGTGCTGAGCGAACCGGCACTGCTCAATCTCGGCCTGATCGCGATCTCGCTGCTGATCCCCGCGCTCAAGCTCCGGTTGCCGCCGCGTGCCGTCGTCTTGCACTACGTCGTCATCCTCGCCACCTTCGCGACCCTCCTCTCTGCCGCACCGGTCAAGCCGCTGTTCGTGTCGCTGACCGCGCTCGCAGCATTCCTGGCGGTGGCGATGACGCGCTATGGCGAGGGTTTGCGGACGCTCGGCAATTGGGTGTTCATTCCGGCCGTCTATCTCGCCTGCGAGGTCCGCGCAGGCGTCAGCGCGGAGGAGGCGCTCCGTCACGCCGGCGTCATCATCGCATCCTCGCCGATCGCGCTGGCGCTCGTCTGCGGTGTCCAGTTTCTCGACCGGCGACATGGTGACACCGCGCCTGTCGCTTACGGGCCGGCCGCAACACAATGGTTTTTGCCCGCGGCCGCGACCGCCATCGCGGTGTTCGCGGCCGCGGCGCTGGTCGAAATGCTCAATCTCGCACAGGGTCAATGGGTGATCTGGTCGGCCGCAAGCGTCGTGGTCGGCGATCTCTCGGCGTCCACCGGCAAGCTGAAATTGAGGGCGATCGGCGCCCTGGCCGGCGTTCCGCTGGGGCTGCTGGTCGGGATCACGCTGCCGCCGAGCCGGATGGGCTATTCGCTCGCCGTACTCGGCGCGACACTGACACTGATCGCCTTCTCCCGCTACGCCGTCGGTTTTGGCCTGCGCTGCTTCCTGATCGCGCTGGCCGCCGCCTTCGTCGGCGGCGCCAGCGGCATTGCCGAGGAGCGGGTGGCGAACGTGCTGATGGGCGGCGCCTTCGGCCTGATCGCCGTGGCACTCACGGACGCCCTCTGGCGGCGCCTGGCGCAAAAGGCCGACCCCGCCGGCGATCCCGGGGCGCGCTAACCCCTCATTTTCGACCAAAGCCTAGTGTCGAAGGCCGATCCTGGCGCTATGATTGCGAACCAGTGCCGGAGCAACCGGCACGGACCGGACACGAAAGGCCGCTCGCATGACGCCTGATCCCGTCACCATCGCCGCCATGATCATCCTGATCTTTCCGATGGGATATTTTACGCTGGCCTCGCCGGCGTTCCTGCTGGTGAAGCTGGATATCCAGCCTGTCGCGCAATTGTTGCGCGGCCTGTTCAACGCCCATTTCGTGGTGATGCGGGTTGCGGGCATGATCGGGACAGTGGCCTTTCTCATCGAAGGCCGCCCGCTGATCGCAATCGGCGTCGGCCTGATCACGGCCTTGGCGATCTGGGGGCGGCCCTGGTTCATGGGGCAAATGGACCACCTGCTCAGCGCGCGCGATTCGGGCGACACGGAAGCGCCGCGACGGCTGCGACGGCTACATTGGGTCGGCATGCTGTGCAACGCGGTGTTGCTCGTCGCGCTGGTGGCCGCGATTCCCTACGCCACCAGCTTGACCTGAGCCGCATTGGCCCGAGGTTGAGCGCGAACTGTCAGAGCTGGATTCGGCGCAAGCCTTACGCGCTAATGCTCGTCGGAGGCCACGGCGTTCTGCTGGGCCTTGTGGATTGACGAGGGAACGACGCCAAAATACTTCCGGAACACCCGGCTGAAATGCGAGGAGCTGGAGAAGCCCCAGGAGAACGCGACGTCGGTGATGGTCTTGCCGGCGTGCGCCTCGAGCTCCTGGCGGCAGTTCTGCAAGCGCGCCTGCCAGATATAGTCGCTCACCGTGGTGCCGCGCTCCGAGAACAGCATGTGCAGATAGCGCTTGGAGCAGCCGAGCTCGGCCGAGATCTGGTCGATGCACAGATCCGGATCGCGCAGATGCTCGCGGATGAAGAATTGCGCACGCACGTACATCGCCTCCGGCCCGACCCGATCGAACATCGTGTCGGCTTCGCGCAGCGGCAGCAGCAACAAATCGATCAGCGAATCGGCGACGCCGACCGCGCTGTTGGCCGAGAGCTTTGCCGCCTCGTCGAAGGAGGCGTGGACGAAGTCATGGGCGATCCGCCCGGTGCCGGTGCGCGCCGAGAGCTTGCAGGCGGGCATGCGCTGTGACGGGAAGCCGCGGTCGCGCAGCAGCGCCTTCGGCACGATCACGACGTCGTGGCGGGTGAAGGCCGGGCTGATGATGGAGTGCGGGCAGGACACGTCATAGGCGATGATGTCGCCGGGCATCAATTCGATGTGGCGGCCTTCCTGCTCGAAATAGGACACGCCGTAGGTCTGGAAGTGAATCTTGATGTAGGGGTGCTCGTTCGCCTTGGCGCGCGCCAACGTGTGCGCGATGCGATGCTGGCTGACTTCGATCTGGCAGAGCTTCAGTCGCGAGATGGTGGTGTAATCGATGCGTCCCTCGAGCGCAGATGCTTCCAGGGGATCGACGTCGAAATGGCCGCACAGATTCGTCAGCCCGTCGACCCAACTCTGGATCTGCTTCTTCGGCGTCAGCCCAGTCGTCGAGAGCGTGTGAATTGTATCGGACATGATCCAGCCACTGATTTGACCCGAATCGTGACAGGCGTGCCCAGAGGCCCTCCATCACGACTTGCGACGTTTACCTCAAATTAGGGCGGTCGTTTGAAGCAAGCGCCATGCTTCACTGCCATCCTTGATTGATAATCCTCCGCCTTAGTTGCAGCGCAGTCAAGGGGAACCTCCGCCGAGTGCCCGCGACTGGGCAGAACGGAAGCTGCTGAATTCGCTACTGCAAAATCAAAAAATTCTGCTCCGTGCGCTGTGAAGCAAAACGGCTTCCCTCTTGGGCAAGTTTCCCGTTGCAGAACGGCTTAGGGATTGCGGCAGGAACAAAAAGAAAATGGGCCGCATCCCATCAACGCGGACCCTCGAGGCCATACCAGGAATGGCTCATACCAGGAGGAGAACACAGCCCCACATCGTTTCTGGTCCCTAGACGTGACCGCCCTGCACGAGCAGACGCTGGACGGCAATGCCCAGCGAACGGCAATTGCTTCGGAAACAATAAACGAGACCTAGGAGGAATGACTATGCGCAAGGCACTACTCGCGACCTATCTCGGCTCTGCGGCGATTTTCGCCGCCGGCAGCGCGTCGGCCAACGACGAGCTGATCAAGATGTCGCAGAACCCGAAAGATTGGGTGATGCCGGCGGGCGATTACGCCAACACCCGCTACTCCAAGCTCAACCAGATCACCGCCGCGAACGTCGGCAAGCTGCAGGTCGCGTGGACCTTCTCCACCGGCGTGCTGCGCGGTCACGAAGGCGGGCCGCTCATCATCGGCAACATGATGTACGTCCATACGCCGTTCCCGAACAAGGTCTACGCCATTGACCTTTCAAACGAGAACAAGATCGTCTGGAAGTACGAGCCGAAGCAGGATCCGAACGTCATCCCGGTGATGTGCTGCGATACCGTCAACCGCGGTCTCGCCTATGGCGACGGCAAGATCATCCTGCATCAGGCCGACACCAACCTCGTTGCGCTCGACGCCAAGACCGGTCAGGTCGCCTGGAGCTCGACCAACGGTAATCCCGCGAAGGGCGAGACCGGCACGTCGGCAGCGCTCGTCGTCAAGGACAAGGTGCTGGTCGGCATCTCCGGCGGCGAGTTCGGCGTGCAGTGTCACGTCACCGCCTACGACCTCAAGACCGGCAAGCAGGCCTGGCGCGCCTTCTCCGAAGGCCCGGATGACCAGATCAAGGTGGACCCGGTCAAGACGACAGCGCTCGGCAAGCCGGTCGGAGCCGACTCCAGCTTGAAGACCTGGCAAGGCGATCAATGGAAGATCGGCGGCGGCTGCACCTGGGGCTGGATGTCCTACGATCCCGCTTTGAACCTCGTCTACTACGGGTCGGGCAACCCCTCGACCTGGAACCCGAAGCAGCGCCCGGGTGACAACAAGTGGTCGATGACCATCTTCGCGCGCGACGCGGACACCGGCATGGCCAAGTGGGTCTATCAGATGACGCCCCACGACGAGTGGGACTATGACGGCGTCAACGAGATGATCCTCTCCGACCAGCAGATCAACGGCCAGCCGCGCAAGCTCCTGACCCATTTCGATCGCAACGGTCTCGGCTACACCCTCGATCGTGAAAGCGGCGAACTCCTGGTCGCCGAGAAGTACGATCCGAAGGTGAACTGGACCTCCGGCGTCGACATGGACAAGAACTCGCCGACCTACGGCCGTCCGAAGGTTCTTGACGCAGCCTCCACTGAAAAGGGCGGCGAGGACAAGAACACCAAGGGCATCTGCCCGGCCGCGCTCGGCACCAAGGACGAGCAGCCGGCGGCCTACTCGCCGGACACGCAGTTGTTCTACGTTCCGACCAACCACGTCTGCATGGACTACGAACCGTTCAAGGTGAGCTACACTGCGGGCCAGCCCTATGTGGGTGCGACGCTCTCGATGTATCCGCCGCAGGGTGAGACCCATATGGGCAACTTCATCGCCTGGGACGGCAAGACCGGCAAGATCGTCTGGTCGAACAAAGAGCAGTTCTCGGTCTGGTCGGGCGCTCTCGCAACGGCCGGCGGCGTGGTGTTCTACGGCACGCTCGAAGGCTACCTGAAGGCAGTCGACGCCAAGTCGGGCAAGGAGCTCTACAAGTTCAAGACTCCGTCCGGCATCATCGGCAACGTCACCACCTATGAGAACGGCGGCAAGCAGTATGTCGCAGTGCTCTCCGGCGTGGGCGGCTGGGCCGGCATCGGTCTCGCGGCAGGTCTGACCGATCCGACCGCAGGCCTTGGTGCAGTCGGCGGCTACGCAGCGCTCTCGAACTACACGGCGCTGGGCGGCACGCTGACGGTGTTCTCGCTGCCGTCGAACTAGCCTCAGCTTCGTCTCGTCCCGGCGCGTGGATCCGATCCACGCGCCGGCTCGTCTCCACCTGATGCCTTCGAGGAACAACTCTTGCGTAAAATCTGCTCAGTCATCGTCGCAATTGCATTCGCTGCGTCCGCAGGACTTGCACAGGCGGAAGGTCCCGGCGACCCGACCGCGGTCAAGAAGGAAGACGACGGAAAGTGGCTCGATAAGGAAGGCACCCCGACCTACAAGATTTCAGCCGACGGCACCGTGGACTGGTTCACCTATTCCGGTTACCGCCGCTATCACTCCGAATGCCACGTCTGCCATGGCCCCGACGGCATGGGATCCACCTACGCGCCGGCGCTGAAGGATTCCGTCAAGTCCATGAGCTATGGCGACTTCCTCGGCGTGGTCGCCTCCGGCCGCAAGAACATTTCGACGGCGGCGGAGAACGTGATGCCGGCCTTCGGCGATAACCCGAACGTCGCCTGCTACATGGACGATTTGTACGTCTACCTGCGCGCCCGCTCCAATGACGCCGTTGGCCGCGTGCGCCCCCCCAAGAAGGAGGAGAAGACCGACGCCTATACCAAGGCGGAAGACTCCTGCATGGGCAAAAATTGAACGTCACGAAGACTGCCGAGACTACTTCTTGGCGCCTTTCGAGAATTTGAGGAGTTGACGATGAAGACACGTGCCGCCGTCGCTTTCGAAGCGAAGAAACCGCTCGAGATCGTCGAGCTCGACCTGGAGGGGCCGAAGGCCGGCGAAGTTCTGGTCGAGATCAAGGCGACCGGTATCTGCCATACCGATGCCTACACGCTCGACGGTTTCGACAGCGAGGGAATCTTTCCGTCCATTCTTGGTCATGAAGGCGCCGGCATCGTGCGCGAGATCGGCGCGGGCGTGAGCTCGGTGAAGCCGGGCGACCACGTCATTCCGCTCTACACGCCGGAATGCCGGCAGTGCAAAAGCTGCCTGAGCCGCAAGACCAATCTCTGCACCGCGATCCGCGCCACCCAGGGCAAGGGCGTGATGCCTGACGGCACCAGCCGCTTCTCCTACAAGGGCAAGCCGGTCTACCACTATATGGGCTGCTCGACCTTCTCCAACTTCACCGTGCTGCCGGAGATCGCGGTCGCAAAGATTCGCGAAGACGCCCCCTTCGACAAGAGCTGCTACATCGGCTGCGGCGTCACCACCGGCGTCGGCGCCGTCGTCAACACCGCGAAAGTCGAGCCGGGTGCCAATGTCGTCGTATTCGGCCTCGGCGGCATCGGCCTCAACGTCATCCAGGGCGCCAAGATGGCCGGCGCCGACAAGATCATCGGCGTCGACATCAACGATTCCAAGGAAGACTGGGGCAAGCGCTTCGGCATGACGCATTTCGTCAACCCCAAGAAAATTACCGGCGACATCGTGGCGCACCTCGTGACGCTGACCGACGGCGGTGCCGACTACACCTTCGACTGCACCGGCAATACCACGGTGATGCGCCAGGCGCTCGAAGCCTGCCATCGCGGCTGGGGCACCTCGATCATCATCGGCGTCGCCGAGGCCGGCAAGGAGATCGCCACCCGTCCGTTCCAGCTCGTCACCGGGCGCAACTGGCGCGGCACCGCCTTCGGCGGCGCGCGCGGCCGCACCGACGTGCCGAAGATCGTCGACTGGTACATGAACGGAAAGATCCAGATCGATCCGATGATCACCCACGTGCTGAAGCTCGAGGAGATCAACAAGGGTTTTGACCTCATGCATGAGGGCAAATCCATCCGTTCCGTCGTCGTCTACTGAACCAAAACCGGCTTACCCAAGGAGGATCGTCCCATGTCTGTTGCTCTTCATCCCTCGATCGACAACGGCCTGAAACAAGGCACAGGCCACTTTGCCGGCGGCACCCTGGTCTGCAAATGCAAGGACCATCAGGTCAAGGTCGGCATCAAGGGCGACGTCGCCCATAACCACGCCTGCGGCTGCACCAAGTGCTGGAAGCCGGCCGGCGCGACGTTCTCCGTCGTCGCCGTGGTGCCGCGCCAGAACGTCACCGTGCTCGAGAACGGCGACAAGCTCCAGGTCGTCGATCCCTCCGCGGTGATCCAACGCCACGCCTGCAAGGGCTGCGGCACCCACATGTACGGCCGCATCGAGAACAAGGGCCATCCGTTCTACGGCCTCGACTTCATCCACCCCGAACTGTTCCAGGAGCAGGGATCGCAGGCGCCGCAATTCGCCGCCTTCGTCTCCTCGATCATCGAGTCCGGCGTCAAGCCGGAGCAGATGGCCGCCGTGCGCGGGCGCCTGAAGGAGATCGGGCTCGAGCCCTATGACTGCCTGTCACCCGCGCTGATGGATGCGATCGCGACCCATGTCGCGAAATCCAAAGCGGCCTAGACAGCGCTGCTACGTCCTGCCGGTCGCGACCGCGGCCGGCGGGATAATCTGGCAAGACACCTGCAGCCGTTTTCGCGCGCGAATGGTCAGTCAAGCAGCCTGATCTTCAGTGTGGCCCGGCCGTGCTTCGAGATTTTTGCCGCCCTCAGTCTTCAAGTCCGTTGTGACTCCGCAGTGTCGCCACCTTCTCAGGCGAAGATGACGGCAAGCGTTTCTCTCTCCCTCGACTGAGGTCTCTTGCTTCGTCCGTGCAAACATGCGGGCGAAGCATTTTTTTTGCGCCGCCGTGCTATGCAGGTGCGAGCTGTGCCGGGCTGTTGCGCCCTGCTTTTGACAAACCGTCGATGCAATCTCTGCACGAGAGGGGCAAGCGGCAGCGTCGTGCGCCCTGGCAGTCTCCGTTCGCGCCACAGCTCCGCAGGCGCCAAAAGCAATTCAATTAAAGTTCAAAAAGGGAGATATCGCGCACATTCCAGACAGAACCCATCTATCCCGCCCGCCCTCCCGGGATTTGCCCGGCGCGGGACCGGGGTACATGGGCAAACGGTCGCCGTCCGAATTCACGCCAGAGCAGATCAACAGCTTAAGAAGAGCGAGGACCAATCATGATCAAGATCAAAATCAACGGCCAGGAACAAAGCTGGGACGGCGACCCGGATCTTCCCCTCCTCTGGTATCTGCGCGATGAGGCCGGCTTGACCGGCACCAAATTCGGCTGCGGCCAGGCGCTGTGCGGGGCCTGCACCGTGATCGTGGACAAGGAAGCGGTTCGCGCCTGCATCACCTCGGTCAACGACGTTGTCGGCCGCGAGGTCACGACCATCGAAGGCCTGCACCCCAATGGCGATCATCCCGTGCAAAAGGCCTGGCGCCAGCTCAACGTGCCGCAATGCGGCTTCTGCCAGGCCGGCCAGATCATGCAGGCCGCGGCGCTGCTGATGGACAACCAGAAGCCGTCGCACGACCAGATCCGCGAGGCGATGTCCGGCAACATCTGCCGCTGCGGCTGCTACCAGCGCATCGAGAACGCCGTCCATCTCGCATCGACGGGAGTGTGACCATGAATTTCATCGAGAACCCGAAAAAGCTTCGCGGCTTCGAGAAGCATGTCAGGATCGAGAAGGTTTCGCGCCGCAGCATCCTGAAGGGCCTCGGCATCACCGGCGGCTTCGTGCTCGCCGCGCCCGTGATGTCGCGCCAGGCCTTTGCCTATGAAACCGGCGCCGGCAAGATGCCGCATGGCGTCGTGGTCGACCCGCGCGTGTTCGTCGCGATCGCGCCTGACGGCATCGTGACCATCGTCGCGCACCGCGCGGAGATGGGAACCGGCGTGCGCACCAGCCTGCCCCTGATCGTCGCCGAGGAGCTGGAAGCCGACTGGTCAAAAGTTCGCGTCCAGCAGGCCCATGGCGACGAGGTCAAGTTCGGCAACCAGGATACCGACGGCTCCCGCAGCACGCGGCACTATCTGATCCCGATGCGCCAGATCGGCGCCTCGGCACGCACCATGCTGGAGCAGGCCGCGGCAAAACGCTGGGGCGTGCCGGCGACCGAGGTCAAGGCCGTCAACCACGAGGTCGTCCACAGCGCGACCTCGCGCAAGCTCGGTTTTGGCGAGCTCGCAGCGGACGCAGCGAAGGAATCGCTGCCTGCTATCGAAGGCCTCAAGCTGAAGGACCCCAAGGACTTCCGCTACCTGACCAAGGGCCAGGTCTCGATCGTCGATCTGCGCGACATCACCACGGGCCATGCGCGCTACGGCGCCGACGTTCGCCTGCCCGGCATGAAATACGCCGTCATCGCGCGGCCTCCGGTGACCGGCGGCAAGCTCGTGTCGTTCGATCCGGCCGAGGCGCTGAAAGTGTCCGGGGTCGAGAAGGTGATGGAGGTCCGCGGCTGGCCGTGGCCTTCAAAGTTCCAGCCGCTCGGCGGCGTGGCCGTGATCGCACGCAATACAGGCGCCGCGATCAAGGGCCGCGATGCCCTGAAGATCGTCTGGGACGACGGACCGAACGGCAAATACGAGTCGGTCGCCTACCGCAAGGAGCTCGAAGAGGCCTCGCGCAAGCCCGGTCTCGTCGTGCGCAAGGAAGGCGACGCCGATGCGGCGCTCAAGACCGCCGACAAGGTCATCGTCGGCGAGTACTACCTGCCCCACCTCGCCCATGTCAGCATGGAGCCGCCGGTTGCGGTCGCCAACGTGAAAGACGGCAAGGCCGAGATCTGGGGACCGGTGCAAAGCGCAGGCGGCACCCGCGAGGACGTCGCCAAGACGCTCGGAATCCCCGAGGACGCCGTCACCGTCAACGTGACGCTGCTCGGCGGCGGCTTTGGCCGCAAATCGAAATGCGACTTCGCGATCGAGGCCGCGCTGCTCTCGAAGGAGCTGGGGGCGCCGGTCAAGGTGCAGTGGACGCGGGAAGACGACATCCATAACGGCTTCCTGCACACCGTCTCGGCCGAGCGGATCGAGGCCGGGCTCGACAAGTCGGGCAAGGTGATCGCCTGGCGCCACCGCAGCGTGGCGCCAAGCATCCTCTCGACCTTCGTGGCTGGCGCGAAGAACCAGGCCCCGTTCGAACTCGGCATGGGTCTGGTCGACATGCCCTTCGAGATCGCCAACATCAGTTGCGAGAACCCGGAAGCGGCCGCGCATACCCGCATCGGCTGGTTCCGCTCGGTCTCCAACATCCCGCGCGCCTTCGCCGTGCAATCGATGGTCGGCGAGATCGCGCAGGCGACGGGACGCGACCCCAAGGAGATGCTGCTCGAGCTGATCGGCTCGCCCCGCATCATCAAGCTCGACTCCGTGAAGGATCTCTGGAACTACGGCGAGCCCTACGACAGCTACCCGATCGACACCGCGCGCCTGCGCAAGGTGGTCGAACTGGTCGCGGAGAAGGGCGAGTGGGGCCGCTCACTGCCGAAGGGACGCGGGCTCGGCATCGCCGCGCATCGCAGCTTCGTCAGCTACATCGCAACCATCGTCGAGGTGGCCGTCGACGACAAGGGCAAGCTGACGATCCCGCGGGTCGACACCGCGATCGATTGCGGTACCTATGTCAACCCCGAGCGCATCCACTCCCAGATCGAGGGCGCAGCGATCATGGGGTTGAGCCTCGCCAAATATGGCGAGATCACCTTCAAGGACGGCAAGGTCCAGCAGAAGAACTATGACGACTTCCCGGTGATCCGGATGGACGAGTCGCCGCTGATCACCAACGTCCACATCGTCCCGCCCGGCGCCGATACACCACCGAGCGGCGTCGGCGAACCCGGCGTGCCGCCCTTTGCACCCGCGCTGATCAACGCGATCTTCGCGGCCACGGGAAAACGCATCCGGTCGCTGCCGATCGGCAAGCAATTGGAGGCGTGAGAGGAACGATCACGGCCGTCCGGCCGTTCCCATCGATCTGACACAGGAGCAGATCGATGACCATTCACTCCAGGGCGCTCGCAGTCTCCATGCTGTCGAGCGCCTTTTTATGGGCGATCCCGTCGGCCCATGCGCAGAGCAACACGACGACGCCGGCCACGGCCACGCGTCCGACCGCGCCCGACCAGACCTCGGTCCCCAACAATGCACCACCTGCGACGACCACCCAGACCACCGGACAGGTCAGCCAGGATCCGAAGATCAAGGAGATGAACGAGAAGGAAAAGGGCAAGGTGGAGCGGCAGGGGAAGTAAAGGGCAGACGGACGGTCACGCGCCGTCATGGCCGGGC
>NZ_PPPT01000158.1 GCF_006483445.1 Bradyrhizobium guangdongense | reverse complement strand
AAGCCCGGGCATGACGATGAAACTGCAAAAACACAAAAAAGACCGGCCTCGCGGCCGGTCTTTTCGCATTCAACTGATACGCATCACTCCGCCGCGCGCTTTGCGGCGGCCGCGGCACGATCAATCGCCTCCTTCGCGGCGTCCTTGGCGTCGCCCATGGCCTGCTGGCCCTTGCCCTTCACTTCCTGGACCACGCCTTCGCCCTTCAGTCGGTCGGAACCGGTGGCCTCGCCGATACCCTGCTTGGCCTTGCCGATCGCCTCGTTGGTGGCGCCCTTGATCTTGTCGGTCGTGCTACCCATGAAACTCTCCTTCCAGTTCTATCGGCAAGACAACGCAGACCTGCTGCGAGAGTTCCTATTTTGGGATGGCTTGATGCCGCAGCATTCGTTAGCGTGTTCCTCACGGAACCAACAGAAAGCAAGACAATGAGCGGCCACGATCACACGCATTCCCACCATGACCACGATCATGACGATCGCTGGAAGCATGACGGCGTGCGCGTCATTCCCGGCAACCAGCTCGACACCAACGTGCCGTCGACGCCGGGCATGGATCGCGCCGCCGCGATCAATTTTGCGCGCGTCGGCGCGCAGAAGCTGTGGGCCGGCACGGTGCACATCAAGCCGGACGCCAAGACCGGCGCGCATCATCATGGCCATCTCGAAAGCGTGATCTATGTGGTGAAGGGAAGAGCGCGGATGCGCTGGGGCGAGAGCCTGCAATTCACCGCGGAGGCCGGCCCCGGCGACTTCATCTTCGTGCCGCCCTACGTGCCGCATCAGGAGATCAACGCCAGCCCCGACGAGGTGCTGGAATGTGTGCTGGTGCGCAGCGACGGCGAGGCGGTCGCGATCAATCTCGACATCGAGCCGGTCGAGAAGCCCGAAACCGTGCTGTGGGTCGATCCGGTGCACCGGGATCCGAACGAGAAGAAGTAATCTCAAAAAAAATCTCGAGACGCTGTCGGTTTGCCGCGTCCCGCGTCGTCCTTGGACAGAACCCCTCGCAAGGAGCCTTTGATGTCCAGGATGATCTTCGTCAATTTGCCCGTCGCCGACCTCGCCCGCGCCACCGCGTTCTATGAGGCGATCGGCGCCACCAAGAATCCGCAATTTTCCGATGACACGGCGTCCTGCATGGTGGTCTCCGACACCATCTTCGTCATGCTGCTGACGCACGACAAATTCAAGCAGTTCACGCCGAAGTCGATCGCGGATGCCAAAAAATCGAGCGAAGTGCTGCTCTGCCTGTCCGCGGACAGCCGTGCCGAGGTCGACGACATCGTCGGCAAGGCCAAGACATCAGGCGGTATTGCAGATCCCGGCCCGAAGCAGGATTTTGGTATCATGTACGGACGCAGCTTCGAGGATCCGGACGGCCACATCTGGGAGGTGATGTGGATGGATGTCGCGGCCGCCACCACGCAGCCCGCCGCGGCCGACGCCTGATTGCAGGCGATGATTGTCGTCGGGAGGAGCCTGACAATGACGATCACCATTACAGCGTTTGAACGCTCACCCGATGGCGGCAAGGGATTGGCGCGCGATACGCGGGTGCGCTGGGCGCTCGAAGAAGTGGGGCAGCCCTACGAGGTTCGCCTCGTGTCGTTTCGTGCGATGAAGGAGCCTGCGCATCTGGCGCTGCATCCCTTCGGCCAGATTCCGACTTATGAGGAAGGCGATCTCGCCCTGTTCGAGACGGGGGCGATCGTCTTCCACATCGCCGAGCGCCATGGGGGTCTGCTGCCCGAGGACGCCAATGCGCGGGCGCGCGCGATCACCTGGATGTTTGCTGCGGTCAACACCGTCGAGCCTGCCATCCTCGAACTCGTGACCGCCAAAATCGTGGAGGGCGACAAGCCCTGGACCACGGAGCGCCTGCCTTTGGTCGTGGATCGCATCCACGACCGCCTGAAGCCATTGTCCGCGCGGCTCGGCAGCGCTGACTGGCTCGATGGTGCCTTCAGCGCTGGCGACCTGATGATGGTGTCGGTCCTGCTGCGCCTGAAACCATCGGGCCTTATCAACGCCTATCCGAACCTCGCCGCCTATGTCGCCCGCGGCGAAGCGCGGCCGGCCTACAAGCGGGCCTTTGCCGCGCAGTTGGCTGTCAACGCCGGCTAGTAATTGATCCGCAGCCCCACGCCGCCATGGATCGTGTTGCCCACCGGCTGCGGGCCGAGCGTGCCGTTGGCGAAGAGATCGACGATCCAGCCCTTCTGCACGCGGAAGCCGAGACGGCCGCCATATTCGAACCAGCCTTGATTTCCGATGGTTGGCACCACGGTGCCGTTGCCGGTCACGGTCGCGACGATGCCGCTGTGGGTCCCGAACGATTGCACCCAGCCGCCGTTGATATTGGCTTCGATGTTGCTGCCGTAGAGATGCGTCCACTGGCCGCCGATCTTGACGAGGCTGGTGCGGTCGGTGCCGGTTGCGATCGTCGCATCGAACGGATTGAAGGCTGATGCCGCGTCCGTGTAGCCGGAGACGCGCTGCCACAACTGCCAGAACTCGACTGAGGCCGCGACCTCGTCGCGCGGCGACACCCGGCTCATCCACCCCGCACGGCCGTAGACGGCATAGTTCGAGGCATTGGTCGCGCTCGTCACGCTGACGGGCCCGAGGCTCGTCGTATAGGTGCGGGTGTAGCGCACCTTCTCCCAGGGCGTCAGGATGGTGCCGACGTCGAAGAACGGCCGTGACGAGCCCCAATCGGTGAAGTCATAGCGCAGCGCAAAGGCGCCGATCGGCGCGCTCGTCACCTTGTAGCCGCCCTCGTTGTACTGCGTGTAGGCGAGGCCGGCGAGCAGCGACAGATTGTTGGTCAGCTCCTTGCGGCCGTGGATGCCGGCGGAGAACGAGCCGGCCGAACCGAAGGCGCTGATGCAGTCGCTGCAATTGACCTGCTCGTTGACCCCCAGCAGCACGTTGCCGAGCACGCGGTTGGTGATCATCTGGTTGAAGCGCTGATTGGCGAGATCGCCGACCGACCCGCCGCCGGAATCCGAACTCGTCGGGTTCACCGGATTGGGGCTCGGCGAAGGGGCCGGGCTCGGAGACGGCGAGGGCGATGGTGACGGAGCTGGCGTCGGTGTGGGTGTCGGCGTCGGCGTCGGCGTCGGTGTGTAGGTCGGGGTCGGCGACGGCGATGGCGAATAGGTGGGCGTCGGCGTGGGTGACGGGCAGTTGAATTCACACCCGGCTTGCGCGGAGGCAGGACGCGTATCGACCGCGATCAGTGCGAGCATCGTGGCCGCGGCGAGCGCAACCGCGAGCAGGGCGATGCGGAGCTTCGATGCCACCATGGTCAGCGCCCGCACAGCATGCCGTCGTCATGGACGGCGGGCGTGATAGTGGGCGAGGCGTCGGCATATTGATTGACCGAGCACAGGCCGGGCGATGCGCTGCAGTTCGCGGCGAACGTCCAGGGCGGGGTGCTGGTCTTGGTGATGGTGACCTTGCCGCCGACCGAGGTGATGATTGCGGTGTCGCCGGGCTGGGTGAGCTGGATGCACTGGAGCGTCAGCGTGCAGACCGTGGCGGCGCCATCCTGCAGCACCACGACGGAGCGGCCGCGCTGCGCCAGAATGTCGAGCGTGGTGCCGCGCACGCCGATCGTGGCGAGCGGCGTGGTGATCTTGTAGGCGGCCTTTTCCGAATGTCCGGTGACGAAGCGGAAAGCGCCCGAGGTCATGCGGATCGCGACGTCGCGATAGCTGTGCTCGTCGTTGAAGACGGTGCGGTCGAGTTTTAGCGTTGCGCTCGGTCCGAGCGACAGATTGGTGCTGTCGGCCATGACGAAGCGCGCCGCGCCGTCAGAACCCGTGCGCACGGTCTCGTCGCGCAGCATGCTGTCGCCGACCTTGATCTGCGTGGCGCTCGCGGCAACGCGCACGACCTCGTTCTGGATCACGACGGCTTCGCCGACGCGCGTCTGCGCCTGCGCCGACAGCGTCGCGCAGACGAGGGCAAGCGATGAGGCAGGGAGAAGTACGCGGAGGCGCAAATTCATTTCATAACCGATCGATGTGTCCCGTATCGTACCGGATCGCACGCAGTTTTGATGTTGTAGAATTATCACAAGCATCTCGGCACGCGCGCTATGCTTAGTGACAGTTGCGGCAAAATGCGTTCAAAGCAGAAAGCGAAGAATTTTTTGTCCGCGGTGAGCCAAATTTGCCACGCAAAATATCCCCACAAGCGTCGCGTGAAACCGCGTCAGTTCCGGAGGTGTCGCGGAGCGCAGTCCTCGCTGTCGCGATATTCCTGATCGCGCATCTCGTGCTGCTGATCGGAATCAGCACGCCGGAGAAGTTCGTCTTCGACGAGGTGCATTACGTTCCGGCCGCGCGGCAGATGCTGCAGCCGGTATTGCCGAAGCCCGTGCTCAATCCGATGCATCCGCCGCTCGCAAAAGAGCTGATTGCGGTCTCGATCGCCGTGTTCGGCGACAATGCGCTGGGCTGGCGCTATCCCGCGACGCTGTTCGGCGCGCTCGCGATCGTCGCGATCTATCTCTGCGGGCTTGCGCTGTTCGCAAGCCAGGCGCCTGCGATCGCGGCGGCGCTGATCGCGATCTGCAACCAGATGCTGTTCGTGCAGTCGCGCATCGCCATGCTCGATATTTTCGCGCTGGCCTTCGGCCTCCTCGCCACCGCCGCCTTCATGCACGGCTTTCGCAAGGAGAGGCCGCATCTGTTGTTCGCGCTCGCGGGCGGCCTGTTCGGCCTTGCGGCGGCGTGCAAATGGAGCGGCCTGTTTCCGCTGGCAACCTGCATCGCGATCGTCGCGATGGTTCGTCTGCTGCAGTCCTGGCGCGTGACCTTTGGCGATGCAAAACCAAACGACTGGTATCATCAGGACCTCTGGCCCGACTTCAGGCTGCAGCATTTTGCGCTCTGCTTCGTGGCGCTGCCGGCGCTCACCTATCTTGCGAGCTTCGTGCCGCTCTACGGGCTGTCGCCGTCCGAGCTGATCGAGGCGCAGCGCAGAATCTTTGCCGACAACACCACGACCGCGATTGCCGGCCACACCTATCAGAGCTCGTGGCCGTCCTGGCCCTGGCTCGCGCGCCCGGTGTGGTTCCTGTTCGACAAGACGGCCGAGGATCGCATCGCCGCGATCGTATTCCTGGGTAATCCCTTGGTGCTGTGGCCGGCACTCGTCGCGCTCGTCGTCGTCGCACGCGACGTCATCGTCGCACGGCGCTGGGACGCGTTCCTGATCCTGGCATTTTACCTCGGGCCGTATCTCGCCTGGGCGCTGCTGCCGCGTACGCTCGGCTTCATCTATTATTATCTGCCGGCCGCGACCGCCGCATCGCTCGCGCTGGTCTATGTCCTGCAACGAGGAAAGATGTCGCATCTGGCGCTGTGGGCCTATGTCGCGGCAGCCGCGATCGGCTTTGCCGTGATGCTGCCGGTCTCGGCCGCCTTCGTCGGCACCTCGATGCAGAACTTCAACCGCTTGATGATTTTTCAGAGCTGGATATGAAAACGCCCGCCGCGGGGAACGGCGGGCGTTTCGTCCGTGTCTGCTTCGAGATTATTTCGAAGCGGTGTTCTGGGCTTCCATGTTCACGACCTGGACGCGACGGTTGATCGGGTCGGCGCCGTTGGCGGTGTCCTTCAGCTTGGTCTTGCCGTAACCGACCGTCACGAGGTTGGTGCCGGTGAGGCCGTACTTCTCGACCAGGAACTTCTTGATCGTGTCGGCGCGACGCTCGGAGAGGCCCTGATTGTACTCTTCGCCGCCGATTGCGTCGGTATGGCCGGCAACCACGAAGGTCGAGCCCTTGAGTGACGGATCCGAAAGCGCCTTGCCGAGCGCCTGCACCGACGGCACCGAGGTCTTGGCGATGTCGGCCGAGTTGTAGTCGAACTGGATTTCCAGGTCGATCTTCGGCTTGCTGGCGGCAAGCTCGGCGATCTGCTCACGCTCTCCGGTCGACAGCGAGCGCGTCGAACGATTGCGCACGGTGTTGAGGAAGGTCGCTTCCTTGGCTTGCGCCGCGGTGTCGGCTTGCGGACCAGCGGACAGGCCGCGGGTCAGCGGCGCCTTCGGCTTCAACGCGTCCAGGATCTGGCCCGACGTCACGTTGTCGCCGGCCAAAGCCAGGCCCGCCGAAAGAGAGAGCGCGGCCGTCAGGGTAATCGCCTTCAGTCCAAAGTACTTATCGAAATGGGTCATGGTCGTATCCTCGCTGTAACGCCTGATGGCGATTTGATGCTGCGAGCCTAGGTCGGGTTCAAATGGTCGGATGTGATGCGCATCACAGTATGGGCTGCTTGATCTACAAGGGAATTTTAGCGCCGATCGCGCGCTGACGGCAATGATTTACCGTCGGCGGCCGAAAACCGAGGCCAATTCGGCCGGCATGCCGCCGATCCGGCCCTCCTTGAGTGAGACGAAGATCACACAGAGCAGGCAGACGACGTAAGGCAGGCAGGAAATCAGGTAGGGCGACAGCGTCAGGCCGGTTGCCTGAAGGCGCAGCGTGGCCGCCTCGCTCAGCCCGAACAGCAGCACCACCGGCAGCACCAGGAACGGATTCCAGCGCGCCACGATGACGAGCCCGACCGCGACGAAGCCGCGGCCCTTGGTCATCTCGTTGGCCCAGGTCTGGGTGTAGTCCACCGACAGGATCGCGCCGGCAAAGCCCGACAATAGCCCGCCGACCAGAATGCCCTGTGCCTGCACCAGCATCGGCCGGATGCCGAGCGCACGTGCCGTCTGGAAGGATTCGCCGACGATACGCCAGCTCAATCCGGTGCGGGTGCGATAGAGCCAGAGACCGGCGATCAGCACGATGAGAATGGCGAGCGGCGCAATCGGCGTGAGCTGGGTCAGGATGGGGCCGAAGAAGGGAACGCCGGCAAAGTTGCTCCCGGCGAGCGGCGCAAGGCCCGCGACCTTTCCACCGATGGCGGTGCGGCCGAAATAGGAGGTGAGGCCGAGCCCGAGCGTGAACACCGCGATGCCGCTGCCGATCTGGTTGGCGTCGCAGCCGAGGCACAGCGCGGCGTGAACGAACGACAGCAGGAGTCCGGCGGCTGCGCCCGCGGCAAAGCCGAGCACAGGGCTGCCGGTGTGCGCGGCCACTGCAAAGCCGACGCAGGCGCCGCACAGCATCTGGCCCTCGATGCCGAGATTGACGATGCCGACGCGCTGGGTCAGCGTCTCGCCGAGCGTCACCATCA
>NZ_PPPT01000157.1 GCF_006483445.1 Bradyrhizobium guangdongense | reverse complement strand
GAGCGCCGCGGTCAGCTCCAGCCGCTGCTCGGTCAATCCGCTCATATCGGCGCTGAAGAAGCGATGGGTCGAGCGGCCCGCGAGTTTTGCCTTGTACATGGCGGCATCGGCCTGCTGCATCAGCGTATCGATGTCGGTGGCGTGATCGGGATAGAGGCTGATGCCGATGCTCGCCGACATCTGCACTTGTTTCACGCCGAGCTGCAGCGGCGACCCCAGCGCCTGCGTGATGCGACCGGCGACGTCAGCGGCGGTCTCGGCGTCGTGGTCCGGAAGCAGGATCACGAACTCGTCGCCGCCGAGCCGACCCAGCATGTCGCAGGGACGTAGCTGCGCGCGCAGCCGCTGCGCCAGCAGCACCAACAACTCGTCGCCGGCCGCGTGGCCCAGCGTGTCGTTGACGTCCTTGAAATGGTCGAGATCGAGGAAGGCGAGCGCGATGTGGCTGCCGGCCTGACAGGAATCGATCGCCGACATGATCAGATGCCGGAGCTGCGCCCGGTTCGGCAGGCCGGTGAGGATGTCGTGATAGGCGAGCCGCGCGATCTCGGCGCGCGCTTCCTTGCGCTCGATCGCGAGCGCGGCGAGGCTGACGCAGGCATCGACGATGCGCCGGTGCCACGCGCTTGGCGCGCGGGATTCGCGGTAATAGAACGCGAAGGTCGCGATGACGCGGCCGTCCTTGGCCTTGACCGGCGTCGACCAGCAGGCACGCAGGCCGATCGAGAGCGGCATCGCGTTGTAGGGCAGCCAGCGCGGATCGGTGGCAAGATCGGTCGCCAGCACCGGCTCGCCGTAATAAGCGGCCGAGCCGCAGGAGCCGACCTCGGGGCCGATGACGATGCCGTCGAGCGCGCGCGAATACTCCTCGGGCAGGCTCGGGCCGCCGAGCGGATGAATCAGTCCACCGGCGTCGACATGCAGCAGCGAGCAGACGACGTCGGGCGCGATCTGCTCGACGCGGCGGCACAGCCGGTCGGCGATCTGCGCGATCGGCACCTCGTCGGCGAGCGCGCCCATGATCAATTGCTGGAGCGAGCGCAACTGCTTGCCTTCGGAAATGTCGTCCAGCAGCGCGAAGATGTGCTTGACCCTGCCCTTCTTGTCGCGGAACGCATCGATGCGGGCGGAGACCCAGATCTCCTCGCCGTCCTTGTTATAGACGAGCACCTCGGTTTCGCCGCTCGCGCCGCCCGCGATCAAACGCTTCCGGAGCTTTGCGAGCGCCTTGATCCGGGTGTGACGACCCGCCAGCAGGTCGGTAACGCGCCGCTCCTGGGCCTCGTCGTAGGAATAGCCGAACATCGTCGAGAACGACGCATTGGTGTAGCGGATGTTGAGCTCGGGATCGGTGATGATCACGGCGCGGTTGGTCTGATCGGACACCGCGTTGAGAAGCCCGATCCGCGCCCGGCGCTCGGCGTCCTCGGTGACGTCGCGGACGAAGGCCACGTGATGGCCGCCCTCCGATCCGACCGGGGCGAGCGACACGGTCGCCCGGATGCGGCTACCGTCGGCACGCACCAGGCTGACCTCGTCGCGGAACGGCGCGACCGGATCGGCACGGAAACAGTCGAGGCCGAGATCGGCGGCATCGTGCCCGATCATCTCGGCCCGCGCGCGCTTCCAGATCCGCTCGGCGGCGGCGTTGACATGGGTGATCCTGTGCGCGCCGTCGACGATCACGACACCATCGTCCGCCTGCTCGAGCGCGGCCAGCAGGAGTTCCGGAGTTCCGATCGCGGGGCAATCGTGGGCGGACATGGGTGGACCCGGGCGCGTCGCAGGATTGCGACGAGAACGCCGAGGCTAACGTTCCGATGGTGTCCAAGACGTTGTTTGCAACCGGGCGTCGGCGGCCCGGACCAGACATGCTCGCGACATGCTTAAGAAAGCGCGAAGCGGAACCTAGCCGGCGCCGGTTCCACCCGGCACCGTGCTCAGGCGGCCGGCCACCGCGCGCACCTTGCCCGGCGAGGCCCGCCAGATCGACAGCGCGGACAGGCCGCAGACGACGATCGCGATGGCGAAGGGCAGCGCGTAGCTGCCGGTCAGGTCGAACAGCAGGCCGGTAACCCACGGCCCGGCCGCACCGCCCGCCAGCGCCGCCAGCATGATCGAGCCAAAGATGCTGCCATAGTGCTTGCCCTGGAAAATCTCGAGCACGACGGGCCCCATCACCGAGGTCAGCCCGTAGCCGAGCGCACCTTGGGCGAACACCATGACATAGACGAGCACGAGCGACGGCCAGGCCTTCAGCGCCACCAGTGCGGCGAAGCAGATCGCAAAGCCGGCACAGCTCGCCACCCACACCCATTCGCGCCCGATGCGGTCGGAGACATGGCCGAGAAATATCTGGCCGGGAATGCCGAGCAGGCTGACGACGCCGAGCGACCACACCGCAACGTTCGCGCTGAAGCCGATGTCGAGCAAAAATTTGGTCTGGTGCACCTGCACCGCGTACCAGATGTACAGGCCGCAGAAATAGCCGAGCGCGATCCACCAGAAGCGGGCGGTGCGCAGCGCGCGCTGCAACGTCCAGTCGGTCGCGACCCAGACGGGATCGACGACGTTGGAGACGGGTTTTGCCGAATTCGCCGACGGCGCGGCATCGCCATCCGGCAACAGGCCGAGGTCCTCCGGCCGCTTGCGCAGCAAGAGATTGATCGGTGCGAGCACGATCAGCACCATCAGACCCATCGCGGTGCAGGCGGTGCGCCAGCCGGTCTGCTCGATCATGTGCTGCACCCAGGGCAGCAGCGTCACCGATCCGATGCCGACGCCGGCAAAGGCGATGCCGATGGCAAAGCCGCGCTGGCGGATGAACCAGTTCGGCAGAAACAGCGACTGGCCGGAATAGCCGAGGCAGACGCTGCCGGCGCCGACCATGATGCCGATGGTGACGTAGAGATGCCAGGGCGCGCTGGTGAGCGGCGCCAGCAAGAGGCCGCCCGCCATAAGCACAACGCCGACCTCCATCACCACGCGCGGACCGGCGCGATCCATCAGCCGGCCGATCAGCGGGCTGACGATGCCCGAGACCACGAAGCCGAACGAGAATGCGCCGGCGGTCAAGCCACGCTCCCAGCCGAACTCGGAGATGATGGGCGGAAAGAACAGCGAGAACGCGGTGCGCGCGTTGACCCCGATGGCCATGGTGACAAAGATCACCGCGACCACGACCCAGCCGTAGAAAAAGGGAAGCCGCATCTTGTGAGTGATTATGTTCGTTTCATCCCTGGACGATCCTTCGGACCATCCTGACATCACCGGGTCAAGCGCTTTTCATGCATGCCAGTGTCTCAAGCGCGAAAGCGGCACGGCCGGCGCGTCGGCATGCCGCACAACCCCAATGATAAAACCCCAGCCCTCGCCACTTGCATCTGGCCGAACCCGGACAAGCAGGCTAACATCCAACTTTCAGTACCGGATTATCGGGAGGTGAGTGATGGGTGCGTTCGTTCCTGATGGGTATGTTCCGCATGTTCAGGATCAGATCAATTCCAGATTTGCGGTGGGCGATGCCCTGAAGGAGATGATTGGGTTTCAGAAGGAATTCAAACTGTTCTCGCTGGCGCATTCGCTGTGCAGCTCGTTCACGCTGCTCAACATCGCGCCCGTGGGTGAGAAGGACCGCGATGGCTTCCTTAGATATCTCGAAATGCTCAGGAAGACCGGCGCCCAGGTGAACGGCAAGCCGACGAAATACAACGGCCACGACCAGATCATCGTGACGCTGAAGGACAATCTCGAGAGCAAGTCCCCGCTGCCGGTGTTCTTCGACTATCATCCGGGCGAGAAGCCGACGGGACAGGTTCTGGTCACGATCCGCGAAGCCTTCGTCTTTTCCAGCACGAACTATTTGACCATCAGCGTTCCGACCGTGAAGCCCGGACGCAAAAAGAAGAAGTAGGCCATGCGCGCACTCCGCGCGCAGGTTCGATCCTATTACTCGGGAAAGATCGCGCGTCACGGACCGACGCCGCTCGGCGTCGACTGGCCGAATACGGTGTCGCAACATCTGCGCTTCGTGCAGCTCCTCAAGCTGTGCGACTTCACGAAGCCGTTCAGCTTGACCGATTTCGGCTGCGGTTATGGCGCGCTGCTCGAATTCCTGGCGATGCGGCACGCGGATTGCCCCATCCGCTATTGCGGCATCGACATCTCGCCGGCCATGGTCGCGGCCGCCCGGCGGCGCTGGAGCGACCGCCCGGACGACGCGACATTCGCGGTCGGCTCGCGATGCCCCGATGTTACCGACTATGTTCTGACCAGCGGCACCCTCAACGTCAGGCTTGGCCGGCCAGTGCGCGAGTGGAAGGACTATGTCGAAACGATTTTGGCCGACCTGCAGCGCAGCAGCCGGATCGGCTTCGCCGCCAACTTCATGCTGCCCCACGACAAGGGGCGGACGGAAAATGTGCTCTATCGCACCAGGCCGCAGCCATGGATCGACTTTTGCCAAAAACGGCTCGGCGGCGAGGTCGAATTGCTGGCCGATTACGGCCTGCGCGAATTCACGCTTCTGGTTCGGAGCCCACGCACGCCTCCCGCGCCGAAAGCAGCGGTTCGTAGGCCTTCGCGCCCGTCTCGTCGATGAGGCGCCGCGCGCGGGCAAACAGCGCCGCCGCGTCGTGCTGCGGATGCCGGAGCTTACCGGCTTCGAGCGCCTGCCCCAGAAAGATGAGGGAGCGGCACTCCGCGAGGCGCGCGCCGCGCTCCACTGCGACGCTCAGGCTTCGTTCGGCCGCGCTCACGGCGGCCGCCGGGCTGTTGCTCCTGAGATAGAGCTCGGCAAGGAAAGCCAGCATCTCGCTCTCGTATTCGAGGCCGGCATAGGCCTCGCGCGCGAGGCGAACCGTGGCCTCGAGCTTCTGGATGGCGCCGACATGATCGCCGGCCAGCGAGAGCGCCAGTGCCGCGCAGGCCGCACTGTAGACCGCGAGATAAGGCAGCCCGCTCGCCGCGCCGACCTTCTCGATGCAGCGGCTGTGGAATTCGGCACGCTCAACGTCACCCAAGAGCCAGGCGAGCTCGACACCCGCGAGGTGCGGAATGAACTGAACCGCGGGGTCCGGAAATTCGCTCTCAGTCGCGATCAGGTCCGCGATACTCTGTCGCGCCACGGCGAAGTCGCCCATGCGCACCAGCACCCTGGCGCGCAGGCTCTCGACCCAGCGCTTGACGTTGAACCCGATCAGCGCTTCGTGCGCGGGCAGGATGTTGGTGATGTCAGCGAGCGCGGTATCGCTCGCCTGCAACGCTTCGCGCAGCTTTCCCGCGTAGCCATAGGCTTGGCAGAGGAAGATCTGCAGCATGGTGTTGAGGCTCGGATCGCGGGCGTTGGTCAGGTCGATTGCCTGCAAAACCTGCTTCACGTAGTCATCCGCCGATCCCGTGCACGCCAGCACCCGGCCATAGACGGCGAGGATCAGCACCTCGGAGACCGCGTCCTTTGCTTCGCGTGCGAGCTCCAGCGCCTCCTTGGCAAAGGGCGAGACCTCCTCGGCGCTGGTCCCTTCGCGCCAGCCCATGCCGACGATCTGGCCAGATGCCCGTACGCGCAGCCGGTCGGTTTCGGCGGAGCGTGGCACCGCCTGCAGCAGCAGCCGGACCCTCTTCCAGGACTTCAGCGCGACCATCGAATGCAGCGTGCCGATCCACGCCGCAGCGCGCGCCGCATAAGTTGCCGCCGGGAGAAAATCGCGCGCCGCCTCGAAATGATAGGAGATCAGATCGGCATATTCGCCGAGCTGCTTGTGATGGAAGGCTTCGAGCGCCTTGGCCACGGCGGCATGAAGTTCGACGCGGCGTGAGCGCAGTTGCGTGGCGTAGGCCACCTCCTGGATCAGCGGATGCCGGAAGGCGAACCTGTCAGGCGCGCCTTGATCACCCGGCTGCACGAGCTCGAGCTGCGACAGCCGGTCAAGGATGGGCGCGAGATCGGCCGCCGGTGCGGCCGTCACCTCAGCCAGCACAGCGAGGGGAAATTCGCGCCCGATCGTTGCGCCGACCTGCAGCACTTCCTTGTCGCGTGGCAGGAGGCGGTCGATGCGCGCCGCGATAACCGACTGGACCGTCGCCGGCAGCACCTCCATCGCCGGCTCCTGCGCCGCCTCGTAGTGACCGGCGTGGCCGCCAAGCTCACCGCTGTCGACCAGGGAGCGGATCAGCTCCTCGGCAAAGAAAGGATTGCCGCCGCTTCGCTCGATGATCCTCTGGCGAACCGCACGGGTCGACGGGTGATCGCCCATCAGATCGACCGCGAGCGAGGCCACGTCACCGTCGCTGAGCTCGTCGAGGCGGATTTCGTGGAAGTTCGGTCCTTCTTGCCACGGCGCCTGATAGGTCGGGCGGTACGTCAGGATCAGCAGGACGCGGCTCTGGGCGACGACGTCGACGAGGGCCGAGACGAATTCGATGCTGGCTTCATCCAGCCAGTGAATGTCCTCGATGACGATGATCGACGGCGTGCGGGTACCGTCCCTGACGAGGCTGCAGACCAGATTGACGAGACGGCCGCGTCGCGCCTTGGGGTCGACCGGCGATTTGTCGGCGCTGATGCCGAGGAAATCGCACAACAGCGGCACGTCATCCTTCAAATGCGGGACCGCGGCCTCGATCCGGGACGCGATCTTTTCGCGTGCCGTCCCGGCATCGTCGGCCGGGACGATCCTGAAGAAGGTGCGGAAGAACTCCACGAGCGGTTGCAGAGGCCCGGAATGATCGTATGGCGATGCTCTCGCGTCCAGCACGGGAACCAACCGGTCCCTGACCGCCCTGGAGAATTCGAAGCACAACCGGCTTTTCCCCAATCCCGGCGCAGCGGAGATTCCGATCGCCCTGCCCACGCCGCGCTCGGCCCCGGCAAACGCCTCGTGCAGGATAGCAAGCTCCTTTTCCCTGCCGCGATATACGCCGGCAAGCGCTTCCGGGAAGGCCGCGCCGGCCTGCTTCAAACCAAGCAAGCGATAGACGACGATCGGACGCGGAAAGCCCTTGACGTCCTGATGCCCCATCGACCGCGCCTCACAGGCTGCGTGCACCAGCCGGAAGGTCGATTCCGTGATGCAGATCTCACCGGGCTGCGCCATGTGCTCCAGACGGCTCGCCAGATGGACGGCGGGCCCGTAGACGCTCTGCTCCTTGGTGAACTTGTCCGGAAGGCCTGCGACGATCTCGCCGGCATGGATGCCGACGCGCAGCGTGATGCCGTTCGCATGCGACGACTGAATCATGGCGAGCGCGGCCTGGCAGGCACGCAAGGCGTGATCCTCCTGCGCCTGCGGCATGCCGAAAATCGCCAGCAGCGCATCGCCCATGCTGCGCGTAATCGTGCCCTGAAATTGCTGGATGGCCTCGCCCATGCGCGCCAGCGCGGGCGGCAAACGATCGAGCGCCAGCTCGGGATCGCCGGCACCGATCATTTCGGTCGAGCCGACGATGTCGGCGAACAGGACGGTGACGACCTTGCGCTCACCGACCGGCGCCTGCTGATGCAGGCGCTCGCCGCACGCGCCACAAAAGCGCGCCGCATCGAGATTTGGTTGCTGGCAATTCGGGCAGACCAGGGCGAAGCTGACGCCGCAAGATCTGCAAACCCTGTCGTCTGGCAAGGTCTCAGTCTGACAGGCCGGGCAAAGCATCAGCACACCTTCTCCGGGCACAGCCGGTTTCCGACCCGGAAGGTAACCTCAGTGCGATGAAAACGAAAGACGGCGCGCGCCGGCCATGCAGGGCCGAAATGCGGCGATTTGCTCAGGCTGCGTCGAGATGCGAGGCAGACGCCGCGGTCTCCGGCCCGATCTGTGCGATCGGCTGCGGGCGCCCGAGCAGATAGCCTTGCGCGAAATTAACGCCGAGCGCCTTGAGGCGGTCGAACTGCTCCTGGGTCTCGATACCCTCGGCGGTGACCGACATGTCGAGGCCCCGCGCCAGCGTGACGATCGAGGAGATGATGGCCGAGGAGCGCGGACGCAGCGTCATGCTGCGGATGAAGGATTTGTCGATCTTGATCTTGTCGAACGGAAACGCGGTGAGATAGCTCAGCGAGGAATAGCCGGTGCCGAAATCGTCGAGCGCGAGCTCGACGCCGATGCCCTTCAGCCGCTCCATGAAGGCGAGGTTCTCGACGCCGCGCTCCAGGAGGACAGATTCGGTGATCTCGATCTCCAGACGTTCCGGCGGCAGGCCGGAATCCCTGAGCGCCGCGCAGATCACCTCGAACAGCTCGGCCTCCTTGAACTGCACCGGCGACAGATTGACGGCGACGCGCTCTCCGGACGGCCAGGCCGCGGCGTCCGTGCAGGCACGGCGCAGCACCCATTCGCCGAGCGACACGATCAGCCCGGTCTCTTCCGCGAGCGGAATGAACTGATCGGGCGGGATCAGGCCGCGCGCCGGATGCCGCCAGCGCACCAGCGCCTCGAAACCGCGCCGCCCTCCGCTGGTGACGTCGAAGAACGGCTGGTAGTGCACCTCGAGCTGGCAGCGCGCGATGGCATCGCGCAGATCGCCTTCGAGCGTGTTGCGCGCCTCGAGCTCGACCGACATCGCTTCGTCGTAAACCGTGAAGCAGTTGCGCCCCGCCGATTTCGAGCGGTACAGCGCGAGGTCGGCCTTCTTCAGCAGCGCTTCCTGGTCACTGCCGTGCTCCGGCGCGATCGCAATGCCGATGCTGGTGCCGATCTCCAGGCGGTGGCCGGGCAGGAAGAACGGCTCGGCGACGAGCTTTGCGATGCGGCTCGCGAGCTCGACCGAGCCGACGCGTTGATCGTCGCAACCCTCCTGGATGATCGCGAATTCGTCGCCACCGAGCCGCGCCAGCACGTCGTGCTCGCGCAAGGCGGCCTTGAGGCGCTGCGCCACCTGGCGCAGCAGCAGATCGCCCGCGCCGTGGCCGAGCGAGTCATTGACGTTCTTGAAGCGGTCGAGATCGAGCATCAGGATTGCAAACGACATTCCGCCTTCGCGCATCTCACGATTGATCTCGTCCAGGCGGGCGAGGAAGAAGGCACGGTTCGGCAAGCCGGTCAGGATGTCGGTCTGCGCGAGCTCCAGCACGCGCCGGTTGGCCAGCGACAGGCGCCGCGAGTTGCGGCTTGCCACGACCAGATAGGTCGCGAGCAAGCCGGTCAGGAGCAGGCCGACGGCCAGCACCGTGTACGCGCGGTCGTAGGCGGTGACCAACGGGCCGCCGGTGGCCGGTACGGCACGGACCTGCCAGTCATTGTCGCCGATCTTCAGGACGCCCGACCAGTGCCGCTCGCGCGCGACGTCGCGCAAGGATTGCGGCGCGCTTTCCGACGACGCGAAATCGGGAAGCGTCTGCTCGAGGCTGACGACCCTGCCGGTGAAGGGCGAATAGACGTTGACGCTGATTGCGGGGCTCGCCGCCGTGGTGGCCCGGATCGCCTGCAGCAGCAGCGGCAGATCGAAGATGCCGACGATGACGCCGGAGAGATTGCGCCGGCGGTCGGCGATGGTCTCGCGCGACGTTCCCTTGGCGTAGACGGGCACGACGACCATCGCATTCGCCGGCCGGCGGCCCTCCCTCGGCTCGAAGAGCCTTGACGGCAAAGCCGCGATCCGGTCGTTGTCGCGTGCACGCCCCACCGCCGCCCAGCGCTCCGGCACGCTCGCATAATCCATACCGTAGACCGGCGAGGTCTTCGGCTGCGTGGAGTAGAAGATCGGAAAATATTCTTCGCGCTCGGGCGAGGTCGCGAAGCTGCCGTCATCGCGCAGCGACTTGATCCGATAGCCCGAGATGCCGTCGGCGGCGGCCGCGGCCTCGTATTCGGCGCGCTCCTTCCGGTTCACCCTCGGCAGCCACGCGATGCGCAGCATGCCCGGATGATGATCGAACAAGCGGCCGGAGAACGTCTCGAATTCGCTGCGGGTGATTTCCTCGTTGACGGACTCGAACAGCGTGCGCAGCGCCATCAGCCGCGAAATATATTCGTTCATGCCATTCTGCATGACGATGGCTTCGGTTTCCGCGGCGCTCTCGAACTCGACCTTGTTGACGCGGTCTTCCCATCTGGCGACCGCAAGCGCGGCAGCGAGCGACAGCAACAGGCCGATGCCGGCAGCGACGAGCGCAGGACGGTACAGCCCGGACAAGGGCGCTGCGCGCCACCGTCCGATCATACGCTTCCGATCCTGATCATTCTGATCGCGATCGCCCATCGTGCTCGTCGTCCCCTCAAGCCGCGGTGCAAAACCTCCGGTCGCACCCTGGCGTCGGCGATCGGACAAGCGTTGCAGTTAAAAACTAGCCAATTCGGGAACCGACTCCTGGTGCATTGGCGGGCTTAGTTAACGATTAGGCTGCATCGCGCGATATCATCTGCACAATCTGCTGCTTTTCCCCGCAGTATTACGGGCCTCGGTTACAGAAGTGATTAGCGACATTTTCAGGCCGTCGAACTATTGTTCACGTCGCATTCCGCTCATTCCGCATCAGCGCGGTCATGGCACGCTACAGACTCGCGACACGCATCGTCCTGATCGTTGTGTTGGCCGTCGTGCTGACGGCAGCGAGTGCGTTCGCTGCAAGGAGCGACGAGGTCGGCGTCAGCGCGGACACGATCCTGTTCGGGCAGGCCGCCGCTCTCGAAGGCCCCTCCTCCGCGCTCGGGCAGCGCATGCGGCAGGGCATCATTTCGGCCTTCACCGAGATCAACGCCAAAGGCGGCGTCCACGGCCGCAAATTGCAATTGATCAGCCGCGACGACGGCTATGATCCCGACCGCTCGGTGGCGCAGACCATGCGGCTGATCGAGCACGACAAGGTGTTCGCGCTGATCGGGGCGGTGGGAACGCCGACCGCGATGGCGACGATCCCGATCACCAGCGCGCACAACATTCCCTTCATCGGCCCGTTCACCGGCGCCGAATTCTTGCGCGATCCCAAGCTCTCCAATGTCGTGAACATCCGCGCGAGCTACAGCGCGGAAGCCGAGTCCTGGATCAGGCACCTCACCGAAGACCGCCGTTTCACCCGCATCGGCATCTTCTACCAGGATGACTCGTTCGGTCGCGATGGCCTCGCCGGCGTCAAGCGCGCGCTCGCCAAGCGCGGCCTCGAGCTTGCCGCGGAAGGCACTTTCGAGCGCAATACGCGCGCTGTCGCATCTGCCTGGCGGATGCTGAAGCGCGCCGAGCCCGAAGCCATCGTCATGGTCGGGACCTATGGCCCCTGCGCCGAGTTCATCAAGCTCGCGCATCGCAGCAGCTTCCATCCGACCTTCGTCAACATCTCCTTCGTCGGCGCCAACGCGCTCGCCAAGGAGCTTGGCCCCGACGGCGAAGGCGTCGTGGTTTCGCAGGTCGTGCCATTTCCATGGGATGCATCGATCAAGCTCGTTGCGGACTACCAGGCGGCACAAAAGGCGTTCGACCCGACACTGACGCCGGACTTCGTGTCACTGGAGGGCTACGTCGCCGCCAGGCTCGCCGCCGCCGCGCTGGAGAAGACGGGGCCAAACCCAACCCGCGCCGGCCTGCTGCGCGTCATCAACGAGATCGGCCGCTTCGACATCAGCGGGAGCCTCGTCACCACGGGCACGCGGATGCTCGACACGCCGCCAAAGGTGTTTTTGACGGTCATCCAGAAGGACGGGACGTTTAGAGCGGTCGATCGGCTTTAAGGCCGCCGCGTCCAGCGATCGGCATTGACCGCACCAACCGGCGCCTCGCCCCGGATGATCGCCTCGACCTGCCGCACCGTTTCCAGCGACTGGTACTCGATCGCCTGCGGTGTCAGCCCGCCCACATGGGGCGTGGCGATGACGTTAGGAAGCTTTGCCAGCTCCGGCGACGGCATCTGGTCGAGCGCGCGGCCGACATCCATAGCGGCGCCGGCGATGCGGTTCTCGCGGAGCGCCGCAGCGAGTGCGGCCTCGTCGACGAGATTGCCGCGCGAGAGATTGATGAAGACAGCGTGTGGCTGCATCCGGGCCAGCGCCGCCTGCCCGATCAAATTCTCCGTCTCAGCGTTGGCGATCGCGAGGCAGACGACGTAGTCGGACGCGGCGAGCAATTCGTCGAGCGCGACCTGCCGGATCGCGGGATCGTCAATGGTCACGAAGGGATCGGAGGCCAGAATCTCCATGCCCAGGACCTTGGCGATCTCGGCGAGACGGCGGGCGATGCTGCCGAAGCCGATGATGCCGATACGGCTGCCGGCGAGCTGTCGGCCCATCCGCGCCTCCGGCTTGCGGCCGGCGTGATAATCCGCGGTGGCGCGCGACACGCCACGCGACAGATCGACCATGAAGCCGAGCGCGAGCTCGGCCACGGCCTGAACGAAGCCGGGACCGGCGCGCGTCACCAGCACGCCGGCTTGCGAAGCGGCTTCGACATCGACATTGCGGATATCGACAGCGCAGCGGACGAAGGCGCGCAGCTTTGGCAGTTGCGCAAAAATCTCGCCGCGCCCTTCCGTCATGCGATCGGCAACGATGATGTCGGCATCGCGCGCGGCCGCAACCAAGCCGGCAGCATCGAGCGCGGCATCGCCTTGGTGCAGAATGACCTCGGCGGCGGCCTGCAAGCCCTTCAGGCTGCGTTCGCCATAATAGTTGCGCCGCATCTCCGGCGTATGGGCCAGCAGCACTTTCACCGAAGACTCCTCAGTAGCCAAATGCCCGCGGCAGTGCGGTCGATATCCCCGGCACGAAGGCGATCACGAGCAGGCAGAGCATCAGCAGGCCAAGATAGCCCATGATCGGCTTCACCGTCTGCTCGATCGGCACGTTGCCGATCAGGCAGGCGCCGTAGAGGCCCAACCCGAGCGGTGGCGCGAAGAGCCCCACGCCCATCGCGATGACCAGCACCACGCCGAAATGCAGGGGATCGATGCCGAGCTGCACCGCAACCGGCATCAGGAGCGGCCCGAAGATGATGAGCGCAGCCGCACCCTCGAGCACTGAGCCCATCACGATCAGCACAAGGATCGCGAGCAGCATGAACAGCCAGACGCCAGAGGTCTTCGACAGCGCCAGCATGAAGTCGCCGACCGCATGCGGCACCTGCTGCAGCGTCAGCGTGAAGGCGAGCGACTGCGCGGCGGCAACGATGAACAGCACGAGCCCGGCTCGGGTCGCGGCCTGCACGAAGCTATGCGTGGCCGATTTCAGGCTCAGCTCCCGGAACACGAGACTGCCGACGCAGATCGCATAGGCGGCCGCGAAGGCCGAGATTTCCGTCGCGGTGGCAAAGCCGGACTTGAAGCCGACGAAGATCATCGCGATAAGGCCGAACGCGGCGATCGCCCCACTCCATAGCCCCGAGACCGGAACCTGCGGCTCGGTTTCCTCCATGTCCGCCGGCTTGCGGCCAAAAATGATCGACACAGCGATCAGCACCGCCGCCATCAGCGCCGAGGGCAACAGGCCCGCGACGAACAGGCCGCCGATCGACAGGTTTGCGACGAAGCCGAGGATGATGAGGTTGATGCAGGGCGGAATGGTTTCCGCCATCACGGCGGACGCCGCGAGCAGGGCCACCGCACCACCGGGGTTCTGCTTCGAGCGGCGCGCCGCCGGGATCAGCACCGAACCCACGGCGGCGACATCAGCCATCTTGGAGCCGGATATCCCTGAGAACAGCACCATGGAGGTGACCATCACCACGTTGAGGCCGCCGCGCATGCGACCGACCGCGCGCTGCAACAGCTCGATGAGGCGCACCGACATGCCGTTGGCTTCCATGAGATAGCCGACGAGGATGAAGAAGGGGATCGCGAGCAGCACGAAATTGTCGATACCGCGCGCCATCTGCTGGGCGAAGATCACGCCGGGAAACGCGCCCTCGACCCAGATGAAGATCAATGCGGCGAGCGCGAGCGCAAAACCGATCGGCAAGCCGCCGAACAGCGTGACGAAGAAGCCGATGAACATCAGCGTGCCCGACGAGGGCAGCGTTGACGGCAGCAGATAGTCCCAGGCGAGATAGACCGCCGTCACCGCGGCAATCGCAACAACGCCGTTGATCATGTTCGCGAGCGGCCTGTTGCGGAAATGATCGAGCGCGAACACCGTCATGAACAGCGCGCCGATACCCATGGGGTAGAAAGTCAGCTCCAGCGGCAGCCCCGATCCGGTGGTCTGGCCCGTCGTCAGCGCGCCCAGCTTGAGCGCGTTGAAGGCGACGTAGAACGAGATCAGCACCACGAGCAGCGCGCTCGCCGCGTCGATCACCGCCTGCAATCGCTTCGACAACATGTCGCGGAAGAAGGACACGCCGACATTCTCGCCGCGCGCAAGCGCACTTGCGGCGCCGAAGAAGGCCGATCCGACCATCAGCCCGCGCGCGACGTCATCCGACCATTCGACCGGCGCATTGAAGAGAAAACGCAGCAGCACGGAGACGCAAACCACGACGAGGTCGGCGACCAGCAGAATGGCCGCAACCGCGTCGCTCAAGCGAAGCAGAAGGTTGATGCTCCCGTGCCGGCTGCCCGGAAGGGACGCCGCGCCTGTCATTTCGAACCTCAGGCCTGGGTCGCGCGGATCATGTCGATGACCGGCTTGGCTTCAGGCCGCGCCTTCATGAAATTCTCGGCCTGCGGCGCCACGCGCTTGATGAAGGCCTCGCGGTCGCATGCAGCTACCGTCACGCCCTTCTCGGCCAGGGCCGCCAGCGCCTCCTTCTCGACGGCAAGCCCGTGGGCGCGTGTGTCGGCGGCAGCTTTCTTCGCCGCGTCGAGAAAACCTTCCCGCAGCTTCGGATCCATGCGGTTGAAGGTCATGTCGCTGAAATAGATCGCGAGCGGCGAGAAATTGTGTTGCGTCAGCGCGTAGAATTTCGACGTTTCGAAGAACTTGCTGGCGAGGATCGTCGGTGGATCGTGCTCCAGGCCATCCAACACACCGGCCTGCAGCGCGGTGTAGATTTCGCCGAACGCGAGCGGCGTCGCGGCAGCGCCCATCAGGCGCAGACATTCCGTGATGACGGGATTGGGCAGCGTCCGGATCTTGAGGCCTGCGAGATCTTCCGGCGTCTTCACCGGCTTCTTCGCCAGCACGCTGCGCGAGCCGAAATTGTAGGCCCAGGCGATGATGCGGATGTTGCTGCCCTTGAGGAGCGCCTCCTCGATCGGCTTGGCGGCGCCGGCGTCGAACGCCTTGGTCTGCTGCGGGAAGCTCGAGAACAGGAAGCCGAGGTCGAAGGTGCCGACCAGCGGCACCAGGTTGGCCGAGATCGAGGATCCCGACACCATGAGATCGATGACGCCGAGCTTCACCGAGTTGATGACGTCGATTTCCTGGCCCAGCTGGTTGTCCGGGAAGAAGGCCACCTCGACCTGCTCACCGAGGCCGTTGGCTTTGATCTGCTTGACGAGATTGTCGTAGTAGACGCGGCCGTTGGCGAATTTGGGATCGTTCGGCAGCGACGAGGAGCATTTCAGCTTCATGATCGCGGCTTCGGCGCGGCCGATGATGGCGGGAGAAGCGATGAGCCCGGCGGCGATGGCCGTCGACGATCGGATGAATGCACGACGGCTTACAGGCACGATTTTCATGTGCTTCTCTCCCCAAGTGCTTTTGTTTGCAGCCGCGATCGTTGTCGCGACGTTGTTGTGCAAACTCTAGGGTGAAAGCAAAGAAGCAGGCAAGGGTCGCGGCCGCACCGCATGGCTGCCGTCTCGGTAACGCAGGCGGCCGCGAGGGCTGCGAGAAATGCCTATGTTTTCCGATGTTTTTCGCGCGCCTTGATCGTAACCATCACAGCGCGTGCGGACCGTGAGCAGATTGATCCTATTCAGGTATGGATCAATGCAGAAGCGATATCGATCGCTCTAAAAGTATGACCAGCTGCGAAGTTCCGCAGCTGGCCGATGTTGGTTCCTTTCCGCCTGGATCAGCGCAACGCCGCGCCGCTCAACTGTCCGCCGAGCGCGTCCGCGCTGCGCGAGGGACGCAGCGCATAGGCGCCGTCGCCGAGGAGCGCCTGCGTCAACAGCGCCAGCGCCCAGAAGGCGGGAAATTCCCAGCCGCCCTTCGGGTTCGTGAAGAAGAAGCCGGCGGCACCGTGCACGGTGAAGATGGCGCCGAGCAGGATCGGGATGCCGGCCAGCGCCGCATAACGGGTCCAGACGCCGAGGATCAGCGCGATGCCGCTGAGTACCTCAACCGCGATGATGAGATAGGCGAGCTCGCCGGGCAGGCCGAGGCTGCCGAAGAACTTTGCGGTGCCGGCCGGGGTGAACACGAACAGTTTCAGGCTGGAATGGGCGAGGAAGAACACGCCCAGGGCCACGCGCAGCACCAGCGCGGCGTACGGGGCGGTACGGGAATCAATCATGGCTGTCTCCAATGGGGTTGGACGCCATATGATCTATTCTCAAATCAATGATAATCCGGTATTTTGGAAAAACACTTCACACCTACGGAGTGAAACCAGATGCTCGACCGGCTCACCAGCCTGGAAGTCTTTGCCAAGGTCGCCGCCATCGGCAGCCTGTCCGGCGCCGCGCGGTCGATGGGCCTGTCGCAGACCATGGTGACCAAGCACGTCGCCGCGCTGGAGGGACGGCTCGGCATCAAGCTGTTCCACCGGACCACGCGGCGGCTGTCGATCACCGAGGCCGGCCGCAGCTATCTGGAGTCCTCCGAGCGCATCCTCGCCGACATGGAGGCGGCCGACGCAGCGGTTGCCGCCGAACGCGTCGAGCCGCGCGGGCTGTTGCGCGTCAACGTGCCGGTCGTGTTCGGCACCAAGCAGATCGCACCGCTGCTCGCGGACTTTGCCGCGCGCTATCCGAAGGTCATCACCGAGCTCGGCCTCAACGATCGCCTCGTCGATCTCGCCGACGAGGGCTGGGACCTCGCGATCCGCATCGGCAAGCTGCGCGACTCCAGCATGGTGGCGCGACGGCTGGCGCCGAACCGGCTGGTGGTCTGCGCCGCGCCGTCCTACCTCGCAGCGCATGGGACGCCGCGCACCGTCGCCGACCTCGCCGCGCATAATTGCCTCGGCTACACGCTTTCGCAGCAGGCGAGCGCGGAAGAGTGGCTGTTCGGCGAGAACGGCGAAATCTGCGTCCAGGTGAAAGGGAATTTGCGTGCCAATAATGGCGACGTGTTGCGCGCAGCAACGCTGGCCGGACAGGGTCTCTCTCGGCAACCGACCTTCATCATCGCCGATGAACTGCGCACGGGAACGCTGGTGGCGCTGCCGCTCGACCAGCCGGAGATCCGGTCCTCCGCAGTACATGCGGTGTACTTGCCCGACCGCCGGCCTCCCGCGAAGGTCCGCGCCTTCATCGACTTTCTCGCGATGCGCTTTGCGCCGGAGCCGCCCTGGGAGCGCGGGCTAATCTAATCCTCTGGCAGTCGTACTGCCCAATCAGAACGTGAGCCAGCGCACAGACGGGACCATGGTGCGCGCCTAGAAAGCTGTCATCCTCACGCGCATTGCTGATGGAGGTGACATCATGCGCCGTCCAGTCCTTTGCAATTTGGTCCTTGCGTCCAGCCTGTTCGCACTCACGCAATTCTTCACGCCCACAGATGCCCATGCCGAAGCGCGCCTCGCGCTCGTGATCGGCCAGTCCGCCTATCGCGCGGTGCCCGAACTGCCCAACGCCGCCAACGACGCCAAAGGCATGACGGAGCTGCTCGGCAGCGCCGGCTTCAACGTCACCACGGCCCCCAATCTGGCGCAGGGCGAGATGCGTCAGGCGATCTCTGATTTTGCCGGCAAGGTCAGCGCCGCCGGCGCCGATACGGTCGCGCTGGTGTTTTACGCCGGCCACGGCCTGCAGATCGACGGCGAGAACTATCTCGTGCCTGTCGATCTCGATCCGAAACGCGAGACCGACATTCCCGTGCAGGGCGTGCGGCTGAACGATCTGCTCAACACGCTCGGCGCGCTGCCGATGAAGTCGCGCATCTTCATGCTCGATGCCTGCCGCAACAATCCGTTCCCGGCACTCAGCGGAGCCGGCCACGGGCTTGCGATCGTCGACACCAAGGCCGGCGCGCCCGGCACCTTCATCTCCTACTCGACCTCGCCCGGCGCGGAAGCCGAAGACGGCTCCGGTATCGACAGCCCCTACACCGCGGCGGTGCTCTCGGTCGCCAAGCAGCCGAACCTGCCGATCGAGGAGGTGTTCAAGCGCATCCGCGTCTCGGTCGCACAATCGACCGACGGGCGGCAGATTCCCTGGGAGAGCTCGTCGCTGACGGCGGACTTCCGGTTCTTCGGCGACAGCAGCGGCCAGCCACCGGCCCCAGGCGCGTCGTCATTCGCGCTCGCCGGCGGCACGCGCAGTGTCGACGACTGGCGTAAGGATCTGCGCGGCCGCGAGCCCAAGGCCGCCTATGATCTCGTGATCGCGAGCGACACGGTCCCGGCCTATCAGGCCTATGTCGAACTGTTCGCGCAGTCCGCCACCGCCCCGCGCGTGCGTTCGATGCTGGAGCGCCGGCGCATGATGGAAGCCTGGAGCGAAGCCAACGCGGTCAACACCCGCGCCTCGTTCGAGGCGTTCCTGGCGAGCTATGGCAACAGCGACCTCGCCATCACGGCGCGCCGGATGCTGCTGCGCGTGCAGAACCGCAGCATCGCGGCCGCGGTCCCCGCTCCGATCAATGTGGCGATGGGAGCGACCTGCCCGTGCTCGAGCCCGTCGACGCCGGCGAGCCCGATCAAGCCGATCATCCAGCCGATCAACAAGCGCGTCGACGACACCCCGACGAAAAAGAAGGTGGTCGACACGCCCAAGCGCAAACCGACCGAGCAGGTCGTGGTCGAGCGCCGCCCGCCACCGCCGCAGGACAGCGGCCCGCCGCCCGGCGCCATCATGCAGGGCATCGGCATCGGCGTCGGCATTGGCCTCGGCATGGGAATGGGCGGCGGTGGCCGCGGCGGAGATATGGGACAGCACGGCGATTACCGCAGGTAAGTCCCAATAAAGAAGCCCGCAGGTGCACAATGCGCCTGCGGGCATTTTCATGCGCGATGGCGCGACATAATGTGGGACCGACACAAGCGCTTCACTTCAAAGGGGGACTCGAACGGATGGCGCATGACGTTGACGCCACGACATCCTGGCCAGTGTTCCGGTCGCTGGCATCCTATCGGATGAACCTGTTGCCCGGCGATCTCATCGCCGGCCTGACGCTCGCCGCGATCGCGATCCCCGAGCAGATGGCGACCGCGCGGCTCGGCGGCTTCGCGCCGCAGATCGGCTTCTTCGCTTTCCTGGCGGGCTCGCTCGGCTTTGCCATGCTCGGCAGCAACCGCTTCCTGTCCTGCGGCGCCGACTCCACGATCACGCCGATCTTTGCCGGCGGACTTGCGGCGGCAGCGGCCGCGGGCTCGCCCGAATATCAATCGCTGGCGATTGCGCTCGCGCTGATGGTCGGCGCGATGTTGCTGTTGAGCGGCGCGTTCCGCCTCGGCGGCATCGCCAATCTCCTGTCGGTGCCCGTGATGGTCGGCTTCCTCGCCGGTATTTCGGTCCACATCATCGTGTCGCAACTGCCCGGCGTGCTCGGCCTGGCATCGCCAAGCGGGCCGATGCTCGACCGCATCGGCGTGCTCGCGACCGAGCTCGGCCGCACCAATCCCTACACGCTCTGCATCGGTTTTGGCGTGCTGGCCGTGGTCATCGTCTCCGAGACGATCAGCGCAAAAATACCGGGCGCGCTGATCGGCCTGGTCGCCGCGACGCTCGCGGTCATCGCCGCAGGCCTCGAGGCCAAGGGCGTCAAAGTCGTCGGCGCCGTGCCTGGCACGCTGCCGCGGCTCACCGTGCCGGATCTCGCGCCGGAGCAATGGGTGCGCCTGGTGCCGCTCGCCTTCGTGATCACCGTCGTGATCATGGTACAGACGGCCGCGACGACGCGGTCCTTCCCCTCCGATCCCGACAAGCCCGCCGATGTCGACCGCGACTTCCTCGGCGCCGGCGCCGGCAGCGTGCTCGCAGGCCTGATCGGCGCATTCCCGGTCAATGCCAGTCCGCCGCGCACCGGCATCGTCGCCGAGACCGGTGGGCAATCGCAATTGTCGGGGCTCGCCGCCGCCGTGATCGTGCTGGCGCTGCTCGCCTTCGGCACCGGATTGTTGCAGCATGTCCCCGACGCCGCGCTCGGCGGCATTTTGCTGTTCGTCGCGCTCAGGATCGTTCGCGTGAAGCAGATCGCCACGATCTATCGCCAATCCCCGAGCGAATTTCTGCTGATCCTGGCAACGGCCGCGCTCATCATCGTGCTGCCGATCCAGCAGGGCGCGTTCCTCGGCATCGTGTTGTCGCTCTTGCACGGCATCTGGAGCACGACGCGCGCAAAGCTCATCGAATTCGACCGCGTGCCGGGCACCACGATCTGGTGGCCGGCGCACCCGCATCTCACCGGCGAACGCATCGCCGGTGTCGCCGTGGTCGGCCTGCAGGCGCCGCTGTCGTTCCTCAACGCACCCGGCTTCCGCAACGACGTCGCGCGCGTGCTGAGCGAAGCGTCGCCAAAGCTCCTGGTGCTGGAAGCGAGCGGCATGGTCGAGATCGATTTCACGGCCGCGCAGGTGCTGCTCGACGTCTTCAAGGAATGTACCGAACAAGGCGTGGTCGTCGCGGTCGCACGGCTGGAATCGGTGCGCGCGCAAAATGCCTTCGACCGTTTTGGACTGCACGACGTGCTGCCAAAGGACCGCGTCTTTCACAGCGTGGACGAGGCCGTGCGCGCGCTGGCGACATAGGCCCGAACTAGCCGAGCCCCGGATAATCGCGCCCGACGCTCTCCCGGATCCATTGTGTCTGGATCGCGCGATAGAGGATCTGCGCGGTCTCGATGTCCTTCGCTTTCATGCAGAGCTCGACGATCCGGCGAACGGCGTCGTCGCGCATCAGATCGTCTGAAATCTTCATCGCGATCTCCATCGCAACGCGCGCCGCGCTCCGGAAGCGCTCGCCTTCGCGCTTGTATCTCCGTTCGTCCGCGGTCTTGCCGCGCGCCCCGGGATGTCCGACGAGTTCGGCACTTGGCGTGGCCGCATCGCAGATGCCGCGAATGCGATCGGCCGCCTCGATGTCGCCGAGCGGCGCTGGGATGGCCTCATCCCAGATATCGCCGGGCTTCTCGCGCGCGAACCACTTCATCGCCCCAGGACCCATCTGCTCGTTCGTCGAACGTGCGCCCAGCATAGAGGAGAGCCCCGAGATCGGCGAGCCCCACACTTTGTGGGGCGCCGCATTCACGACGTCCGCCGAGGCCCGATCGCCTCGAACTGCGCCTTCTGTTCGTCGTTGAGGGTGGCATAAAAATCCTCGAGCGCAGCGCGTACGGACTTGACGCCGTCCAGCATCACGCCAAGTCGCGTGCGGACAGCGGCCATCCGCGCCGGCGGCGTCATTACGTCATTGGGCTGGCACGCCGCCTTGAGGGCATCGTTGACCTTGGCGCTGGTATCCTGGAGCACGGCGAGCGCGGCACGCTGCGTGTCGTTGGGACGGACGCGCGCCTCGATCTCGCTGCCGGGCCAGGCCAGGCTTGCGGATTGCGCGCCGCAGCTCTGGGCCAGCGAGGCGTTGGGATTGTTCGCGGATGTCCTGCGCTGATCCTCGGCGAGCGCGTTGAAGCGCAGCTTCTGCTCGTCGCTGAGCGAACCGTAGAATTTCTCCAGCGCCGGCTGGACGAGGTTCACGGCATTGATCATCGCCTCGACGCGCTGCTGCATGGCGGCGAGCCGGCCCGGCGCTGTTGCAGCAACCTGCGTCGGACAGGAGGCGCGAATGAGTTCGGCCGCCTGCATCGATGCGTTGCCGAGTTCGTCGAGGCCGGCGCCTTGCGCATCCGTCGGCTGCACCGCGGATGCGATCTGGTCGATCGGCAGGCCTGCGATCTCGCGGCGATCGCTGCCGCAAAGCTGATCGAGCGGAACGCTCCGCGCCTGCCGCCGCCCCTGCGGACGCTGCGGCAAATAGCCGGAGAGCCCGTCATAGCCATAGGGACCGAAAATGCCGGCATAGATGTCCGGATAGCCATAGCCCCAGAAGCCCAGGCCATCGCCCCAGATCGTGTAGTCGTAGAGATCGTTGTAGGCGAACGGCCAGAACAGCGGTCCCACCCAGCCATAGGAGCCGCCGGGATGCTGCCACCATCCGTTGCTCGCGCCATGCCAGCCGACCAGCGCGGCGGCCGCCACCATCTGGGCGCGCGCCGCGGGATTGCTGATCAGGCGACCATTGCGGAAAGCGTGGGCATTGAAGGCGTTGCGGAAACCGGCGGGGCGCACCGCGGCGTTGCGGATCTGTCCGAAGTTCGGGCCGCCGCGCCGCGCGCCGGCGGCAAATCGCGCTCCGCCGTGATGACCGCCGCCGACATGGGCTCGTCCGAAACCGTGACCACCGCCATGATGACCACCTGCGCGATGTCCGCCACCATGATGACCGCCGCCGTGGCCGCCACCGTGACCCCCGCCATGGCCGCCCTTGGCCAGCGCCGCACCTGCGAGCACGCAGGCCAGCGCAATCGCAGCAATTCCAATGACCGGTCGCACCATCTGATCCTCCCGCAATGCGCTGCATTGAGCATCGGAAGTTGTCGGGAATTGGAACCCGCGCGCGGAACGAAAGTTCCGCACGGTGGATCGCATAGCACCGGCCATTTCGCGGCCGGCGAAGCCTCACGCCTCCGGCACGATCTTGCCGGGTTGAGGATGTTCTCCGCATCGAGCGCCTTCTTCAGGGCGCGCATCCTCGGGGCCGAGCTCGGCCTTGAGATATTCTTGGTTGCCCTGGCCAATGCCGTGCTCGCCGGTGCAGGTGCCGTCGATCGCCTGCGCACGCTCGACCAGGCGCGAGCGAGGCCCAAGAGACGGATCAGGTTCGCTCCATATCCTGGCGCCAAACGTGCCGGACCATGGGTGGTATCGCCGCGCGGTATAGACCTCTCCAACAATTTATGATTGTATCTGCATTTTAATGATTGGCCGGCGACCTTACAGCGCCGTGCGGGCAGATATTGAGATGCACCGTTCGCTCGCCATTATCAGCGATCTTCACATCAGTGATGGACTGCTTGATGACTTCGATGATGAGCTCGAGGCACAGCTCGTCGAATTCCTTGATTGGTTCGGAAATCTCCAGGGGCCGGCTGAACTTGTTATCAACGGCGACTTCTTGGATTTCGTGCAGGCATCTCCCTGGGAAGGTTCCGCGCTGGAAGCGGAAACAATTGACGGAATTCCGCTTTGCTTCACTCAAGCTCAATCGCTCGAGAAACTCGCCAGTATCGAACGCGCTCATCCAAGAACGTTCGACGCTCTGAAGCAGTTTCTGGCAAGACAGAGCCGCCACCTGACCATCCTTCCAGGGAATCACGACCCTGATTTCTTCTGGCCAGCCGTCCGATCCCGCATCGTTGAAAGGTTGGGCCTGCGCGCCGATTCCAATCAGATCCGGTTTTGCCTTGATCGTGGATATCGACCAGCGGGGCTGGAATGGCTGCTAATCGAGCATGGTCATCACTACGACAAGGTCAACTCATTCCACGTCAACGGTCACGAGCACTGGAGCGCGGACGAGCCTCCGATCCTGGCTTCCGCGGATGGCGAGCACCGGCTCGTCGAGTGCGTCGGAACGCGCTTTCTCATCCGATTTTTGAACGGCTTGGATGCGCGCTATCCTTACGTCGACAACGTGAAACCATTCTCGCGCTTCCTGCGCATCTTCGGAGCCTCAGCCCTGACGCTCGGCTGGGGACCGCTCGATGCCGCAGTTGCCGTTGCCAAAATGCTGGGCTTCGTCACGAACACTGCCTTCACACGTTCGGACGATCTGCTTGGGATTGATCCTCCAGCAAACATCGACCAATCCAATCCGGTCGTGAGGTGGATCAAGTCCGCGACCGATCCGGAACGCGACGAGCTCGCCAAGGCGCTACAAGCCAGTGGCTTCGCGCTCGATACCTCGCTCGACTTCCTCGCTGACGATCCGGCCGCGGTCGCGCTGCTCTTGGAACACCTCGCCCGCAAGCCGGCTCTCGTTGCGAGCCTGGGCGAACGCGACCCAGCGCTGCTCGGCGCCGAACCCGGCACGTTGAGTCTGAAGGAAGCCTACAGCGTCAACGAGACCGAAGATCTTTACGACGGCGCCACCAATGCCGCGATCGGCGGCATCAACACCGTTGTGATGGGACACACGCATGAATCCTTCCAACGTGTGCAGCATGGCTTGACTTATTTCAACACGGGCTCTTGGACGCGCTACTACCGGTTTGCCGAGGAGGAGCCGTCGCGCCCATGGCGCATCCTGCAACAGAGATCGTACGAGACCTTTCCTTACTCGCTCCGCTATGTGCTGGTGAAGCCGGGAGAGGCGACGGCAACAATGGAGCTGTGGCGCGAGAGGGCAAGAGAGTGAAGACCGTCTACGTCGAGATCAGCGAACACGTCGCCGGTCAGCTCCGCGTCGTTTGGAGCGAATGGACCCCGTACACTATCAGCCGGCAGGCGGTGGACGAATCCGCGGAAGAGATCCGCAGCGCCCTGCTGGAGCTCGTCAATCACTGTCTGAAGTCGGGAATCGATACGGCTGCGCCAATCCTCAAGAAACTCGCTCGAAAGGGACGACAGCTTTACGAGGTTTTGTTCATCCAGATCGGAGGAGAGGAAGACGCGCGTCGCGTCAAGGCTCACTATGCGAACCTGGCCGAACCGTTCCGCCTCGAATTCCGCGTGTCGGAGAATGTTCTGGTTCCCTGGGGCTTGATCTACCCAGCCGATCCCGAGTTGCTTCCGGAAGACTGGCAGGGGGTCGCCGCACCGAAGCGCTGGGAACTCTACGGTGACTTCTGGTGCTTCGCGCATGACGCAACGGTCCGCCACATCGGCATACGACCTGACCAGATCGGAAACGCCTCGTCACTGGCGGTCCTACGCGTGGCTCATCAAACAGTGTTCGACAAGGCAAGAGAACAGGTCACGTCAGAGCACGAACGCGGCTTCTTCGATTGGATAGACCAGCGTTATGGCAGGCCAGTCAACACCGCCGCCTCACTCGAGCAGGCATGGCGCGCGAACGCCTCGACGATCGGCTTGCTCTACTTCTACTGCCACGCGAGCCCCAACAAGCTTGCCATCGGGACCGATGAAACAATCACCGCAACCCGGTTGCTGGTGCTGCTCGCCGGCACGAAACGCGAGGCCGACGCTGGCTGTCTCATCTTCATCAATGGTTGCCGGACAGGGGCCGGAGATGCCCGCGGCACGTTCCTGTTGCCGTCCAGCACAACGGGACTTGTCGGCTTTATCGGGACGGAGACTGACGTCCCCGACGTGTTCGCACTGCGCTTCAGTACATCGCTCCTTCATCTCCTGTTTCGTGATGGCGTGACGCTCGGCGAGGCCATGCACCGTCTTTACCGCGACCATTTTCCGCTCAGCCTGATCTATGCGATCTACGCTCATCCGAGTTTCCGGATGCTGCAAGCCGATGTCCCGGACGTGAGCGACGTCGAAGACAACTATTCAACCGGCATCATCGGCTCCGGCCGCCTGGAGGTCGTCGATGGCGTCTGAGGCACTATCCCCCTACAAAGGCCTGTCATCCTATACGGAAGACGACGCTGTGCGTTTCGCAGGACGCGATCGCGACATACGCCGCTGCGGCGCCAAATTGGCCGACCGCAGCACGCGAATTCTGGTTCTACATGGACTCACGGGTTGCGGAAAATCATCCTTCCTGCGTGCCGGCATCATCCCGTTCCTCGAACAGGAAGACACCCGCATCGCGTTCGCTCGGAGAGGCAAGAGCCGGGATGTCTTTATCAGTTGTACCGCCGATCCCCTCGCCAAGCTTGCAAACGCGATATTCGAATTCACGTCGAACGAAATCACGGTCGAAACGCCGGCTGGTTCGCGGACATTGAACCTGCGCTCGGCCCTGCCCAATCCCGAAGAGAAGGAAGCCGCCGCCTTCGTCCGCGCCGCAAGCCGCCAACCGCGCACGCTCATGGAAGTGCTGGAACGGCTCAGCCTTATCATTCCCGAAACGCTTGTCTTGATCATCGACCAGGGTGAGGAGGTCCTCACGCTGACCAATCCGGCGCTCGACTCACCGCAGAGAGACTTGTTCTTCGATTTTCTATCCGAATTCTCGCTGGCACAATTTGCGATGAAAGTGCTCGTGTCGCTGCGCACCGAATATCTAGGCCGTTTCGTCTCACATCTGCCCCTTGGTCTGACAGGATCGGCTATCGGCGACTACTACCTTAGCGAACTGGACAAGGGGCAGATCAAGGAAGCGCTGCTTCGGCCCTCGGAGCAGCATGGTTTTTCAATCGAGGATGGCGTCGTCGAGGCCGCCATCGGCCAACTGAGCCACGCCCCGCTCGGACGACTCGGCGCGCTTCAGATTGCCTTCAACGAACTCTACGGGCTCATGCGTTCGCGCAACGCCAACGTCATCACTCGGGCCGATCTGGCCGAACTTGGAGACGTCGAAGGGTCGATCGAGCGCTTTGTTCAGAAGGCCCTCTACGACCAGGGAACCGCCTCTGGCCTCGCGCCGGTAACCGCAGAGCAAGAAGCGGGCCGATGGAAGGAGGCGCTTTGTGAGTTAATCCGCCGTCAGCCGGACGGCACCGTGACAACGGACATCAAGGCCGTCTCCGAACTCAAGGATCGGCTTGCAAGCTCGCTACTGGACTTCGACCGCACGACGGCGAGCCTGCTCGCCGCAGGCCTGTTGAAGCCTATCAATGTCGTCGACGGCTTCGGCAATCTCGTGCCCTGCTTTGGAATCGGCCACGACACCGTCGGCCTTGTACTGTGGAACTGGAAGTCTCGGCGCGAGCAGACGAGATCGTCTTCCCCTGTGCTTTCTCAGCACGTAGAGTTCGAGGAAACACCATCACTGCCGGGCAAAGACATAGCGGTGTGCCTCTCGGGAGGAGGCTACCGGGCCATGTTGTTTGATCTCGGCGCCGTCTGGCGGCTCAACGAGCTCGGATATCTCGCGCAGGTCGGACGCATCTCGGGCGTCGCCGGCGGCGCGGTCGTAGCGGGTTTTCTCGGCCTGCACTGGAAGGATCTCAGCTTCGACGGGGGCGTGGCGACCAACTTCGCCGACATAATCGTCCGTCCGCTGCTCCAGTTTGCCGATTCCAACATCGACGTGAGCTCGATCCTGCTCGGTCTCGCAACGCCCTGGTCAAACGCGGCCGATCTCATGGCGGACAAGTTGCAGTTCCTGTTCGGAAATCGGACGCTTCAGGACCTGCCGGACGAACCCGTCGTTGTCTTGAGCGCCACAAATCTGCAACGCGTATCGCTCTTCCGCTTTTCCAAGGCCTATATTGGCGATATCAATACCGGCCTGATCCGTATCCCTACAGTGAAGCTTGCCACTGCGGTGGCGGCATCCAACGCACTGCCACCCGTGCTTTCGCCTCTGATCCTGAAGTTGGAGAATGCGAAATGGGAGCCGCCGGAGACGACGGACGCCCGCTTCCGCGAACGCGTGTACCTCGCGACGGGCAGCATTATCGACAATTTGGGACTCGAGGCAGCCTGGCGGCGCCATCAAACCATCTTCATTTGCGATGGCGCAGTCGAGTCGGCCGACGACCCGGAGCCGGATACAGACTGGGCCAGACAGGCTATCCGCACGGTCGAAGTGATTGATCATCAGTTGCGTATCCTGCGCCGACGCCAGGTCATAGACGCATTCCTGTCGCGAACGCGGAACGGCGCCTATTGGTCCATTCGCAACATCGCCGAGTACGGCAGAGGCTTCGACACCAAGCGCGCCGCCGAACTTGCCGCATTGCCCACGCGCTTTGCGAAGATGGATGAGGTGGACAAGCTTGACCTGATCAATCTCGGCTATTTGATTTGCGATAGCGCGCTTGCCGATCAATTCGAGAGAAAGCCCCGCACCCAGCCATTGCGTCTGCCTTATCCCAGGCCGAAGGCGGCCTGATCGCAAAAGACCTCGCATTCCATGCGGCGGATTTCTCGACACGAAGAGACGGGATCGCGGCGCAGCGCACGCTCCGGGACTCCCCAGTCCCGAAACGTCGGCACCTTGAACGCGGCGATGGGCACCGACTACTCCGCCGGTACGATCTTGCCGGGGTTGAGGATGTTCTGGGGATCGAGCGCTTTCTTCAGCGCGCGCATCGCTTCGAGCGCTTCGGGGCCGAGCTCGGCCTTGAGATATTTCTGCTTGCCCTGGCCGATGCCGTGCTCGCCGGTGCAGGTGCCGTCCATCGCCTGCGCGCGCTCGACCAGGCGATGCATGAACTCTTCGCCGCGCGCCATCTCGTCGGCGTCGTTGGTGTCGCACAGCAGCGAGCAGTGGAAATTGCCGTCGCCGACATGGCCGACGATCGGCGACATCAGATTGAGCCGCTTCAGATCGTCCTCGGTCTCGGTGACGCAATCGGCGAGGCGCGAGATCGGCACACAGACGTCGGTTGCGACCACGCCGATGCTGTCACCGGGCCGCAGCGCCTTCACCGACCAATAGGCGTCGTGCCGCGCCTGCCACAACTTGGTGCGATCTTCCGGCTTGGTGGTCCAGGAGAAGTCGCCGCCACCGCAGTCCTTTGCGATCTCGGCGAACGCCTTGGACTGCTCGGCGACCTCGACCTCGCTGCCGTGGAATTCGAGCAGCAGCAGCGGCGTCTCCGGCAGCGTCAGCTTCGAGTAGGAATTGCAGGCCCGCACCTGCTCCGCATTGAGCAGCTCGATGCGCGCCACGGGAATGCCGGTCTGGATCGCCAGGATGACCGCCTGGCAGGCGCCATGCACGGTCTCAAAGGACACCGCGCCGGCCGCGATCGTCTCAGGGATACCGCGCAGGCGGATCGTCAATTCCGAGATGATGCCGAGCGTGCCCTCGGCGCCGACGAAGAGATGCGTCAGGTCGTAGCCTGCCGATGACTTTTTCGCGCGCGTACCCGTCGTGATGATCTCGCCGTCACCGCGCACGACCTTCAACGCGAGCACGCTCTCGCGGATCGTGCCGTAGCGTACCGCATTGGTGCCGGACGCACGCGTCGAGGCCATGCCGCCGAGGGATGCGTCGGCGCCGGGATCGATCGGGAAGAACAAGCCCTGGTCGCGCAGATGCTCGTTGAGCGCCTTGCGGGTGACGCCGGGCTCGATCACGCAGTCGAGGTCCTCGGCATGCACCGCCAGCACCTTGTTCATGTCGCGCAGGTCGATGCAGATACCGCCGGCGGGTGCGTTGACCTGGCCCTCGAGCGAGGTTCCCGTGCCGAAGGGAATGACCGGCACGCCATTCCTGGCGCAGATCCGGACCACGTCCTGGATGTCCCTGGTCTCCTGCGCCATGACGACCCCGTCCGGCGGCTGGTTGGGCAGCCAGGTCGTGGTGTGGCCGTGCTGTTCGCGCACCGCCTGCGAGGTGATGAGACGGTTGCCGAAGCGTGCGGCGAGCTGCTCGAGCGCGCTTGCGAGGGCTTTCGGCGCCGGCCGCGGCGGATTATTGGTGATTGTCGTAGCCAAGGAAATTCCTCCCGAAAGGAGACCGTGGCAAAGGATATATGGCCGGTCAAGTCAAGGGATCGGACGCATGGCAGGAAGGAAAGAATGACTGATACCGCCGCCGATTCCACCACCAAGCCAGAGCCATTCCGCTCGTCGATCATGCAGATCGAGCCGCAATGGATCGACTACAACGGCCATCTCAACATGGCCTATTACAACGTGATGTTCGACCGGGCGATCGACCAGCTCTGGCTCAAGCTCGGGATCGGGCCGACCTATATGAAGGAGCGCGGCGGCTCGACCTTCACCGCCGAATGCCACGTGCGGTATCTGCGTGAGATCCACCTCGGCGATCCCGTGCAGGTGTCGGTCATTCTGCTGGAGGCCGACGAGAAGCGGCTGCACACGTTCCAGGAGCTGCGGCATGCAACCGAAGGATGGGTCTCCGCCACCTCCGAAAACATGTCGCTTCACATCGACATGAGCTCGCGCAAGGTCGCGCCCTTCCCGCCAGACATTCGCGAGCGCATTGCCGGCGTCATCGCGGCCCACAGCGCCGTAGCTCGGCCCGAGGGCATCGGCCGGAACATCGCGATGCCCTCGAAGCGGCAAGCTGCTCTATATCCTGGTGCGTCCGCGTGCCAGTCCGACCACGGCCGCGACCAGGAACAGCACGATCGCGATGAAGAAGATGATCTTGGCGATTTCGATCGAAGCACCGGCGATACCGCCGAAGCCGAGAAGACCGGCGATCAGCGCGATGACGAGAAACGTCACAACCCAGCCTAGCATGGTGAAAACCTCTGTCTCGATTGGCCTTGCGATCGGCGCGCCCGGAAGGTCACGCCTCGCTTGCACAGACAATCTCGATTGCAGAACGATGGTTCCGGCCCCGACGTGGGGGAAATTGCGGGCGGCCGCAGGAACAAATTTCGCCCTTCATGCGGGAAAGCGCGGCCGGATAAGTCTGTAAAACCCCTCTCCGCCGCCCCATATAGGCGGTAATCCCTGCTAAGAAGGCTCCCTTCCACACCCCCGCGGTGCCATCGTGGGGCCGATGATTCGCATGACCGAGCCGAACAAGATCACCAATCACAGCGTACCCGACCACCATCCCGCGGCCGGCGGCATCGCTGCGCGCGCACGCGCCTCGGTGGGCCCGAAATATCTCACCGGCCTCAATCCCGAGCAGCGCGAGGCGGTCGAGACGCTGGACGGACCGGTGCTGGTGCTGGCGGGCGCAGGCACCGGCAAGACGCGCGTGCTGACGACGCGCATCGCGCACATCCTGAGCCAGGGCCGCGCGCGTCCCGGCGAGATCCTGTCGGTGACCTTCACCAACAAGGCCGCGCGCGAGATGAAGCACCGCCTCGGCCAGATGCTGGGACAGGCGGTCGAGGGCATGCCGTGGCTCGGCACCTTCCACTCCATCGGCGGCCGCATCCTGCGCACCCATGCCGAGCTCGCGCAGCTCAAATCCAATTTCACCGTGCTCGACACCGACGACCAGGTGCGGCTGTTGAAGCAGTTGCTGCAGGCCGAGAACATCGACGACAAGCGCTGGCCCGCGCGCATGCTCGCCGGCCTGATCGACGGCTGGAAGAACCGCGGCCTGGCGCCGTCGCAGGTGCCCTCGGGCGAAGCCGCGATGTTCGCCAACGGCAAGGGCGGCAAGCTCTATGCGAGCTATCAGGAACGGCTGAAGATCCTGAACGCGGCCGATTTCGGCGACCTGCTGCTGGAAGACATCCGCATCTTCCGCGAGCACCCGGATATCCTGCGGCAGTATCAGCAGCGCTTCAAATTCATCCTCGTCGACGAATATCAGGACACCAACGTTGCGCAGTATCTGTGGCTGCGGCTGTTGTCGCAGGCGCCTTCTTCCACCTCTCCCCGCGTGCGGGGAGAGGTCGCATCGCAAAGCGATGCGGGTGAGGGGGACTCTCCAAGCACTGAGTTCGTGGAGAGAGCCCCTCACCCCAACCCTCTCCCCGTGAAGGACGGGGAGAGGGAGAAGATGAAAAACATCTGCTGCGTCGGCGACGACGACCAGTCGATCTATGGCTGGCGCGGTGCGGAGGTCGACAACATCCTGCGCTTCGAACACGACTTCCCCGGCGCAAAGGTCATTCGCCTGGAGCGCAATTATCGCTCGACCGGCCACATCCTCGCCGCCGCCTCGCATCTGATCGCGCATAATGAGGGACGGCTCGGCAAGACGCTGCGCACCGAGGACGAGGACGGCGAGAAGGTCACCGTCACCGGTGCCTGGGATTCGGAAGAAGAGGCCCGCGCGATCGGCGAGGAGATCGAGCAAATCCAGCGCATGGGCGACAAGCTCAACGAGGTCGCGATTCTCGTGCGCGCGTCCTATCAGATGCGCGAGTTCGAAGACCGCTTCGTCACGCTCGGCCTGCCCTATCGCGTGATCGGCGGACCACGCTTCTACGAGCGCGCCGAAATCCGCGATGCGCTGGCGTATTTGCGCGTCATCAACTCGCCGGCCGACGACCTTGCCTTCGAGCGCATCGTCAACGTGCCCAAGCGCGGGCTGGGCGATGCCACCGTGCAGATGCTGCACGACCATGCGCGCAAGCGCCGCATTCCCCTGTTCGAGGCGGCGCGCGCCGTGATCGAGACCGACGAGTTGAAGCCGAAGGCGCGCGGCTCCTTGCGCGAAGTCGTGACGCAATTCGACCGCTGGCGCGCCCAGCGCGAGGTCACCGCCCACACGGATCTCGCCCAGATCGTGCTGGACGAGAGCGGCTATACCGAGATGTGGCAGAAGGACCGTTCGGCGGATGCCGCCGGCCGGCTGGAGAACCTGAAAGAGCTCGTCCGCTCCATGGAGGAGTTCGAGAACCTGCAGGGTTTCCTCGAGCACATCGCGCTGGTGATGGACCGCGACGGCGGCTCCGAGGAGGACGCGGTCTCGCTGATGACCTTGCATTCGGCCAAAGGGCTCGAATTCGACAACGTGTTCCTGCCCGGCTGGGAAGAGGGCCTGTTCCCGAGCCAGCGCACCCTGGACGAACAGGGCCGCGCGGGGCTGGAGGAAGAACGTCGGCTCGCCCATGTCGGCCTGACCCGGGCCCGGCGGCGCGCAAAACTGTATTTCGCGACCAACCGCCGGATCCACGGCACCTGGTCGACCACGATCCCGTCCCGCTTCCTCGACGAACTGCCAACCGCCAATGTCGAGATCACGGAATCCAAGGGCGGCTCAGCCTGGGGCGGCACCGGCGGCTATGGCGCCTCGCGCTTCGACGACATGGAGGCGTTTGGCTCCAGCTACACGACGCCGGGCTGGCAGCGGGCGCAGGCCAATCGCAACCGCGGTGGCGGAAGCGGCGGCCAGGGCGGCAGCAATAGTGGCCGGGGTGGCGGCGGACGCGGCGGCTTTTCGGAAGAGGCCTCGCCGTTTTCATCCTCGCCCGACTTCGGCAGCAGTTTTGGCTCGCGCCGCCGCGGTCCCATGACCATCGAGGGCGAGCTGGTCGCCAAATCGACCGGCACGACCTCGGAATTCGCGCTGGATGACCGCGTCTTCCACCAAAAATTCGGCTACGGCCGCGTGGTCAAGATCGACGGCAACAAGCTCACCATCGCCTTCGACAAGGCCGGAGAGAAGAAGGTCGTGGACAGCTTTGTGCAGAGGATCTCCTAGAACAGGGGTGCGTATTTGCGCTTAGCTCGGCGAGCTAATGTGTCAGTGGGGATATTCCACGCGGTGAAGAATAAAAATCGGGAACGCCGCGTCACGGCGAAAGTGAAGTTTGTAGGGTGGCGCGACCACCACGAGAGTCCCGCTACGTAAGCTCGAGAGCCAACTCAGAAGAATCCGCTCGTTGTCATCGAGTTCGTCGGGCAGATCGAGACAGAGCGTCAGCACGATCTCGAAGAATTGTGCAACGATCTCGTTTACGCGCGGACCGTGTGCGGACTTGCTCAGTTCAAGTTGTAGCCTGGTGTCGTACGTAGGAAGAAACATTGAGAGCCCTCCCTTCTTCCCTAAGGCCGATAAGCACACCCCTCGGAACAAAACGCTACCACACGCACACACCTTATGGCATAAATTTTATGCCTTGATGGCATATATATTACTTTATATCGGTTGACAAGCGGCATATAAATACTATTATCCCGGCAGATGATTTGATCCCCAGATCATCGCAGCGATTTAAAGCCATCTCACACATCGGAGGGCAACATGGCCAAGAAAGCAAAGAAGGCGAAGAGTATCACGGTTTCGCATAACCGGAATTTTATGAGCCATTCCAAAGCAAGGATGCTCGACTCGTAAAACTACTGCTCGAAATTGGACGTTCAGGAGGGCAACTGAGTCCATTTTCCCTTGCTTTTAGGAGGAACTACAGTGGCGACTGTAAAGAACGTTGGACAAAGCGGCGATCCGAACGAAGTAGCTCGCACGCGTCTCACTCTAGACCTGAGTGAAAGGTTGAATGATGTCGTAGAACGGCTCGCTAAGGAACGAGGAATGACAAAGGCAGACGTGCTTCGTACGGCTCTTGAATTTCTTACCATGGCTGATGCTGCGAAGGCGGCAGGGATGCACGTTGGTGCATGGGAGGAAGATAGGGATACAAATATCCGTCGCGAGCGGGAATTTGTAGGCCTCTAGTCGCAATCTACTGCTTCTGAATTAGGAGCGCATATGGACACTCGTGTCGAACAGCAGCCGGATCTGAGAACAACCAGCTCCGATTTGGCAGTTACGCGACAGGAGCGGATCGTAGAGAAGCTGTCTACACCTGCGCTCATCAAGTTTAAGGAAGCGGTTGATCGTAGCAATCGCGAGGCCATGCTCATTGGCGCTGGCCTCGCGATCCTCGGGACTATCGCGTTTGGCTGCCTCGGAATTTTCTTCGCCAGCGAAAACGCGGAGAAGCTGAAGACATCTTCCCAAATTTTGACTATCGTCGTCACTGCGCTCATTGGGTTTCTTTTCACCAGAAATTCTAAATCCAAATAGCGCTATGAGGCGCCGTTCTTTATTGGAATCCAAAATCCTTATCGATCAATGGCAAGTCCATTCCCAGACTACACTTGCTGATCGAGACTAATCGCCCTTGACTAGGACTAGTCGTCGCACTGCGCCGATGGGCGACAAATCTTCCATCCACAGCCCTTGACCACCGCGAACTTCCCCGTATCAGATGCAGCCATGGTCCGGGGCTTCGTTACATCCATCGTGCTTGCATTGGTCATGCCGTCGCTGGCGGTGGCCGAGACGATGAGCTTTGGCGATTCGATCGGGATGCTCGCCAAGAGCTGTGGCGCGGAAATCGTCGCCAATTGCCGCGGCGTGAACCCGGATTCGACCCGGCTGAAGGAATGCCTGTCCCGCAACCGGGATGTGCTTACGCCGCAATGTTCGAACGACTACCTCGCGGCCTTCGACGCGATCCAGAAGCGGGTCGCCGCGCGCGTGACGGTCGCGAACGCCTGCGGCCGCGAGATCGTCAAGGTCTGCGGCGGCTCGACCAAGGAGACCTCCAAGTCGGTCCCCTGCCTGATCTCGACGCCCAAGGGCATCAGCAACAACTGCCTGAAGGCGGTTGACGACGCGGGATATCGCTGATGCGCGCGGCTTGGCTCAGGACTTGGCTCAGGACTTGGCTCAGCTTCCCACGCGTAGCTCTCGCCGTCGCGCTCACGCTCGCCGCGGCGACCGCGCACGCGCAGACGGCGCCGCCGACCCGCGATGACATCGTCGCCAAACTCAATCACTACGAACAGGACGCCGAGTTCGACCAGCCGGCGCTGAAGCAGCAGGTGATGGAGCGGGCGAAGACGCGGATCAAGAACGATCCGGGGCCAGTGAACCGTCCGCTGATCGCGCCCGATCTGGCCAAGCTGCCGGCGTTCAACGCGGCGATCCAGTTCGACGACGACACGCCGATCATCCAGCCGGCGTCATACCAGACCGTCGGCCGACTGGCGGACGCGCTGGTCCACGCCTCGCTGCTGCCCTACACGTTCCTGATCGTGGGCCATGTCGAGTCCAATTCGAAGACGCGCGAGGCCAATGCGATCCTGAGTCAGCGGCGGGCGGACGCGATCCGCGACGTGCTGGTCAACACGTTCAAGATTTCCGCCAAGCGCCTGCAGTCGATCGGGCTCGGCGAGGAGCAGTTCCTGGAGCGGGCAAAGCCCACCTCGCCGGTCAACGGCCAGATGCAGATCATGACGCTGGCGAGGATCCCGGACGAGCAGCCGGCAACGCCCGCCAAGCCGGCCGCGCCGGCGAAAAAGCCCGCCAAAAAGCGATAATCCTCGCATCCTGCGTGCGACGCGGAACCTCTTGAATTATTGTTCCTTTTGTTTGCTATGCACGCCACGCTGCGCTGCGTCGCGCGACAATTGAGCCGGTTTGTGCGGGGGGCCTCCTGATGCTATAGGCTTTCCAATCTTCCCTTCCCAACCTGAGTGCCGCGCGAGACCGAGATGGGTGGCCTTTTTCAACGCCAACTTGCCGTTTACGTCGAATACCATCGCGATCCCCGGAACACGGCGATGCACGTGGTCGGCATCCTCCTGCTGTTCACCGGCGCCGTGATGCCGCTGACGCTGGTGAGCGTCCCCCTGTTCGGCTTCGAGGTCAGCCTCGCCGTGATCCTGGCGCTCCCGGTGCTGATCTATTGGCTGCTGCTCGACGTTACCCTCGGCGTCGGCATCCTCGCGACCTCGGTGGTCCTGTTCTCGATCGCCACCACGATCGCCCACCAGACGAGCCTCCTTGCGATGTGGGCGATCTGCGGCGTGATGATCGCGCTCGGGCTCGCCGCGCAAACCATCGGTCACAAGGTGTTCGAGGGCCGCGAGGCATCGCTGTTCACGTTTCCATCCCATCTTTTTCTCGGACCCATGTTTGTCATGGCAAAATTGTTCATTGCTTTGGGATTTCGTCGCGATCTTGCCGCGATCCTCGCGCCTGTTCCGGCCAATTCGCTTTCAACCCATTAGGCTTCTCTGGGAGCAGCACCTTTATTCATGACGCGTGTACTCGTTACCGGTGGCAGCGGTTTCATCGGGCAGCATCTTGTAGCGGCGCTCCACGACAGGGGGCATGAGGTCCGCATTCTCGATGTCAGGTCCCCAACCGCGCTCAATCCGGACATCAGCTTCGTACAGGGATCGGTGCTGGACCGCGCCGCGGTCGACCGCGCGCTGGTGGATGTCGAGCAGGTCTATCACCTTGCCGGCCTGCCGGGCATGTGGGTCGCCAACAAGCAGGATTTTCACGACGTCAATTGCGGCGGCACCGAGGTCGTGCTCGCGGCGGCGCAGGCGCGCGGCGTGTCGCGCTTCCTGCACTGTTCGACAGAATCGATCCTGTTCCCCTATTGCGACCTCGGCAATGCGCGCGCCGAGGAGGCGCTGCAGCCGGCCGACGTGATGCCGGGCGCCTATACGCGCTCGAAGGCGCTCGCCGAGCATCATGTGGCCCGCGCCGCCGCTGCCGGCTTCCCGATCGTGATCGGCACGCCGACCATGCCGATCGGCCCGACGGACCACAATCTGACGCCGCCGACCGCGATGCTGTGGCGCTTCCTGCAGCAACGCCTGCAACCGCACATCAACTTCCTGGTCAACCTCGTCGACGTCCGCGACGTCGCCACCGGCCTCGTGCTGACGATGGAGCGCGGACGGCTCGGACAGCGCTACATCCTCGGCGGCGAATGCGTGCGCCTGCGCGAGATCCTGCGCATGATGTCAGCCATCTCCGGCCGCCGGCAGCGCCCGATCGAGGTGCCCGGCCGGCTCGCCGAGCTTTCGGCGACCATGCTCGAATATCTAGCCGACCGCATCACCCACCGCGCGCCCGACGGCACCGGCGAAGGCGTGCGCATCGCGCTCCATGCCAGCGACCTCTCGATCGAGAAGGCGCGGTCCGAGCTCGGCTACACCCCGCGCCCGATCGAACCGGTGCTGCGCGACACCATTAACTATCTGCTCGCCCGGGGTGCGCAGCCGGCCTCGGCCGGGCTCGAACGTCCCGCCCTCTCGTCACGCGCCGGCTGACTTGTCGCCGCGATCCGTTTAAGAACATCCCATGTCCTTTGATTTCAGCAAGCTTCTCTCGATCGCCTGGGGCGGTTGGACCACGACCTGGCCGACCAAACTGCTGGCGCTGATCTGGCTCGCCTGGCTCGCAAGCTGGGTCGGGGCCTCGTTCTGGCAGGGCCGCACCCAGAAGCAGGTGATGACGCTGGAATCGCAACGCTATCGCCTGCCGATCCTGATCGGCGGCATCCTGTTCACGCCCTGGACGGCAGAAGTGCTGGGTGAAAAGCCGCTCTGGGTCTTCAGCGAGACCGGCGTCTACGTCGCCGCGCTGATCGTGCTGGCCGGCATCTCCTTCACCTGGTGGGGACGCCTGCATCTCGGAAAGTTCTGGTCCAACACCATCACCCACAAGGAAGACCACCGCGTCATCGACACCGGGCCCTACGGCATCGTCCGTCATCCCATCTACACCGGGCTGATCGCGGGTATGCTCGCGACCGGCATTGCGGTCGGCACCGTGACCGCGATCCTCGGCGCCATCCTGATCTCCTTCGGCATGTGGCAGAAGGGGCGCATGGAGGAGGTCTTCCTGTCGAAGGAGCTCGGCGAGGACGCCTATGGCGCCTATTGCCGCCGCGTGCCGATGATCATCCCCTTTCTGTCGCCGCGCTGACGCGGACTCGTCATTCTCGTCATTGCGAGCGCAGCGAAGCAATCCAGACTGCCCCCGCGACGGGATTCTGGATTGCTTCGGAGAGCCTGTCATCGGGCACGCTTCGCTCGGACCCGTTTGCTCGCACTGACGGAGAAAGGCGCCAACCTCGTTCCCCTTGCCCGTGGGAAACACGCCCCTGCGCCTAGCCTGGACGGAAGACCTCATAGTTTATAAAAGTTGAATCAATCGGCTTTACGTATTCGTAGGCCGGTTCGCGCTACAAGGCAGTGTTTGATAGGGGCACCCCAGATGACTGTATTGAAGCGTTTTCTGATCGATGAGAATGGGACCACCGCGATCGAGTACGGTCTGATTGCAGCCGGCATCGCGCTCGCGATCATCGCGACGGTCAACAATCTCGGCACCGTGCTGCTGAACAACAAGTTCAACTCGGTCAGCGCCAGCCTCAAATAGGCAATCCGGCGGCCTTGCGGAGCTTCTTCGCGGGCATCCGGCAGGCCGCGATGAGACGTAAGGCCGCACAGCGCGGGGAAACGCGCTATGTTCGGCTGCGTCCTGACATTTTCGCCTTGTTAGAAATCCTCTAATTTCTGCGGCGTCGGCTTCTTAGATGTTCTCTAAGAAGCGGTCCCCGCCCGTGCTGTTGACTTTCCCCACCCCGTCGTCTCCTAGCAGACCAGCCGCCGCTGTCGTGCGGCACTGTTCAAAAGGAGAAGTTGATGAAAGGCCTCGTCGGGAAGTCGCTGCTCGTGGTGTCGATGGTGGTGTTAAGCGCAACCGCCGCGTCGGCCGACGGCTTCAAAAATTGCACCAAGCTCGACAAGGCGTCCTGGAAGTCGGTGGACGATGCTGAAGCCAAGGCGAAGGCCGCCGGCTACGAAGTCCGCCGCACCAAGATCGAAGGCTCCTGCTACGAAGTGTACGGCGTCAAGGGCGGCAAGCTGTTCGAGCTGTTCTACAGCCCCGAAGATCTCAGCCTGAAGCACACCATCGCGAAGTAATCGCAGCGGACGTGCCTGACACGATGAAAATCCTCCGCACCGATCTGGTTGAGCCTGATCGTGCGGAGGCACGCAATTCGGTGCCGGTCTGGGACCGGCCGTTGCGCGCCTGGCACTGGGCGCTCGCCTTCTTCGTGCTGCTCGCCTGGTTCACGCCGACCGTCTACGACACCTTGCATCGTATCGCGGGCTACACCGTCATCGCGCTGCTGGTCTTCCGGCTGGCATGGGGCTTCTTCGGTTCGCGCTATTCCCGCTTCAAGCGACTGATGCCGCGGCTGCGCTCCGCGCCGTCCTATCTCTGGGGACTGCGTCACGGCAAGACTGGGCGCTATCTCGGGCTCAACCCCGCGGGCGCCGCGATGCTGGTCGCACTGCTGCTCGCGCTCACCGTCTCCGCCGTCACAGGTGCCATGGCTGTCACGGTCACCTTCTTCGGCGTGTGGTGGGTCGAGGACACCCACACCTACGCGTCCGACGCGGTGATCGTGCTCGTGATCGTGCACGTGCTCGGCACCATCCTGATGAGCATTCTCCAGCGCGAGAATTTGCCGCGCGCGATGATCACCGGACGCAAGCGGCGGCACGTCGGAAAATAATCCGCAGACACATCGAGCACAGCGACCGACACGCGGCGAGTTCCACATCTGTAAAAATGGAACTCAACTCGGAGTGTTCTTTCCTTGTGTTAGCTACCTCACGAACGCGGCGACGTCGTGCGCCTATTCTCCGATGCGTGGACGGATCGGCCGTCCATCCGAGCGCGGATGACGCTCGTGCGATGCTTGGAGAATCCCAGATGTCTCAAGACCTCCTCACGATCAAGCAGGCCGCGACCGTCCGCAGGGATGGCAGCATGGAACTCGTGACCCACAACGCCTCGCTTGCGCCGGGCCGCTTCTCGTTCGCCAACTATGACGAGTTCACGGCCTACCTGAAGGAACTCGGCGGACGTGCCTCGGGCCGCGGCGTGCGCGGAACGATGGCGCGCAAGGGCCAGTACACGCGCAGCGGCGTGACCTTCGGTGATCCCGTGCTCGATGCGATCTCGTCGTCGACCGGCTCGCTCGTGATCGGAGACAAGACATTCGATCTTCGCGACTTCCTCGACAAGGTGATGGACGACACAGCCCCCGGCGGCGTCATTCTCGCCTCGCCCGCGCTGAAGTTCACCGGCATGGTCAACGGTGCGGAACGCTGGGCTTCCGACGACGGCTCGACGGTCGAATATCGCCTCGGCAAGGGACGGCTGACCTTCCACGCCTGGAAGAAGAGCTCCATCACGCAGTATTGGTCGATGGGCGCCGAAATCACCGTCAGCAACACGCCGGCCAATTTCCAGGTCGCCGATATCACGTCGCACTATTACATGTCGGTCGACGCGCCCTGCCAGGTGGTCAAGGTCGATTCCGACTCCGACCGCCACGACAGCTATGTCGACGAATATGAGTGGGGCTGGAATTCGCAACAGCCCGAGCGCGTCGCCTCGCTCTGCCGCGCGGTCTGGCACGGCCAAAAATTCGCCGACCTCGTCACCGCCGGCAGCGGCTGCGAGATCTTCAGAAACGACAACTGGCCGGTCGGCTTCCCCCCGGACTGGAACACGATCAGCACGGTGCCGAATCTCAACGGCAACTGGACAGACGGCTCTTCGCGTAGCGCCGTCATCTCGGTGGACCTGAAGGCCATCACGGTGAACATGTCGGCCTTCGGCCGCCCGACCGCGCACGGCACGGTCCAGGACTCACAGACGATCAGCGTGACGTTCCCCGACGACCGGACCTATACGGGCCAGCTCATCGCGCCGAACCGCATCCGATGGTCGAACGGATCGACCTGGACCAAGATCATCAACACGGTGATGGACCTGAACGGCAACTGGACCGACGGCAGCGCCCGCAGCGCGGCGATCTCTGAAGGCCCCTCGGCGATCAAGGTCGACATGTCCGACTACGATCGGGTGAACGCGCAGGGCTCGATCGTGAACGCCTCGACGATCCAGATCTCCTTCCCTGACGACAAGACTTACACCGCGCAGCTCCAGCCGCCGAACCAGATCCGCTGGTCGAACGGCTCGGTCTGGACGAGGAAGCCGTAAGACCGGCGATGCGTGCATGGGAGGCCGCTGCTCGCGGCCTCCCCACACGACTTCTGCTATGCAGGGGGCTCGGCTAGAGTGCTGAGCCCTTCTGCCATACAAGTCGATGATCATGAGCGCACCTTACGTCCCCCAGATTGCCCGCTACCGAAACTGGCTCAGCGCAGAGCGCGGCCTGAATTTCCGCGACTATGAAGACATGCGGCAATGGTCCGTGCGCGATCTCGATGCGTTCTGGCAGAGCATCTGGGACTATTTTGAGCTGACCTCGCCGACGCCGTATCAAGCCGTGTTGACGATGCGCAAAATGCCCGGCGCGGTCTGGTTTCCCGGTGCGTCCGTAAACTATGCGCACCAGGTGTTCCGGCACGCAGCGAAAGCCGATGCCGCCGGCCTGCCGGCCATCGTGAGCAGCGGCGAGGACGGCGTGCTGACGGAAACGAGCTGGCCGGAGTTGCGGCGCAAGGCGGCTGCGCTCGCGCTGCACCTGAAGGACAAGGGCGTGGGCCCCGGCGACCGGATCGCTGCATACTTACCGAACATCTCCGAGACCATCATCGCCTTCCTCGCGGCCGCGAGCCTCGGCGCTATCTGGAGCGTCTGCGCGCCCGACATGGCCGCACCCGCGGTGATCGATCGTTTCAAGCAGATCGAGCCGAAGGTGCTGATCGCCTGCGATGCCGTCACCTATGCCGGAAGGCGGCATGACCGCCGCAATGTCGTCGACGAGCTCCGCCGCGCGTTGCCGACGGTTGAGCATGTCATTCTGCATGGCGACAAAGACGTCGCAACACCCGATGCGCAGCTCGCAAAAATCCTCGCACACCGCAGCGCCGCGATCGACGCCTTTGAGCCGGCCTGGCTGCCGTTCGATCATCCCCTCTGGATCGTCTATTCAAGCGGCACGACCGGCCTGCCGAAGCCGATCGTGCACGGCCATGGCGGCATCATCATCGTGGTGCTGGCACTGCTGGTGCTGCACAACGACCTCGGCTGCTCGTACCAGCCGAACTCGTTTGGCGAGCGCTATCACTGGTACAGCTCGACCGGCTGGATCATGTGGAATTCGCAAACCGGCGGTCTCCTCAACGGCACCACCTGCTGCATCTTCGACGGCAGTCCCTCCGGCCCGAAGGACAAGACGGACTGGACGACGCTGTGGCGCTTCGTCGCGAAATCGCGCGCGACCTTCTTCGGCGCGGGCGCGGCGTTCTTCGCAAACTGCTCCAAGGCCGAGCTCGACCTGACCTCCGTCGGCGATCTCTCGCGCCTGCGCGCGCTCGGTTCGACCGGTTCGCCGCTCAGCGCCGACACGCAAGGCTGGTTCAACGAGCGCTTTGCCGCACTCTCGAAAATCAACGGCAGCACCGCACAAGCCGACATCTGGTGGGCCAACATCTCCGGCGGCACAGACTTCGCCGGTGCCTTCATCGGCGGCAATCGCGAGCTGCCGCAGACGCCGGGTGCGATGCAATGCCGCGCGCTCGGGGCCGCGGTCGAAGCCTTCGACGAGCAGGGCCGCGCCGTGATCGACGAGGTCGGCGAGCTCGTCTGCACCGAGCCGATGCCGTCGATGCCGCTGCGATTCTGGAACGACCCGGGCGATGCGCGCTATCGCGCCAGCTATTTCGAAACCTATCCGGACAATTTTGACGGCACCGGTCGCGGCCCGGTGTGGCGGCACGGCGACTGGCTCAAGGTCAATCCGGACGGCTCCTGCGTGATCTACGGGCGGAGCGATGCCACCATCAACCGGCACGGCCTGCGCATGGGCACGAGCGAGCTGTACTCGGCGATCGAGGCGCTGCCGGAAGTGCTGGACTCCATGGTGGTCGATCTCGAATATCTCGGCCGCGAAAGCTACATGCCGCTGTTCGTGGTGCTACGCGAGGGCACAGTGCTCGATGCCGCGATGCAGGCAAAGATCAACACCGCGATCGAGGCCGGGCTGTCGCGCCGCTTCCTGCCCAACGAGATGTTTGCGGTCAGCGAGATCCCGCGCACGCTCTCCGGGAAAAAGCAGGAACTGCCGATCAAGAAGCTGCTGCTCGGCCAGCCGCTGGAGAAGGTCATCAACAAGGATGCGATGGCCAATCCAGGCTGCCTGGACTGGTACATGGATTTTGCAAAACGCTATCTGGCGCGGACCGCGGCCTGAGGCGGGGCCGGGCGAAAAAGAAGCCCGCCAACCAGGGCGGGCTCTAAGATTAGTTCAGGGAGGAAACGCTCTGACAAGGGAGCGCCTATGCAATCTCGGTGATTCGGTTGCGCGCGGTAAGATCGTATGATTACGGTCATGCGCGCCGGGCGCCCTGCCCTCTCCAAGATGCCGGAAGGCGCGGTCAACAGGGGAAGTACATGGATTTCTCGAGCTTTTTCGCGCGCGTGGTCGCGCTGATCGGCGCTTGCGCCGTCGTGTGGCGGCGCATGCAGGGAGTTCCCCAAACGGCCGCCTGGGGCCAGGCGCCGGAGATTCCGGCCGCCAGGCCGCAGGGCGCGGTGCCGACGCTGAAGATGCCGACGGCACGCGGCTGGAGCGAGGGACAGAAGCCGACCGTGGCGCCCGGCCTCAAGGTCAACGCCTTCGCGACCGGCCTCGACCATCCGCGCTGGATCAACGTCATGCCCAATGGCGACGTGCTGATCGCGGAGGCAACACAGATTCCCGGGCCGGCCCGCAGCATGTTTCACCTTGCGATGCAGGCAACGATGCGCCGCGCGGCCGCGCTGGGCGTCAGCGCCAACCGCATCACACTGCTGCGCGACAAGGACGGCGACGGCTTTGCCGAGCACCGCGGTACCTTCATGGAAGGGTTGAGCCAGCCGTTCGGCATGGCGCTGGTCGGCGACACCTTCTACGTCGGCAACACCGACGGCGTGGTGGCCTTCCCCTATGCCGCAGGCGCAGACAGCATCACCGCGCAGGGCAAGAAGCTCGTCACGTTCAAGCCCTCCGGGCACTGGACGCGAAGCCTGCTACCGAGCGCGGACGGAAAGAAGCTCTATGCCGGCGTCGGCTCGCTCAGCAACATCGCGGAGATGGGCATGGAGGTCGAGCAAGGCCGCGCGGCGGTCTACGAGCTCGATCTCGCGACCGGCCAGAGCCGCATTTTTGCCGGCGGCCTGCGCAACCCGGTGGGTCTTGCCTGGGAGCCGAATACCGGCACGCTCTGGACCGTGGTCAACGAACGCGACGGCCTCGGCGACGAGACGCCGCCCGACTATCTGACCTCGGTGCGCGACGGTGGCTTCTACGGATGGCCGTATTGTTACTGGGGTCAGACCGTGGACGACCGCGTGCCGCAGGATGCCGCAATGGTCGCGAAGGCGATCACGCCGGACTATGCGCTCGGCGGCCATACCGCCTCGCTCGGCCTGTGCTGGATGCCGGCCGGCACGCTGCCGGGCTTCCCGGACGGCATGGCGATCGGCCAGCACGGCTCGTGGAACCGGAGCACGCTGAGCGGCTACAAGGTGGTGTTCGTGCCGTTCGAGAATGGAAAGCCGTCTGGCCCGGCCCGCGACATCCTGTGGGGCTGTCTCTCCCCGGACGAGGAAGAGTCCTACGGACGGCCCGTCGGCGTGACGCTCGGGCCCGACGGCTCGCTCTTGGTGGCCGACGACGTCGGTAACGTGATCTGGCGCGTCACCGGCGCCTGACCGCGGCCGTGGCGATCACGCGCGATCTCGTGCCAGGCCTGCGCGAAACGGATCAGCCGATGTCGTTCGAGGCCTTCGGACGCCACGGCCAACTTCATCGCGGCCACGGCTAACGCTTGAGGATCGTACTCGCTACTCATGAACCGGATTGTAGTCGGCGAACTAAGACGACGGCATGGCAAATTGCCCCGTATGAATGCGGGGTATGCTGTCTAATTCGCGGCTCGCCTACGACGTTGGTCTAGGTGCCCACGCTGAGCGTGGCGCGCTGCTTGCGCAGCAGCGCTATGACAGACAATGCCGTGATCAGCCCTGTCTTGGGGTTCTCCGACGGGATGTTCTCGATCGACATCGAGAAGCGCGCGGAATCCGCTTCCACCTCGATGCGGTGCACATTGCGCGTCACGGTTGGGTCGGCCCAGATTTGCACCGACGTCTTGTCCGGTCCTATGCCCGCGAGCGACAGCGCGACCGCGACATTCAGATTGGCGGGAAAGCCCTTCGCGGCCTCGCGCGCCGTGCCTTCGAACAGCTTTAGCGGCTCGCGCAGTCCGTCGATGTCGATGTTGTTCTGGACGATGAAGGGCGCGCCCTTCAGGCCGTCGATCGGCTTGCGCGTGACCATCTTCACCGAATGAATGGTGCCGACGGCAGCCGCCGCGACCGCGTCGAGCCCGATCAGCGCGCCGGTCGGCACAATGATGCGGCCGCCATTGGCGCGCGCGATGTCGATGAGATCACCGTTCTCGAGCAGTGCGCCGACGCTGACGACGACAGCGGTCTTGCCGCGCTTCACCGCCGGCTCGACGATAGCGCGGAGCTGGCTGCTCGGCGCACATTCGACGACGATATCGGCGGTTTCGCCGAGCTGGTCGATGGCAAGAACGGAGGGCTTACGGCCGAGGCCGTTCAGGAACGCTTGATGCTTGGCAGGATCGCGCACCGCGACCGCTGACAGCTCCAAGCCTTCGATGCCGCGATCGAGCTCGCGCGCGATCTTGGTACCGATCGAGCCGAGGCCCGCGATCGCAACGCGCAAATTCTCCTGCCGACCTTCAGCCATGCCGAAACCCCTCTTCGCCCAGGTTATTCCATAGCTCAGCTATCACGGTCGCGCAAAGCATCACGCGGAATCGAACCGGCTCCGAGCGCGGCGCGACTGCAATAGCGGCAGCCAATGCCTGCTCTCGCGACCGCGCGTGAATCACGCCATCGCGAACCGGTCCCGGCAGCGAATGACGCGGCCGTGATGCTGCACGGCATCCCCAGAAATTCTGGACAGCTTCCTTCCGAAAAATCACGCCGCTCTCAAGCTTAGCGTGAGGACACCGCCATTGGCCGCCACCTAGCATCGGTGCACGGGGCTCGATTTGTTTAAAGGATGAAATGCAATGGCGACCACGGCAGTATTTTCCAAAAACACCGGCTTGCTGACGGAGTTCGGCGACGCCCTCGGTAACTCCATCGTGACCAGCCGCGACGCAGCCGGCAATATTCTCGTCAATGGCGGTGCCGGGTCCATTCTCGGCGACAAGCCGACCGTCGCCAACACCGCCGAGATCGACGTGTTCGGTCAGGCCGGCGACGATACGATCTCGCTGAATGAAGCCAATGGCGCGTTGCCATCGGCGCATCTGTTCGGCGGCACAGGCAATGACACGCTGATCGGCGGCTCGAGCGCGGACATGCTGTTCGGCCAGGCCGGCAACGATACGCTCAGGGGCCAGGGCGGCAACGACCTGCTGTTCGGCGGTGCCGGCAACGACACCCTGGACGGCGGCACCGGCGACGACCAGGTCTTTGGCGAGGCCGGCAATGACCGGATGATCTGGAATCCCGGCGGCGGCACCGACCTGTTCGAAGGCGGCGACGGAACCGACACGGCCGAGGTCAATGGCGGCAACGGCGCCGAGACTTTTACGATCACCCCCAACGGCACGCGCGTGCGCTTCGACCGCGTCACCCCGGCGCCGTTCTCCCTCGATATCGGCACCACCGAGAATCTCGTGGTCCACGCCAATGGCGGCGACGACGTCATCACGGCAAGCAACGGCCTTGCCAGCCTGATCCAGCTCACGCTCGATGGCGGTGACGGCAACGACAGGATCACCGGCGGCGACGGCAACGACCTGCTGATCGGCGGCAACGGCAACGACATCGTCGCCGGCGGGCGCGGCAACGACACCGCGCAGCTCGGCAGCGGCGACGACACCTTCATCTGGAATCCCGGTGACGGCAGCGATATCGTCGACGGTGGCGACGGCATCGACAAGCTCGTGTTCAACGGCGCGAACATCAGCGAGAAGATCGCGATCACGGCGAACGGAAGTCACGCCAGATTCACGCGCGACGTTGCCAATATCACGATGGACCTGACGAAGGTCGAGCAGATCCAGTTCAACGCGCTCGGCGGTGCCGACAATATCCTCGTCGACAACCTCACCGGTACCGGCGTGACTGATGTCGGGATCGATCTCGGCGCGAGCGGCGGCACGCAGGGCGACGGCGCGAGCGACACCGTGACCGTCAACGGCACCGGCGGTGCCAACCACATCCAGGTGACCGCCACCGGCACCACGGTGACCGTCAGCGGCCTGCAGGAAGTCGTCACGCTGAGCAACGTCGAGTCCGGCGATCGCCTGGTGATCCAGGGTCTCGGCGGCAACGACATGATCGATGCTTCGACGGTGTCGGCCGGCGTGATCGGCCTGACCATCGACGGCGGCACCGGCAACGACACCATCACCGGCAGCCGAGGCGACGATCTCCTGATCGGCGGTGACGGCAACGACGTCGTGAACGGCGGGATGGGCAACGACATTGCCCTCCTCGGCGCCGGCAACGATACCTTCACCTGGAATCCCGGTGACGGCAGCGACGTCGTGGAAGGTGGCGACGGCACCGACACACTCGTCTTCAACGGCTCCAATGCCGCCGAACACATGGACATCTCGGCCAATGGCAGCCGGGTGCGCCTGTTCCGCGACGTCGGTAATATCACGATGGACCTCAACGCCGTCGAGCGTCTTCAGCTCAACGCGACCGGCGGGGCGGACCAGATCACGCTCAACGACCTCACCGGCACCGGCGTCCAGCGCGTGACCATCGATCTCGGCGGCAACCCCGGCGGCGCCGGGACCGACGGGGCGGCCGACTCCGTCACGGTCAACGGCACGGCTGGTGACGATCACATCAACCTCGTCAGCAGCGGCAGCTCGGTCCTGGTCAAAGGCCTGACCGAACAGGTCACTGTCACCAATGTCGGCGCCGAGGACTCCATGACCGTCAACGGTCTCGGCGGCAATGACGTGATCGATGCGTCGATGATCAAGGCGGGGCAACTCGCCAACCTCACGATCAATGGCGGCGACGGCGACGACAGCATCACCGGCAGCGCCGGCAACGATACCGTGTTCGGCGGGCGCGGCAACGACGTGGCCCGTCTCGGTGCAGGTGACGACACCTTCGTCTGGAATCCCGGCGACGGCAGCGACATCGTCGAAGGCCAGGGCGGCACCGATACGCTCAGGTTCAACGGCGCAAACATCGCGGAGAATATCAATATCTCCGCCAATGGCAGCCGGGCTCTCTTCACCCGGGACGTCGCCAACATCGCCATGGACCTGAACGGCGTCGAGCGCATCCAGTTCAATGCGCTCGGCGGCGCCGACACCATCAACGTCAACGACCTCACCGGCACCAATGTGAACGAGGTCGATCTCGACCTCGGCGCCGGCGATGGCGCGGCGGATACGGTCGTCCTCAACGCGACCGCGGGCGACGACGTCATCACCGTGACCAACAACAACGGCGTCGTCACCGTGACCGGCCTGAAGGAAGAGGTGAAAATCTCCAACTTCGGCGTGGGTGATCGTCTCGTCATCAACGGACTCGGCGGCGACGACGTCATCACGGCGTCCGGTCTCGGCAACAGCGGTCTCCAGCTCGTCGCAAACGGCGGCGACGGCGACGACGTCCTGATCGGCAGCGCCGGCAATGACGTGCTGAGCGGCGGCAATGGTGACGACGTGCTGCTCGGCGGCGGCGGGGTCGACGTCCTTGACGGCGGACCGGGCGACAACGTCGTGATCAATGGATTCGCTCCAGTCGCAAGCGCGACGCTGCTCAGCCAGGCAATGGCCGGCAGCTTTGTCGCAAGCGGCGGCCCTGGCGGAATGCCGATGGTCGAGCCGCATCAGACGGAAGCGCCGGTGCTGGCACCGCCGCAGCACGCCTGATCACGTCCGCCAGCGTTCCGGAGAAACCAGATGACGACCGATCGTGAGACAGGAAGCGACGAGTCCGGGCTCAACGCGCTCCTGACGTTACTCCACCTCCAGAACGTCCCGGCCGATCGCGAGCAGATCAGGCATCGGCTGGGAACGACCTCCCTCGGCGCACCGGAGATCCTCCGGTGCGCCAGGGATCTTGGACTGAAGGCGCGCACCGCCCGCAGTGACTGGCCACGCCTGATGAAGACGCCCCTACCCGCCATCGCCATGCTGCGCGATGGCAGCTTCATGGTGGTCGCCAAGGCTGGCGACGAGGCGGGCATCGAGAAGGTGCTGGTTCAGCCGCCGCAGGAGCCGCGTCCCCGGCTGATGACGCGCGCCGAGCTCGACGCGATCTGGGATGGCGGCCTCATCCTGATGACGCGCCGGGTCGGCCTTTCCGACCTCTCCAGACGTTTCGACATCACCTGGTTCCTGAGCGCGATGGGCAAATACCGACGCCTGCTCGGCGAGGTCCTGGTCGCCTCGTTCTTTCTCCAGCTCTTCTCCCTGGTCTCGCCGCTGTTCTTCCAGGTCGTGATCGACAAGGTGCTGGTGCATCGTTCGGTGACGACCCTCGACGTGCTGGTGATCGGCCTCGTGACCATCTCAGTGTTCGAGACGGTACTCGGCATCATGCGGACCTATCTGTTCGCGCACACGACCAACCGGATCGACGTCGAGCTCGGCGCGCGGCTGTTCCGGCATTTGCTGGCGCTGCCGATGTCCTACTTCCAGGCACGGCGGGTCGGCGATTCCGTCGCGCGGGTGCGCGAGCTCGAGAACATCCGCAACTTCCTGACCAGCTCGGCGCTGACGCTCGTCATCGACCTCCTCTTCACCTCGGTCTTCCTCGCGGTCATGTTTGCCTATTCGCCGCTGCTGACCGCGATCGTGCTGGCCTCGTTCCCGTTCTACATCGCGATATCAGCCGTGGCGGCACCGCTGTTCCGCCAGCGGCTCGACGAAAAATTCCGGCGCGGCGCCGAGAACCAGGCGTTCCTGGTCGAAAGCGTCACCGGCATCGAGACGCTGAAGGCGATGGCGGTCGAGCCGCAGATGCAGCGGCGCTGGGAAGAGCAGCTCGCCGGTTACGTCTCGTCGAGCTTCCGCGTCCTGAGCCTCGGCAATACCGCAAGCCAGCTCGTGCAGTTCGTGAGCAAGGTCGTCACTGCGCTGATCCTTTATTTCGGCGCGCGTCTCGTGATCGGCGGCGGCATGTCGGTCGGCGAGCTCGTGGCCTTCAATATCCTGGCAAGCCGGGTGAGCACGCCGGTGTTGCGGCTGGCGCAGCTCTGGCAGGACTTTCACCAGGCGCGGCTATCGATTGCCCGACTCGGCGACATCCTCAACACCACGCCCGAGCCAACCTATGCGGCCGCGCGTGCGGCGCTGCCCGCCATCGAGGGCCGCATCCGCTTCGACCATGTCAGCTTTCGCTACCGCGTCGACGGTCAGGAGGTGCTGAACGACGTGTCGTTCGACGTGCCGGCCGGACAGACTGTCGGCATCGTCGGCCCGTCGGGCTCCGGCAAGAGCACGTTTGCAAAGCTGGTGCAGCGGCTGTACGTGCCGCAGGGCGGCCGCGTCCTGATCGACGGCATGGATGTCGTGATGGCCGACCCCGCATGGCTGCGGCGGCAGATCGGCGTCGTGCTGCAGGAGAACGTGCTGTTCAACGCCACCGTCCGCGACAACATCGCGCTGACCGATCCGGCGATGTCGATGGAACGCGTCATCGCCGCAGCAAAGCTTGCCGGCGCGCACGACTTCATCCTGGAGCTGCCCGAGGGCTACGACACCGCGGTCGGCGAGCGCGGCTCGACGCTGTCAGGCGGCCAGCGGCAGCGCCTTGCGATCGCCCGCGCTCTCGTCACCGATCCAAAAGTCCTGATCTTTGACGAAGCCACCAGCGCCCTCGACTACGAGAGCGAGCGCATCATCCAGCAGAACATGAAGGAGATCGCGCGAGGGCGCACGGTGCTGATCATCGCGCACCGACTCTCCACCGTGCGCGGCGCCGACCGCATCTTCACGCTCGAGCGTGGCCGGCTGGTCGAGGACGGCTCCCACGAGGTGCTGATCAGGAACGGCGGTCCCTATTCCGCGCTCTATCGTCTCCAGGGAGGGCTCCATGAGGTCGGCTAATCCAGCGGCCGCCGCGACGGTCAAACCCAACGTCGTCCCGTTTCGCCAGTCGAGCGGCAGGGCGACGCAAGAGCTGGCCTTCCTGCCTGCAGCCCTCGAGGTGATGGACAGCCCGCCCTCGCCGATCGGCCGCAGCATCGCGGCGACGGTCATCGCACTGTTCTGCGTGGCGCTGGCTTGGGCGGCCTGGGGCACGATCGACATCGTCGCGTCGGCACCGGGCAAGGTCGTATCAAGCGGACGCAGCAAGGTGGTTCAGCCGTTCGAGACCGGCGTGGTCCATGCCATCCGCGTGCTGGATGGCCAGACCGTCAGGGCGGGCGACGTGCTGATCGAGCTCGATCCCACCGTCAATGCCGCCGACCGCGATCACCTCAGCGACGATCTCCGCGCCGAGCAGCTCAATATCGCACGGCTGCGCGCCGCACTCGCAAGCGGAGACCGCGGGACCATCGATCTCGTCGCGCCCACCGATGCCGATCCCGTGCTGGTGGCGACCCAGCGCCAGCTTCTGATCAGCCAAATCAACGAGCATCGCGCCAAGGTCGCAGCGCTGGCGCGGCAACAAGGGCAGAAGGAAGCCGAGCACGAAACCACGCTCGCGGCCATCCACAAGCTCGAACAGCTCATTCCGGTGATCCAGCAGCGCGTCGACATCCGCAAGACGCTGATGGAGAAGGAGATCGGCTCCAAGCTGACCTATTACGAGGTGCTGCAGCTCCTGGTCGACCAGCAGGAAGAGTTGAGCATCCAGAAAAGCCATCTGCGTGAGACGGACGCCGCGGTCGCGGCGATCCAGGAGACACGGGCCCAGGCGAGCGCCGAATTCAGACGCTCGCTCTCGGACGATCTTACCAAGAGCGAGCAGAAGGCCAATGGCCTCGCCATGGACTTGATCAAGGCCACGCAGAGGACCAGCCTGCAGCGGCTCACCGCACCGGTCGATGGCATCGTCCAGCAACTTTCGATCCATACGGTCGGCGGCGTCGTGACCCCGGCGCAGTCGCTGCTCGTGATCGTTCCGAGCGACAGCCAGCTCGAAATCGAAGCCATGATCTCGAACCGCGACATCGGCTTCGTCGAGGCCGGGCAGAGCGCCGAGGTCAAGATCGACACCTTCAACTTCACCCGCTACGGCCTGCTGCACGGCACCGTGCTCGGCGTCTCCCATGACGCGATCATTCGAGAGCGGCCGATGGATCATCCAAGCAACCGTGCGCTGGGCAACGAGCGAGACAGCAGCGAGCCGAACGGCCAAGAGCTGAGCTACAGCGCGCGTATTTCGCTTGATCGTACCCAGATGCAGGTCGACGGTCGCGCGGTCAATCTGTCACCCGGCATGGCCGTGACGGCCGAGATCAGGACCGGGACACGCACGGTCCTGAGCTATCTGCTGTCGCCACTGCGCCGCTACAGCCAGGAGGTCCTGCACGAGCGATGAGTTTGGGACGAGGTGCGGACAACCATATCGGAGCCGACGCTATAGGCGTAGTGTCACAGGCGCGCACTCGGGAGGAAGCCATGCCAGAGACCGTGATGTTTCACGATGGAAATCGGCAATTGCAGGACCGGTTCGACAGCCGCCGGATTTCAGATCGGCTGGAGGAGAAGCTGACGCGCCAGCAGTTCACGGAGGACGACAAATCCTTCATCGAAAACCTGCCCTATTTCTTCCTGGCGACGGCGGATGACGACGGGCGGCCGGACTGCTCGTTCAAGGGCGGTCCACCCGGTTTCGTGCGCGTGACTGGCACGTCCGAGATCGCTTTCCCTGACTATGACGGCAATGGCATGTTCAAGAGCCTCGGCAACGTCACGGTCAATCCGAACATCGGCCTGCTCTTCATCGCCATGCACGGCAAGCCGCGGCGCCTGCGTGTCAACGGCGAGGCGCGCGTCAGCGACAACGATCCGCTGCTGGCCGAGACGGTCGGCGCCCAGCTCATCGTGCGCGTCACCGCGCGCGCGATCTTCCCGAACTGCCCGCGCTACATTCCGGCGATGCAGATGACCGAGCCGTCAACCTATACACCGCAGGCCGGGTGCGATGCGCCGGAGCCGAAGTGGAAAGAGTTCGCGGACTTCAAGGAGTACGTCCACCCGCGCCAGCCGACTTTCAAGGGTTGAGCTGGATCCGCTTGTCGGTCTCCACGACGAGCCGACGCCGTGTCGGAAACAGCGTCAGGCCATAGCGTTCGGCAACGAGCCCCCACAGGCCCTTTGGCGCGAACAGCATCACGATGATGCCGAGCGCTCCAAGCAGGATAAGATAGGACGCGCCGAAGTCAGCCAGGTAGCGCTGCATCAAATAGAAGATGATGGCGCCGATCACAGGCCCTTCCATCGTGCCGATGCCGCCGATCACGACGATGAAGAGGACATAGGCGGTCCAGTCCAGCACCGAGAAGGCGGCGTCCGGCGAGATGCGCGCCTTCTGCAGATAGATCAGCGCGCCGATCATCCCGGTCATGGCGGCGGTCGCGACATAGACGGCAAGCTTGATGCGGTAGATGTCGACGCCGAGGCCCGAGGCCGCAGCCTCCTGGTCGCGGATCGCGCCAAGCGCCAGGCCGCGGCGCGAGCGCAGGATGAAGTAGACGGCGGCGAGCGTGGCGACCACCAGCGCCAGCGCAACCCAGTAGGAGACGATGTCGCGCGCCGCCGGCGTACGCACATCAAGCAACGTCTTCACCCATTCGATACCGGGCACGGACGAGGTGACCGACGGCGTCAGCGACGTCCCTGTGCCGCCGCCGAGCGGCTTAATCTGCGCAAAGACGAGGCGATAGACCTCGGCCACGACCCAGGTGCCGATCGCAAAATAGGCGCCGCGCAGGCGGAAGACGATCAGTGCGGTCGGCAGCGCGAACAGCGCCGAGACTACGCCTGCGAGCGGTATCGCAAGCAGGGGATCGAGGCCGCCGATCAGCGTCAGCGCAAACAGCAGGTAGCCGCCCAGGCCGACAAAGGCCTGCTGGCCCACCGAGATCAGGCCAGCATAGCCCGCGAGTAGGTTCCAGCATTGCGCCAGCGCCAGCATGTAGAACAGGAAGATGAAATCCTGGATCAGCGTGCGGCCGGCGAATATCGGCAGCACCGCCAAGATCAGGACAATGACAATTGCGATGGACGCGGCGATGCGCGAGGCGCCTCCGGCGATCTCGATGCGGAAGGTCTGCGCGGGCTTCGCTTCGGCGTCATCCATCGCAATCAATCCTGCGCACGCGGGAACAGGCCGCGCGGCCGCACCACGAGCACCGCCAGGAAGGCGAGATGGCCAGCCAGAATCTGCCACTCCGGATCGATGCGCGCGCCAATGGTTTGCGCAAGCCCGAGCACGATGCCGCCGGCGAGCGTCCCCCAAAAACTGCCGAGGCCGCCGATGATCACGGCCTCGAAGGCATAGAGCAGTCGCGCCGGGCCGATGGTCGGATCGAAATTTGCCCGCAGGCCGAGATAGAGCGCCGCGATTGCAATCACCGCGAAGGCGAGCCCCATCGCGATGGCGAAGATACGTCTGTGATCGACGCCCATGAGCTGGGCGACTTCGAGATCATCCGACGTCGCGCGGAAGGCGCGGCCAATCGGCGTGCGGTAGAAGATGAAATTGAGCAGCACGATCACCGCAATCGCTGATAGCAGCGTCAACAGCGGCACCACGCCGACAGCGATGCCGCCGCCGAGCGGGATCGATGCGGTCTCGATCGCGCCGGAGCGCAGGCGCTGGCTGTCGGCCGAGAAGGTCTGCAGCAGCCCGTTCTGGATGATGATGGAGAGGCCGAAGGTCACGAGCAGCGGCGGCAGCAGATCGCGCCCGAGCGTGCGGTTGAGCAGCACGTGTTGAAGCGCGAAACCGATCACGAACAGGATCGGGATTGCCAGCAGCACGGCGACGAAGGGATCAAGGCCTAGCTTCGTCGCGACCACCAGGATCGCGAAGGCGGCGAGCACGATGAGATCGCCATGGGCGAGATTGACCAGCCGCATCACGCCGAACATCAGCGACAGCCCCGCCGCGAACAAGGCGTAGAGACCGCCGAGCAGGACACCCTGGATCAATGCATCGAGCCAGCCGGTCATCTCAGGTCCCAAAGTAGGCACGGTGGATCTGATCGCGTGTCAGATCGCGCGGGCGGCCGGTGAGCGACAGCCTCCCCTCCTGGAAGCAATAGACGCGATCGGCGACCTTCATGGCCTGCACGATGTCCTGCTCGACCAGCACGACGCTGGTGCCCTCCGCCTTGATCTGCGGCAGTGCGGCGTAGATGTCGGAGATGATGATCGGCGCCAGCCCCAGGCTGATCTCGTCGCAGAGGAGAACGCGCGGATTGGACATCAGGGCGCGCCCGATCGCGACCATCTGTTGCTGGCCACCCGACAGCGTCGGCGTAGCCGCGGCGCGCCGCTCCCTGAGGATCGGGAACAGGGCCTGGACGCGCGTCAGTGTCCACGGCCCCGGCGCCTTGCGGCCATAACCGCCAATCAGCAGATTCTCTTCCACCGAGAGCGAGGGAAACAGCCGCCTGCCCTCCGGCACGAGCGCGATGCCGAGCTTGACGATCTCGGCCGCCGGCCGCGCGCCGATCGCAATGCCGTCGAGCAGCACGCTGTCGGCCGTGCCGTGGATGAGACCGGCGATGGATTTGAGGAAGGTCGACTTGCCGGCACCGTTGGCGCCGATGATAGCGATGGTCTCGCCCTTCTCCAGCGTCGTGTCGATGCCATAGAGCGCCTGGAAGTCGCCATAGAAGGCGGTGAGCTTGCGGGTTTCCAGCAGCGGCATGGCTCAGGCCTCGATGCCGATATAGATCTGATGCACGTCCGGCCGCTGCATCACCTCTTTCGGAACGCCCTCCGCGATCTTGCGGCCAAAATTGAGAACGACCAGACGATCGATCACTGCGAGCAGGGCGTGCACGACATGCTCGATCCAGAGGATCGCAACCCCGGTCTGCCTGATACCCCTGATCGTGGCGACGAGTTCGAGGCATTCGCCCTCGGTCAAACCTCCGGCGATCTCGTCGAGCAGGAGGAGTCTTGGCGTGGTCGCAAGCGCGCGCGCCATTTCCAACCGCTTGCGCTCCAAAAGCGTTAGCGAGCCCGCGAGCACATTCGCGCGCCTGAGCAAGCCGAGCCGCTCGAGTATCTCGCCGCAGGACTGCGCGACCTCGCGCTCGGATTTCTGGCGGCCATAGACCGCGCCGACCAGCAGATTCTCGAAGACGGTGAGCTTTTCAAAGGGCTGCGGGATCTGATGCGTGCGGCCGATGCCAGCGCGGCAGCGCGCAGGGGGCGCCACGCCCAGGAGGTCGCGGCCGTCGAAGCGAATAGCGCCGGCGGTCGGCATGAGACCGCCGGCGATCAGGTTGAACAACGTGGTCTTGCCGGCACCGTTCGGCCCGATGATGCCGACGGCCTCACCGGGCGCGACCACGAGATCGAGATCGTCGGCGACGACGATCGAGCCAAAGCTTTTTCTTAAGCCGGCGACTTCCAGCAGCATGAGGGATCAACGCGCCGCGCGATCAGGCGATGGCCTCCATCTGACCGCCGACGGGAATCGCCGGCGCCGTCTTGTTGTCGGTGATAACGATATCGTATTTGCCGTCCTTGAACCGCCACTGACCGCCGACCAGCGGCGTCTTGGCGACATTCTTGGCGGCAAAGGGCGGCAGGTTCGCCCCGCCCCACTGCACCTTGCCGACGACGGTGTCGAGATTGGTGGCGGCGATCGTCGCCGCGATCGCCTTGGCGTCGCGATCCGGCGTGCGCTTGAGCACGTCGACGGCGACCTCGAACAGCGCGTGCGCGAAACCGATCGGCTGCGTCCACTGCTTCTTGGTCGCAGCCTCATAGGCGCCGGCGAGATCTTTTGCACTCGCGCCCGTCAGCGACGATTTGAAGGGATGGCTCGGCGACCACCAGACTTCCGATGACAAATTGTGCCCGTCCTTGCCGAGTGCCTCGACCGCAACGGGGAACAGGATCGCCTTGCCGATCGAGGCGACCTTCGGCTTAAAGCCCTGCTGGAGCGACTGCTTCCAGAAGGTGGTGAAGTCAGGGGGCAGCACCACGCCGGTAATAATCTCGCAACTCGCGCCTTTGAACGCGCCGATCTGCGCCGAAAAATTGTCGGTGAGGTTCTGGTAGCGGCCGGGATCGGTGAGCTTGTAGCCGCTCTTGTCGAGCACCGGCGGGAAGCCGACGGCCTTGTCGCCCCAGGCATTGCCGTCACCGTCGTTGGGGAAGAGCCCACCGACCGATTTGTTGGTCGCGACCTGGCTCCACATGTTGGTAAAGACGGCGATGACGTCCTCGAGCCCCCAGAAGAAGTGATAGGTGTAGTTGAAGCCTTTCCATGCCGGCGGGCCGCCGCCGGGATTGGCCTGACGACCGATGAACCAGGGCTGCCACGGCGCGACGGTGGAGATGCACGGCACCTCCTCGATCTCGCACTGGGTCGAGACCGGGTTCGTGGTCTCCGGCGTCGAGGCCACGAGCATCAGGTCGATCTTGTCCTGGACGATGAGATCCTTCGCGACCTCGGCGGCGCGGTTCGGATTGGACTGGCTGTCCTTGACGATGACCTCGACCGGCACGGTGGCGTTGCCGATCTTGATCCCGGCCTTCGCCGCTTCCTTGAACCCGGCGATGATGAAGTTGTCGGCTTCCGCGAACGCCGCAAGCGGGCCGGTCTGCGGCGAGACATAGCCGAGCTTGATCGCGCGCGTCTGCGCGATCGCCGGCGCTGTCATTCCAACAGACAGCACGGCGCCAGTTGCGGCCGAGTATTTCAGGAGTGTGCGGCGGTCGATGGAATGACGATGAGTCGAGCTGATCTTGCGGCAGGTCATCTGCGCGTCCTCCCCTCTGGATGCGCCGGATTCTCATCGTGGATCGATTGACACACGGGCCGGCGTTCGATATTCGAACATGCGTTCGTATGTCGACCAGTGTCGAACAGACCTCAGATGGAGTCAACAGGCCCGCGCATGACGCAAGCTCCACCACCGCAGAAGAGCGAGCCCGGGCATCGCAGAGGCGAGCCCGACGATAAGGAATTCATGACGACGCTCGCTAAGGGCCTCGCCGTGCTGGGCGCGTTCGGAAGGCAGCGGCCGAGCATGACGCTGTCGCAAGCCGCAGAGGTCGCCGACCTCTCGCGCGCCACCGCGCGGCGCGTGCTGCGGACGCTGACTCAGCTTGGCTATGTCGAGCAGGACGGACGGTCGTTTTCGCTGGCGCCGCAGATCCTCGACCTCGGCTTTGCGTATCTGTCGACGCAAAGCTGGATCGACCGCGCAACGCCCTTGATGCGCGAGTTGAGCGAACGGCTCGGCGAATCCTGCTCGGCCGCGATCCTTCAAGGCCACGACATCGTCTATGTCGCGCGCATGCCGGCCCGCAGAATCATGTCCGCGGCGCTCTCGGTCGGCAGCCGCCTGCCGGCGCTGCACACCGCGCTCGGGCGCATCATGTTCGGCTATCTCGACGAGGCCGAGATCTGGCGGCGGCTGAAGTCGCAGCGCATCGAGGCCTACACGCCGCAGACCATCACCGATCTGCAGGCGTTGTTCGATCGCATCCGCGCCGACCGCGCGCAGCGCTTCTCCATTGTCGATGAAGAGCTTGAGCGCGGCCTGCGCGCGCTGGCCGTTCCCGTGCTCGATCGCAGCGGCCAGGCGGTCGGCGCGATCAACCTGTCGACGCATGCGACGCGGACGACGCGCAACGAAATGCGCGAGCACTTTCTCCCCGAGCTCAACCGCATCGCCGAGCAGGTCTCCGCGATGACGGTGTGATCCAGCCCCTCCCCTTGCCAATCGGCGGTGCCAGCCGTATCGTTTTGCCAAGTTCGGAATACGGACACTAGTTCGATAATCGAACAACTAGGGGAGATGATGCGATGGCAGGCAAGGCAGCGGCAATGGCGATCCCGCCGGAGCACACCGGCAACGTCAAAGTGACAAAGCCGCAGACCGGCGCGGAATATCTGGATTCGCTGCGCGACGATCGCGCCGTCTACATCTATGGCGAGCGGGTCAAGGACGTCACCACGCATCCCGCCTTCCGCAACACCGCGCGCATGACCGCCCGCCTCTACGACGCGCTGCACGACGACAAGCACAAGGACAAGCTGTTGCTGCCGACCGACACCGGAAACGGCAGCACGACGCACGCCTTCTTCAAGGCGCCGAAGTCGATGGAGGATCTGATCGCAGGACGCGATGCGATCGCCGAATGGGCCAAGATCACCTATGGCTGGATGGGCCGCGCACCCGACTACAAGGCCGCGTTCCTCGCGACGCTCGGCGCCAACTCCGACTTCTACGATCCGTATCAGGACAACGCAAAACGCTGGTACAAATTCTCCCAGGAGCGCGTGCCCTTCATCAACCACGCGATCATCCATCCGCCCGTCGATCGCGACCGGCCGCCGAACGAGGTCGCCGACGTCTGCTGCCATATCGAGAAGGAAACCGACGCCGGCCTGATCGTATCGGGCGCAAAAGTCGTCGCGACCGGATCGGTGCTGACCAACTACACCTTCGTCGCGCATCACGGCCTCATCCCGCTGCAGGACAAGAAGTTCGCGGTTGTGTTCATGGTGCCGACCAATGCACCCGGCGTAAAGTTCATCTGCCGCACGTCGTATGAGATGAGCGCGAGCGTGATGGGCAGTCCGTTCGACTACCCGATCTCGAGCCGGCTCGACGAGAACGACGCCGTGTTCATTCTCGACAAGGTGCTGGTGCCCTGGGAGAACGTGTTCGTCTATGGCGATATCGAGAAGGCCAACAACTTCTTCCCGCGCACCGGTTTCCTGCCGCGCTTCGTCGTGCATGGCTGCACGCGGCTTGCGGTCAAGCTCGACTTCATCAGCGGGCTATTGTTGAAGGCGACGGAGGCCGCGGGCACCAAGGACTATCGCGGCGTGCAGGCCAATGTCGGAGAGGTCATCGCCTGGCGAAACCTGTTCTGGAGCCTGTCGGATGCGATGGTCAGGGATCCAAAGCCGTGGATCGGCGACTATGTGCTGCCGAACATGGACCCCGGCAACGCCTATCAGATCATCGCCACCATGGCCTACACCAAGGTGAAATACCTGATCGAGCAGACCGTCGCGTCCGGACTGATCTATCTCAACAGCCATTCCAGCGATTTCAAGAACGCCGAGATCCGTCCCTATCTCGATCGCTATTTGCGCGGCTCCAACGGCTACAAGGCCGAGGAGCGCGTCAAACTGCTCAAGCTGCTGTGGGACTGCATCGGCAGCGAGTTCGGCGGACGCCACGAGCTCTACGAGATCAATTATGGCGGCTCG
>NZ_PPPT01000156.1 GCF_006483445.1 Bradyrhizobium guangdongense | reverse complement strand
GGCGCGGGCGCGCTCCAGCGCCTCAGCGTTGGTCGAGCCGATCTGGTCGAAGGCGGCGAGCCGGTAGCCCGCCTGGAGAGCGCGATGACCGAGCGCGAAAGCCATCCCTAGAACAGCGACTTGGCTGCCGCACTCGCCATGCTGACGAGCGGCGCCGGATACACGAAGAACAGGATATTGAAGAGACCGGCGACCGCGAGCACCGTGCGCAGCTCGATCCTGACCGGATCGAGCTTGGTCAGCGGCTCGTCAAAATACATCGTCTTGACGATGGTGAGATAGTAGTAGGCGCCCACGACGCTCGTCAGCACGCCGATGACTGATAGCGTGAACAGGTTGGCCTTGATCGCGGCGACGAAGACGTACCATTTGGCAAAGAAGCCGGCGAGCGGCGGAACGCCCGCGAGCGAGAACAGCAGCATCGCGAAGAAGAAGGCGAGCAGCGGGTTGGTGCGCGAGAGTCCTGCGAAATCGCTGATGTTCTCGACGTTCTTGCCGTCGCGCTTCATGGCCAGGATGATCGCGAAGGAGCCGAGCGTCATGGCCACGTAGATCGCGATATAGACCAGCACGCCCTGCGCGCCTTCAGGCGTGCCGGCGGCAAGGCCGACCAGCGCAAAGCCCATGTGGCCGATCGACGAATAGGCCATCAGGCGCTTGATGTTGGTCTGCCCGATCGCGGCAAAGGAGCCGAGCGCCATCGAGGCGATCGCCACGAAGACGATGATCTGCTGCCACTGGCCGATGATGCCCGGGAATGCCGTCAGCGCCACGCGGGTGAACACGGCAAGCGCCGCAACCTTCGGCGCGGAGGCAAAGAACGCGGTCACCGGCGTCGGCGCGCCCTCATAGACGTCGGGCGTCCACATGTGGAACGGCACGGCCGAGACCTTGAAGCAGAGGCCGGCGAGCAGGAAGACCAGGCCGAACACCAGGCCGACATTGGCGTGGGTGGCAGCCGTCGCGATGCCGGCGAAGCTGACGGTGCCGGTGAAGCCATAGACCAGCGAGGAGCCGTAGAGCAGCATGCCCGAGGACAGCGCGCCGAGCACAAAATACTTCAGGCCGGCTTCGGTCGATTTGGCGTTGTCGCGGTTGGAGGACGCCACGACATAGAGCGCAAGCGACATCAGCTCGAGCCCGAGATAGAGCGAGATCAGATCGCCAGCCGAAATCAGCACCATCATGCCGAGCGTCGAGAGCAGCACCAGGATCGCATACTCGAAGATGCGGCGGGACGGGTCGGCCAGGAACTCGGTGGACAGGATCAGCGTCGCGGCCGAGCCGATCAGCGCCAGGATCTTCAGGAAGCGGGCAAAGTCGTCGACGATGAAGCTGCCGCCGAAGGTCACGAGCTTGCCGGCCGGCAGCATCAGCTCCAGCACGCCGGTCAGCACCAGAAGCAGCACCGCGAGCGTGGTGACCGTCCTGGTCGTCCCCTGCCCGCGATAGGCACCCAGCATCAGCAGCGCCATGCTGCCAAGCGCGAGCACGAGCTCGGGCAGCACCGGCCCCAGTTGATATCCTGCAGTCTCAAAGCTCATGGCGATATCCTCACCCTGCCGCGGTTCATTGCAGCAGTGCGGCGGCCTTAACAGCCGAGACCGCGGTGTTGTAGTTGTTGACGAGTTGCTGGACCGAGGCAGCCGACATGTCGAGCACCGGCTTCGGATAGACGCCGAACAGGATGGTCAGCGCGATCAGCGGGAACAGGGTCAGGCATTCACGGAAGGTGAGGTCCTTGATGCTCGACAGCGACGGCTTGACCAGCGCCCCGAACACGACCTTGCGGTAGAGCCAGAGCGCGTAGCCGGCCGACAGGATCACGCCGAAGGTCGCGGCGAACGCGGTCGGGATCGAGACCTTGAAGGTGCCGAGCAGCGTCATGAATTCGCCGACGAAGCCGGAGGTGCCGGGCAGACCGACATTGGCCATGGTGAAGACCATGAAGGTCAGCGCGTAGAGCGGCATCCGGTTGACGAGGCCGCCATAGGCCGCGATCTCGCGGGTATGCATGCGGTCGTAGACGATGCCGACGCAGAGGAACAGCGCGCCCGAAACGATACCGTGCGAGATCATCTGGAACACGCCACCCGCCACGCCCTGAATGGTGCCGGCAAAGATGCCCATGGTCACGAAGCCCATATGCGCGACCGAGGAGTATGCGATCAGCTTCTTCATGTCCTCCTGCATCAAGGCCACCAGCGAGGTGTAGATGATGGCAATGGCCGAGAGCGTGAAGATCAGCGGCGCGAAGTCGTGCGAGGCCAGCGGGAACATCGGCAGCGAGAACCGCAGGAAGCCGTAGCCGCCCATCTTCAGCAGGATCGCGGCCAGGATGACCGAGCCCGCCGTCGGCGCCTCGACGTGTGCGTCGGGCAGCCAGGTGTGCACCGGCCACATCGGCATCTTCACCGCGAAGGAGGCGAAGAAGGCCAGCCACGCCCAGGTCTGCAAGGACCGCGGCACGGCGGTGTGCATCAGGGTCGGGATATCAGTGGTGCCGCCGTTCCAGTACAGCGCCATGATGGCGAGCAGCATCAGCACCGAGCCGAGCAGCGTGTAGAGGAAGAACTTGAAGGACGCATAGACCCGGCGCGGACCGCCCCAGACGCCGATGATCAGGAACATCGGGATCAGGCCGCCTTCGAAGAACAGGTAGAACAGCACGAGATCGAGCGCCGAGAAGGTGCCGACCATCAGCGTTTCCAGGATCAGGAACGCCATCATGTATTCGCGGACGCGCACCGTGACCGACTTCCAGCTCGCGATGATGCAGAACGGCATCAGCGCAGTGGTCAGGATCACGAAGGGCAACGAAATGCCGTCCACGCCCATGTGATAGGTGATGCCGGAGGCGAGCCAGGCGCCCTTCTCGACGAACTGGAAGTCGGCGATCGTCGGATCGAAGCGCCAGACCAGCAGCAGCGACACCGCGAAGGTGATCAGCGTGGTCCAGAGCGCGATCCAGCGCGAGTTGCCCTGGGCGGCCTCATCGTCGCCGCGGCTGACATAGACGATCAGCGCGCCGACCAGCGGCAGGAAGGTGGTGACGGAAAGAATGGGCCAGGTCGTCATTTACTGGCCTCCGAAGCCGAACATGAACCAGGTGATCAGGCCGGCAACGCCGATCAGCATGGCAAAGGCGTAGTGATAGAGGTAGCCGGTCTGGATCTTCACGACGTTGCGGGTGACATCAAGCACGCGCGCCGAGACGCCGTCGGGGCCAAACCCGTCGATGATGAAGCCGTCGCCCTTCTTCCAGAGCTGGTAGCCGATCCACTTCGCCGGACGGACGAAGATGATGTCGTAGAGTTCGTCAAAGTACCATTTGTTGAGCAGGAACTGGTACAGCATCGGCTGGGTGTTCGCGAGCTCGACCGGCAGATAGGGCCGGCGGATGTAGAACAGATACGAGACCAGGAAACCCACCACCATCATGACGGTCGGCAGGAACGCGATCGCCTGCGGGATGTGGTGCATCTCCTCGATGATGTGCGGGTTCATCTTCACGGACTCGCGGAAGAACTCCTCGATGCCGTGACCGGCGAACAGTTCCTTGAACGGAAATCCGGCGACGATGGAGCCGACCGCAAGCGCGCCGATCGGGATCAGCATCCAGAGCGGGGCCTCATGGGCTGCCTCGTAGTGATGCTCGTCATGCGGCTCGCCGTGGAAGGTCTTGAAGATCAGGCGCCAGGAGTAGAACGAGGTCAGGCCCGCCGCGATCACGGTCATCAGGAAGCCGTAGAAGGCGAACGGATTGTGCGCGGCGTAGGCGCTTTCGATGATCGCGTCCTTGGAGAAGTAGCCGGCCGTCAGCGGGAAGCCGGTCAAGGCCAGCGTGCCGACCACCATCACCGCATAGGTGTAGGGGATCTTCTTCCAGAGCCCGCCCATGTTGCGGATGTCCTGCTCGTGGTGCATCGCGTAGATCACCGAGCCTGAGCCTAAGAACAGCAGCGCCTTGAAGAAGGCGTGCGTGAACAGGTGGAACATGCCGACCGAATAGGCCCCTGCCCCCATCGCCACGAACATGTAGCCGAGCTGCGAACAGGTCGAGTAGGCGACGATACGCTTGATGTCGTTCTGCACGAGGCCGACGGTCGCCGCAAAGAACGCCGTGGTCGCACCAAAGAACATCACGACGGCCTGCGCGTTCGGCGCGAGTTCGAACAGCGGCGACAGGCGCGCCACCATGAACACGCCGGCAGTGACCATGGTCGCGGCGTGGATCAGCGCCGAGACCGGGGTCGGGCCTTCCATGGCGTCCGGCAACCAGGTGTGCAGCAAGAACTGCGCCGACTTGCCCATCGCGCCCATGAACAGCAACAGGCAGGTCAGCGTCAGCGCATCCGCCTGCCAGCCGAGGAAGTTGATGGTCTTGCCGGTGAGGCCTGGCGCCGCGTGGAAGATGGTCTCGAAATCGGTCGAGCCGACCAGCGCGAAGATCGCAAAGATGCCGAGCGCGAAGCCGAAATCGCCGACGCGATTGACGACGAAGGCCTTGATCGCCGCCGCGTTGGCCGAGGGCTTCTGGTACCAGAAGCCGATCAGCAGATAGCTGGCGAGACCGACGCCCTCCCAGCCGAAGAACAGCTGCACGAGGTTGTCGGCGGTCACCAGCATCAGCATCGCGAAGGTGAACAGGCTGAGATAGCCGAAGAAGCGCGGACGGTACGGGTCTTCGTCCATGTAGCCGATGGAATACATGTGCACGAGCGAGGACACGGTCGTGACCACGACCAGCATCACGGCGGTCAGCGTATCGACGCGCAGCGCCCAATAGACCTGGAGGTCGCCGGACATGATCCAGGGCAGCAGCGGAATCCGCGCGTCCTGGTGCATGAAGCCGACTTGGACCAGCGTGAACCAGGACAGCGCCGCCGACACGAACAGCAGCCCCGTCGTGATGAGCTCGGCCAGGCGCGAGCCCGCCGCTGGCGGCTCGGAGACGTGGTGATCGTCGTGGCCATGGTCGTCATGGGCGTGGTCATCATGGGCGACGGCGTGCGCGTCACCGTGGCCGTGATCGTCGTGATGCTCGACCGTGTCGCCCGAGGGGTTGCGGGCGTGCCCGCCGAACAGCGCGATCAGGCCTGCCAGAATGGCGCCGAGCAGCGGCAGAAAAACGATTGCCTGAACCATAGCTCCGCTCAGCCCTTCATCAGATTGACGTCCTCAACCGCGATCGAGCCGCGGTTGCGGAAGTAGACCACCAGGATGGCAAGACCGATCGCAGCTTCGGCGGCTGCGACGGTCAGCACCAGCAGCGCGAAGACCTGGCCGACGATGTCGCCGAGGAAGGTCGAGAACGCCACCAGATTGATGTTGACCGAGAGCAGGATCAGCTCGATCGACATCAGGATGACGATGATGTTCTTGCGGTTGAGGAAGATGCCGAGGATCCCCAGCGTGAACAGGATCGCGCCGACCGCCAGATAGTGTCCGAGCCCGATCGTCATTTCACCCACTCCGCCGCGTCGGAATCAGAGAGCCCCTGCCCCGACGTCACCTTGCGCAGTGCCATCGCCATTTCCGGCGTGCGCGCGTTCTGCACGTTGATGTCCTGCCGCTTGACGGAGGCCTTGTGCCGCAGCGTCAGCACGATGGCGCCGATCATCGCGACCAGCAGCACCATACCGGCGAGCTGGAAGTAATGGATGTACTTCGTATAGAGCACGAGGCCGAGCGCCTCGGTGTTGCTGACATTGGCCGGGATCGCCGCCGTGATCGTCTTGGCGACGCCGGGGTTGATGACCCAGAAGCCGACGGTGAGCAGCAGCTCGAACAGGAAGATGCCGCCGATCACGAGGCCGACCGGCAGGTATTCGATGAAGCCCTCGCGCAGCTCCACGAAGTCGACGTCGAGCATCATGATCACGAACAGGAACAGCACCGCGACCGCGCCGACATAGACGACGATCAGGATCATCGCCAGGAACTCGGCACCGAGCAGCACGAACAGGCCCGAGGCGTTGACGAAGGCCAGGATCAGATACAGCACGGAGTGCACGGGATTGCGCGAGACAATCACCATCACCGCCGAGGCGACGCAGACGCCGGCAAACAGGTAGAAGAAGAGCGCGGGAAGGATCATGCCCTCACCTCACCGGTACGGCGCGTCGAGCTCGATCGCCTTGGCGATCTCGCGTTCCCAGCGGTCGCCATTGGCGAGCAGCTTGGCCTTGTCATAGAAGAGCTCCTCGCGGGTCTCGGCCGCAAATTCGAAGTTCGGGCCCTCGACGATGGCGTCGACCGGGCAGGCCTCCTGGCAGAGGCCGCAATAGATGCACTTCACCATGTCGATGTCGTAGCGCACGGTGCGGCGGGTGCCGTCGTTGCGACGGGGACCTGCCTCGATCGTGATGGCCTGCGCCGGGCAGATCGCCTCGCACAGCTTGCAGGCGATGCAGCGCTCTTCGCCGTTTGGATAGCGACGCAGCGCGTGCTCGCCCCGGAAGCGCGGCGAGATCGGGCCCTTCTCGAAGGGATAGTTGAGCGTCGGCTTCGGCTGGAAGAAGTAGCGCATGGCGAGGAAGAACGCCGATACGAATTCCGACAGAAGCAGCGAGTGCGCGGTGGCCTTGACGTTGATACCCATGGCGAGCCTCACTTCGGCGCGATGCCGGCGAAATGCAGAACGCCGGCTACCACGATCACCATCGCCAGCGACAGCGGCAGGAACACCTTCCAGCCGAGCCGCATCAGTTGATCGTAGCGGTAGCGCGGCACGATCGCCTTTGCCATCGCGAACAGGAAGAACATGAAGAACACTTTGAGCGAGAACCAGATGATCCCCGGCACCCAGTTGAAGGGCGGCAGATCCACCGGCGGCAGCCAGCCTCCAAGGAACAGGATCGTCGCCATCGCGCACATCGTGACGATCGCGACATACTCGCCGAGCATGAACAGCAGATACGGCGTCGAGCCGTATTCGACCATGAAGCCCGCGACGAGCTCGGATTCCGCTTCGACGAGATCGAAGGGCGGACGGTTGGTTTCCGCCAGCGCCGAGACGTAGAAGATCACGAACATCGGGAACAGCGGCCAGACGTACCAGTTCAGGATGGTGAGCTGCGGCAGGCCGATCAGGCTCGCAAGACCGCGCACATGCTGGGCCTCGACCACGGCCGACAGGTTCAGCGTGCCGGCGCAGAGCAGCACCGTGATGATGACGAAGCCGATCGAGACTTCGTAGGACACCATTTGGGCCGCCGAGCGCAGCGCGGCCAGGAACGGGTACTTCGAGTTCGACGACCAGCCGGCCATGATGATGCCGTAGATCGACAGCGACGAGATCGCGAAGATGAAGAGGATGCCGACATTGATGTCGGAGATCACCCAGCCGAGATTGGTCGGGATCACCGCCCATGCCGCGAGCGCGAGCACGCATGAGACCAAGGGCGCAAGGAGAAACACGCCCTTGTTGGCGCCGGCCGGAATGATCGGCTCCTTCAGCACGAACTTCAGGAGGTCGGCGAAGGATTGCAGCAGGCCCCACGGTCCCACCACGTTCGGACCGCGCCGGATCTGCACCGCCGCCCAGATCTTGCGGTCGGCGAGCAGGATGTAGGCGATCGCGATCAGGAGCACGACGAGCACGAGGACGCTCTCGGCCACCATGATGATCAGCGGCCAGAGGAAACCGGTCCAGAATGCGCTTTGGAAGAATTCCATCAGATCACACTCACTCCGCTGCCGTCAGCATCTGCCCGGAGGCAAGCCGCGAGCATTCCGCCATCACGGCCGATGCACGCGCGATTGGGTTGGTCAGGTAGAAGTCTTCGACCAGGGGCTTGAACGGCGCCTTCTCCGTCGCGCCGCCCTTGCCGGCGAGGGCCTTGATCTGGTCGGCGGAGCCGGCTTCGATCTGGTCGATGCGGATCAGATGCGGCACCGCCTTGAAGATCGCCTGGCGCAGTGCGGCCAGCGAGTCGTAAGGCAGCTTCTTGCCCAGTGCCTCCGACAATGCGCGAATGATCGCCCAGTCCTCGCGGGCCTCGCCCGGCGGAAACGCCGCGCGGCCGGTCATCTGCACCCTGCCCTCGGTATTGACGTAGATCGCCGACTTCTCGGTGTAGGCGGCTGCCGGCAGGATGACGTCGGCACGATGCGCGCCGCGATCGCCATGGGTGCCGATATAGACCACGAAGGTGCCGTCCGGCGCCTTGATCTCGTCGGCGCCGAGCAGGAACAGCAAGTCCAGCGTGCCGAACGTCGTCATCTGCGCCGCATTCAGCCCACCGCTTCCCGCGGCAAAGCCGATATCGAGCGCGCCGACGCGCGAGGCCGTATCCTGGAGCACGCCAAAGCCGTTCCAGCCGTCCTTCAATGCGCCGACGTCGAGCGCCAGCTTGGCCGCAGCCGCCAGAATGGCCGCGCCGTCATGCCGCGAGGTCGCGCCCGCGCCGACCAGCACGATCGGATGCTTGGCGTTCTTCAGCACGTCCATGAAGGAGTGCTTGCCGGCCGCGAGCTCGCCGAGCGTCTCGGTGCCCGCGCCGATGTGGTCGTAATCATAGGTCAGGTCGGCCTTGGCGCCGATCACGCCGACCTTGAAGCCGCCGGCGCGCCAGCGCTTGCGGATGCGCGCGTTGAACACGGCGGCTTCCTTGCGCGGATTGGCGCCGATGATCAGCAGCGCATCGGCCTGCTCCAGGCCGACGATGGTCGGATTGAAGATGTAGGAGGCGCGGCCAAGCTTGGCATCGAAGGCGTCGCCGCCCTGCACCGCCATATTGGCCGAGCCGTACTTCGCCAGCAGGTCCTTCAGCGCGAACATTTCTTCGACGCCGGCGAGATCGCCCGCAATAGCGCCGATCCGCTTGCCGTCGGAGCGGCCGGCCTTGGAGGCAATCGCGGCAAAGGCTTCGGTCCAGCTTGCGGGGCGCAGCTTGCCGGCTTCACGGATAAAGGGCCGGTCAAGACGCTGCGTGCGCAGGCCGTCGACGACGTGGCGGGTCTTGTCCGAAATCCACTCCTCGTTCACGGCTTCGTTGATACGCGGCAGAATGCGCATCACCTCTCGGCCGCGGGTGTCGACGCGGATCGCCGAGCCGAGGCCGTCCATGACGTCGATCGACTGGGTCTTGCCGAGCTCCCAGGGACGCGCGGCGAAGGCATATGGCTTCGAGGTCAGCGCACCGACCGGGCAGATGTCGACGAGGTTGCCCTGCAATTCCGACGTCAGCGCATGCTCGAGGTAGGTCGTGATCTCCATGTCCTCGCCGCGGCCCGTCGCGCCCATTTCAGGCGCACCGGCAACTTCCGCCGAGAAGCGGACGCAGCGCGTGCACTGGATGCAGCGGTTCATCGACGTCTTGACGAGCGCGCCGAGATACTTGTCCTCGACCGCGCGCTTGTTCTCGGCGAAGCGGCTGGTGTCGACGCCGTAACCCATCGCCTGGTCCTGCAGGTCGCACTCGCCGCCCTGGTCGCAGATCGGGCAGTCCAGCGGGTGGTTGATGAGCAGAAACTCCATCACGCCTTCGCGCGCCTTCTTGACCATCGGCGAACGCGTGGAGATTTCCGGCGGCTCACCCTTGGGACCCGGACGGCAGTCGCGCACGCCCCAGGCGCAGCTTGCGACCGGCTTCGGACCGCCCTTCACCTCGACCAGGCACATCCGGCAATTGCCGGCGATCGACAGCCGCTCGTGGTAGCAGAAGCGCGGAATCTCGGCGCCGGCGGCTTCGCACGCCTGCAGCAGCGTGTACTCCGGCGGGACGTCGATCTCTTTGCCGTCGATGATCAGCTTCGTCATTGCCCTTACTCCGCCGCCACCATGTGAGCGGGATCGCGGACCCCGGCGTCATCGATGTCGGCCTTGCGCGAATATTCGTCGATGCGCGCTTCGATCTCGTGACGGAAATGCGCGATCAGGCCCTGGATCGGCCAGGCCGCCGCATCGCCGAGCGCGCAGATGGTGTGGCCTTCGACCTGCTTGGTCACTTCGAGCAGCATGTCGATCTCGCGCTTGTGGGCGCGGCCCTCGGCCATGCGGGTCAGCACGCGCCACATCCACCCCGTGCCTTCGCGGCACGGCGTGCACTGGCCGCAGCTCTCATGCTTGTAGAAATAGGAGATGCGGGCGATCGCACGGATCAGGTCGGTCGACTTGTCCATCACGATCACGGCCGCGGTACCGAGGCCGGAGCGCAGCTTGCTCAGGCTGTCAAAGTCCATCGGCGTGTCGATGATCTGCTCGGCCGGCACCATGCGCACCGACGAGCCGCCGGGGATCACGGCCTTGAGGTTGTCCCAGCCGCCGCGGATGCCGCCGCAATGCCTGTCGATCAGCTCACGGAACGGAATGCCCATGGCCTCTTCGACGTTGCAGGGCCGCTCGACATGGCCGGAGATGCAGAACAGCTTGGTGCCGACATTGTTCGGACGGCCGATGCCGGCAAACCACGCCGCGCCGCGCCGCAGGATGTCGGGCGCAACCGCAATCGACTCGACGTTGTTGACGGTGGTCGGGCAGCCGAACAGGCCGACATTGGCCGGGAACGGCGGCTTCAGCCGCGGCTGGCCCTTCTTGCCTTCGAGGCTTTCAAGCAGCGCCGTTTCCTCGCCGCAGATGTAGGCGCCGGCGCCGTGCGCGACATAGATGTCGAACGGCCAGCCGGTGACGTTGTCCTTGCCGACGAGCTTGGCCTCATAGGCCTGGTCGATCGCGGCCTGGAGATGCTCGCGCTCGCGGATGAACTCGCCGCGGACATAGATGTAGCAGGCATGCGCGTTCATCGCGAAGCTCGCGATCAGGCAGCCCTCGACCAGGAGATGCGGATCGTGCCGCATGATCTCGCGATCCTTGCAGGTGCCGGGCTCGGACTCGTCGGCGTTGACGACGAGGTAGCTCGGACGACCGTCGGTCGACTCCTTCGGCATGAACGACCATTTCAGCCCGGTCGGGAAGCCGGCGCCACCGCGGCCGCGCAGGCCGGACGCCTTCATCTCGTTGATGATCCAGTCGCGGCCCTTGTCGATGATGGCCTTAGTGCCATCCCAGGCGCCGCGGCGCCGCGCGCCCTCGAGGCCCCAATCATGGAGGCCGTAGAGGTTCTTGAAGATGCGGTCCTTGTCCTCGAGCATTTCAGTGCTTTCCGATCAACGATTGGCCTGCATGTAGGCAAGCCCGGCGGCGCAGCCGGCGAAGGTCAGCGCCCAGAGCAGACTGGATTCCAGCGTCGCACTCAGCGTGTAGCGCTGGAGCAGGAAAATGAACGTGGCGGCCACCACGGCATGCGTGGCGATCAAGCCCCATTTCTTCATGGTGCCGTTCCCCTCCATCGCGATTGCGGGCGCCTGGCGACCACGCATCAGGTGATCTCCTTGAGCGTGGTCGGTCCGGTGATCGGCGCCGAGAACTGGCGGCCGTTCTGCGGACCGGGCTTTGGCGGATTGCCCGAGGCAAAGCCGTCGAGCACCTTGCCAAAACTTTCCTTGGTCAGGTCCTCATAGGTGTCCTTGCCGATCAGCACCATCGGCGCGTTCACGCAGGCACCGAGGCACTCCACCTCTTCCCAACTGAAATTGCCGTCCTTGGAGAGATGGAAGGGCTCGTGGTGGATGCGGTGCTCGCAGACGTGGATCAGCTCCTCGGCGCCGCGCAGCCGGCACGGCGTCGTACCGCAGACCTGGACGTGGGCCTTCTTGCCGACGGGTGCGAGCTGGAACATCGTGTAGAACGTCGCGACCTCGAGCACGCGGATATAGGGCATGTCGAGCATGTCGGCGATGACGCGAATCGCGGCTTCCGACACCCAGCCGTCATGCTGCTCCTGGGCGCGCCACAGGATCGCGATCACGGCCGAGGCCTGACGTCCCGCCGGATATTTTGCGATCTGCTGCTTCGCGAAGGCGAGATTCTCCTCCGTGAACGCAAAACTCGCGGGCTGGACTTCCTTCGGTGCTAATCGGCGGACGGACATCTCTTCGTTCTCTCACTGCATGCGGCGCGCGGATTTCGCATTCAGGGCATCGATCCTGCTCTGCCAGAATGCGCTCGCGGTGCCGAAAACGTTGTACCCGACGTGGGTGGAGACCTTGATGCGATCGAGGATCGACAGCTCGGTCACCGTCTCCAGGCGATTGCTGCGCGGATCGTACACGATCAGCTTCATCGGGGTCTGTTCGAGGATGTAGCGCGACACCGCATGCGTCCGGTCGCTGCCGTGCTCTTCGCACAGAATGACGCTGTCGCCTTCGAGCAGCCGCTTGCCGCCCTTGATAGCCTCGATCTCGACGCCTTCGACGTCGAGCTTGATCAGATATTTGCCGGTGCCCGCGACCTTGCCGTCATCGATGAGATTATCGAGCGCGATGACAGGCACCTCTTCGCCGCCGGCGGACGGATCGCCCGCGATGCTGAAGGCCTCGTGCTTGGTGCCCGACAGCCGCGCCGTGCCGCGCGAAGCGCCGATCGCGCACTTCATCGTCTCGAAGCGGCTGCCGTTGATCTTGGCGTTGTTCGCGAGCTTCGGATAGTTCTGTCCCGACGGCTCGATCGCGATCGCCTTGTGCGCGCCAAACGGCTTGCTGGACACCAGCACCGACCAGTAGCCGTAATTGGCGCCGCAGTCGATCAGCGTGTAGTCGACGTCGGCGGAATCAGAGAACAGCAGCTCCAGCTCGTCCTCGTAGTTATAGGAGCGGTTAAGCAGCTTGCTCCAATAGCCGTCGCCATAGGGGAATTCGAACACGGCGTCAGGATTGAGCTTGATTGCGATGTTGCGCTCGGGAAGCGTTTTCCGCAGCAAATTCGCGCAGGCGATGTAGCCCATATGCGAGAAGTGCGACGAGATCTTTGAACCCGTCACCAGCGCCAAGGCAGCCGTCCGCTCCCACAGGTTGGCTCCTTCGAGAGCCCCCGAGGCACGGTCAAACTGGATTGGCGCCTGCGCCATCACCGATCGACCTCTCCGAACACAATGTCGAGCGAGCCGAGAATGGCCGAGACGTCGGCGAGCAGATGGCCCGTGCAGATGTGGTCCATCGCCTGCAGATGGGCAAAGCCCGGCGCGCGGATCTTGCACTTGTAGGGCTTGTTGGTGCCGTCGGAGACCAGATAGACGCCGAACTCGCCCTTCGGCGCCTCGACCGCGGCATAGACTTCGCCGGCCGGCACGTGGACGCCCTCGGTGTAGAGCTTGAAGTGATGGATCAGCGCTTCCATCGAGCGCTTCATCTCGCCACGGCGCGGCGGCGCGACCTTGTTGTCCTCGACGACGACAGGCCCCTTCCCGTCGGCAGCGTTCATCTTCTGGATGCACTGCTTCATGATGCGCACGGACTGACGCATCTCTTCCATGCGGATCAGATAGCGGTCGTAGCAGTCGCCGTTCTTGCCGATCGGAATGTCGAACTCCATCTCGGCGTAGCATTCATAGGGCTGCGACTTGCGCAGGTCCCAGGCCGCGCCGGAGCCGCGCACCATCACGCCGGAGAAACCCCACTCCCAGGCTTCCTTCAGCGACACCACGCCGATATCGACGTTGCGCTGCTTGAAGATGCGGTTGGCGGTGAGCAGACGGTCGAGGTCGTCGACCACTTTCAGGAACGGATCGCACCAGGCCTCGATGTCGTCGACCAGCTTCTGCGGCAGGTCCTGATGCACGCCGCCGACGCGGAAGAAGGCTGCGTGCATACGGCTGCCCGAGGCGCGCTCGTAGAACACCATCAGCTTTTCGCGCTCTTCAAAACCCCACAGCGGCGGGGTCAGCGCGCCGACGTCCATCGCCTGCGTGGTGACGTTCAGGAGATGCGAGAGAATGCGCCCGATCTCGCAGTAGAGCACGCGGATCAACTGTCCCCGGCGCGGCACCTCGATGCCGAGCAGCTTCTCCGCCGCGAGACAGAAGGCATGCTCCTGATTCATCGGCGCGACGTAGTCGAGCCGGTCGAAGTATGGAATCGCCTGGAGATAGGTCTTCTGCTCGATCAGCTTTTCGGTGCCGCGGTGAAGCAAGCCGATATGCGGATCGACACGGGCCACGACCTCGCCGTCGAGTTCGAGGACGAGTCGCAACACACCGTGGGCCGCCGGATGTTGCGGTCCAAAATTGATCGTGAAGTTACGGAGATTTTCCGGTTGTTCATTCATGATGATCAGACCTTCGGCCCCGCCTTTTCATCACCCGGAAGGGGGTAATCCGCCCCCTCCCACGGCGACAAGAAATCGAACTTGCGGAATTCCTGGTTGAGCCTGACAGGCTCGTACACCACCCGCTTCTCCTGGTCGTCGTAGCGAACCTCGACGAAGCCGGTGGTCGGGAAATCCTTGCGCAGCGGATGCCCCTCGAAACCGTAGTCGGTGAGGATGCGGCGCATGTCGGGATGGCCGACGAAGATCACGCCATAGAGGTCGTAGGTCTCGCGCTCGAACCAGTCGGCGCCCGGAAACACCTCGATCAGCGACGGCACCTGCGTGGTCTCGTCGGCCTGCGCCTTGAGGCGGATGCGCGTGTTCAGGGTCGGCGACATCAAGTGATAGACCACGTCGAAGCGCTTCTCGCGCGACGGATAGTCCACCGCGGTCACGTCGGTGAAGTTGACGAAGCGGCAATTCGAATCGTCGCGCAGGTACTTTACCACCTCGACGATCTTGCCGGCCTCAACGTCGACCGTGAGCTGGTTGAAGGCCACCGAGTGACCGAAAGCGGCGCCCGGAAGCGCGCTCACGATCGTCTGCCCCAGGGCGTCGAGCTTGCCGTCGTCCATGACGTAAAACCTTAGCGTTCGATGGTGCCGGTGCGCCGGATCTTTTTCTGCAGCAGCAGCACGCCGTAGAGCAGCGCTTCCGCCGTGGGCGGGCAGCCCGGCACATAGATGTCGATCGGCACGATGCGGTCACAGCCGCGCACGACCGAGTAGGAATAGTGATAATAGCCGCCGCCATTGGCGCAGGAGCCCATCGAGATAACGTAGCGCGGCTCGGGCATCTGGTCGTAGACCTTGCGCAAGGCCGGGGCCATCTTGTTGGTCAGGGTGCCCGCGACGATCATCACGTCGGACTGGCGCGGCGAGGCACGCGGGGCGAAGCCGAAGCGCTCGACGTCGTAGCGCGGCATCGAGACCTGCATCATCTCGACCGCGCAGCAGGCGAGACCGAAGGTCATCCACATCAGCGAGCCGGTGCGCGCCCAGGTGATGAGGTCGTCGGTCGCGGCGACGAAGAAACCCTTGTCGGAGAGCTCGGAATTGACCTCGAGGAAGAACGGGTCATTGGCGCCGACCGGCTTGCCGGTCGCGGGGTCGAGGATGCCCTTCGGGGCCGGCGTCACCAGCGGACCGGTGGACTGCGTGGCAGGGTTCAATCCCATTCGAGCGCCCCTTTCTTCCATTCATAGGCAAACCCCACCGTCAGCACGGCGAGGAACACCACCATGGACCAGAAGCCCGTCGCACCGAGCTTGCCGAACGCCACCGCCCAGGGGAACAGGAACGCCACCTCGAGGTCGAAGATGATGAAGAGGATGGCGACCAGGTAGAAGCGGACGTCGAACTTCATCCGGGCGTCGTCGAAGGCGTTGAAACCGCACTCATACGCCGACAGTTTTTCCGGGTCCGGCTGCTGGAACGCCACGATGAAGGGGGCGATCAGCAGCACCAGGCCGATCAGGCCGGCTACCCCTATAAAGACGACAAGTGGAAGATAGTTCTCGAGAATGCCGCTCATTGACGAGCCCTTTTTCCCGCAGCCTCGGGAGAGCCACGGATTCGTCCGATTTGGAATTATTCTGAGCCTTAGCGCAGTGCACCAAGGGGCGCAAGACACGCTGTTTTTAGGCCCTTTGCCGCCCCCAGAACAGTGGAAACCCGGACGGAAACCGGGAATCGTCCCGCCGCTGGTATGGAGCAGATCAGCACCCCCAGCAAGGCAAGTGCTGTCGGCCGAAAGGGCTCCAAGCCACAATTCCGAGCCGGTGTGGCGACTTATCCACTGTGGGCCGCCGCCCCCTATTGATGGCGCTTTTGCAGCCGGCGGCACAGCCAGACCCAGCCAACGATTGCCACGGGCGCGCCGACTGTCACCCAAGCAATATATTTGCCGACGTCAGCCCAGATCAGCGCCGCCAGCAGGCCGATCGTGGTGAGCACGCCGAGCAGGATGGGAACGCCGAAGACACGGAGCCATGGGCGCAATCGGTCGGGCGAGCCATGCATCACGACGGGATCGGGGCGCGTGCACCGTATGGGCGGGCCGGCACGCGTTTGCGGCGCCGCGCCACCCACAGATAGAGCCCACTGCCGATCACAATCATGGTCAGCACGTCGAGCGCCGCCCAGATGATCTTCAGGGGCATGCCGCCATAGTCGCCGAAGTGCAGCGGCTGCGAGATCAGCAGTGCTTGCAAATAGACCGGCAGAGCGCGGCTGTCGGCAACCTCTCCCGTCTCGCCATCCAGCAACACTGGCTTCAACAGCCGCGCCGTCAGCGGCGTGTCGCCGCGCATGAACACCGCAAAATGGTGTGACGACGTGAATGGTGTTCCCGGGAAGGCGATGAAGGCCATGTCCATGCCGGGCGCGGTCGCCCTGGCGCGGGTGACGACCGTGTCGAGGGAGGCAAGTTGTGTCGGCGGCGGCTTGCCGGCGAAGGGCGCGACCATGACGGCGAGCTCGTTGGCCTTCCACTGGTTGAGCATCAACTCGGCCCAGGTGTTGACGACGCCGGTCAGCCCGACCACCAGCGCCCAGGCGATCGTGACGACGCCGATCAGATTGTGCCAGTCGAGCCACCCCACACGCCGCGAGGTGCAGTCGCGAATGGTCGCAAAGCGCAGACGGCGGGTGAACGGCCAGTAAAGCACCACGCCGGAGATGATCGCCACCGCAAACAGCAGGCCCATGCCGCCGAGAAAGAGTTTGCCGGGTTGGCCTGCGAACATGTCCACATGCAGCTTCAGCACGATCAGCATGGGACCGACGCCGACCGGTCCCAGCATCTTGGTCGTGACGGCATCGAAAGCCCGCACCGTCGCCTTGTCGGGCTCGCCGTTCGGCGCGCTGTTGGTGAAAGCGAAGGCGATGCCCGGCTCGTCCTTGTCCCAGGAGATATATTGCAGCACCCGGCCCGGATCGGCCGTGAGCGCGGAGTTGGCGATTGCTTGCGTCGTTGCCTTCACGCCTGAGTGCATCTCGGGTTGAGGCGCATAGCCCAGGAGCTCGTCGATCTCATGGTGGAAGATCAACGGCAGCCCGGTCAGGCAGAGCAGAAACAGGAATAGGGTCGAGATCAGGCTGGTCCAGGTGTGGACCGCGGACCAGGTCCTGACGGTGCGCGCCTTCACGAAACGGTCCCCTCGCCTCCCGTCACCACTTGTAGGACACGCTCGCCGTGACCCGCCGGCGGTCGCCATAGAAGCAGGCCGTGACGCCGGCGCAGCTTGCGACATAGGTCTTGTCAGTCACGTTGATCACGTTCAGCGCCGTTCGCCAGTTCTGCCACTCATAGTGCAGGGCCAGGTCGCCGAGCACGACGGCGGGGACCTCGAGCGTGTTGGCCGCGTCGGCCCAGGAGGAGCCGACATAGCGCACGCCGCCGCCGACGCCGAAGCCGGTCAACGGCCCCTGCTTGAAGGTGTAATCCGCCCAGCCCGACACCAGCATCTGCGGCGTATTGGTCGGAGTCTTGCCGATGAGTGCCGGATCGAGGTCCCTGCTGGTGAAGAGATGATAGCTGGTGAACGCGCCGATCAGCTTCAGCTCGGACGTGACATTGGCCACCGCTTCGATCTCGATGCCGCGCGACGTGACCTCGCCGGTCTGGTTCTGCAGCAAAAAATTGTTCGGATCGGTCGTCAGCGCGTTCTGGCGCTTCAGGTTGAACGCGGCGACCGTGAAGTAGCCGTCGAACCAGCGCGGCTGGACCTTCAGGCCGATCTCGACCTGCTTGCCGGTTTCCGGCAGCAGCAACTGGTTTGCCGCATTCAGCCCGATGACGGGGTTGTAGCTCGTCGCATAGGAGACATAGGGCGCCAGCCCATTGTCGAAATTGTAGATCAGGCCGGCGCGTCCACTGAACTGGCTGTCGTCGCGCTGGGCGACCAGGGCGCCGGTCGCGCGATTGTCCTGGCTGGTCGAAACCCAGTCGTTGCGGCCGCTGAGCACCAGCGTGAAGTTGCCGAGCTTCATCTGGTCCTGAAGGTAAGCGCCGGCCTGCTTCTGCGTGATGACGAAGTTGCGGAACGGCGTGCTCGTGAACGGAATGTCGCCGATCCCGTAGACGGGATTGAAGATGTTGAGCGCGGGAACCGTCCCGAACTGGAAGTTCTGGTAGTCGTCGATCCGGTAGCTCCGCAAGTCCACGCCAAACAATGTCGTGTGCTTCACGGGGCCGGTGTCGAAGCGATATTCGAGCTGATTGTCGAGGTTGGCCTGATTGGCGGTGTCCTTCGCATACCAATTGTAGCGCGCGATATCGCCGGTCGCGATGTTGGAATAGCCGTTGGCGACATAGCCGCGATAGGTCACGTCGACATGCGCGAACCGTGCGTTCTGGCGGAACGTGACCCTGTCGGTGAGGTTGCGCTCGAACTGATAGCCGATCATCTCCTGCTCGCGCGTGAACTTGTCGGAGCTGGGATCGCCCAGGAACCTGTTCGTCGGGATGCGGCCGAACGGTGCATTCGTCACCGTGCCGACATAGGGCAGGAAATTGATGCCGCGCGTATCGGTCCGCGAGGCCGATGCCAGCACGGTGAAGGTCGTGTCGGCGTCCGGCTTCCAGGTCACTGACGGCGCGATGAAGTAGTTGTTGTCTTGCGTGAACTCGACCTGGGTGGGACCGTTCTGCACCTGCCCGACAACGCGGTAGAACAGCTTGCCGTTGCCGCTCTGCGTCAGGACGGGACCGCCGACATCGAAACC
>NZ_PPPT01000155.1 GCF_006483445.1 Bradyrhizobium guangdongense | reverse complement strand
GGGACAAGCCCGGGCATGACGACTGAGTGTGCGGTGGCGCCGCCACCTAACCCGTATTCCGAAGCCCCGCCGAGATGCCGTTGATGGTGAGCTGAATCCCGCGCAGCACCGCCTCGTCCGGGTTCTGCGCGCGGTGCTCCTTCAACAGCTCGACCTGCACGTGGTTGAGCGGGTCGAGATAGGGGAAGCGATGGCGCACCGAACGCTCCAGCAGCGGATTGCCCTGCAGCAGGCGGTCCTGGCCCATGATGTCCAGAAGCGTCTCGATGCAGGAGTGCCATTCGCGTCGGATGCGGCCAAAAATCTTTTCGCGCAAAGCTTCGTCCGGCACGAGCTCCGCATAGCGTGACGCGATCGCAATCGAGCTCTTGGCGAGCACCATATCCATGTTCGACAGCAACATGCGGAAGAACGGCCAGTCGCGGTAGAGCTCTTTGAGGAACGGCATGCCCTTGTCGGGATGCTCCGTGATCCATTGCTCGACCGCGCTGCCAAAGCCGTACCAGCCCGGCAGCATCAAGCGGCACTGCGCCCAGGAGAACACCCAGGGAATGGCGCGTAAGTCCTCGATCGCGCGGGTCTTCTTGCGCGAGGCCGGGCGGCTGCCGATGTTGAGCGTCGCGATCTCGTTGATGACGGTGGATGACCAGAAATAGTCGACGAAGCCGTCGGTCTCGTAGACCAGGCCGCGATAGGCTTTGAAGGCGAGGCCCGACAGCTCGTCCATCGCGGTGAGATACTCGCGGCGCGGTGCGCTCTGGCGCGGATGCAGCAGGCTCGCCTCCAGCGTGGCGGCGGCGAGAATCTCCAGATTGTTGCGGCCGACTTCGGCGTTGGAATATTTCGACGAGATGATCTCGCCCTGCTCGGTGATACGAATCTGGCCGTTCACGGCTCCGCCGGGCTGCGCGATGATGGCATCGTAGCTCGGGCCGCCGCCGCGGCCGACCGAACCGCCGCGGCCGTGGAACAGCCTGAGCCGAACGTGGTGGCGTTCGAAGACTTCGACGAGGCCGATTTCGGCCTTGTAGAGCTCCCAGCCGGAGGTGACGAAGCCGCCATCCTTGTTGCTGTCGGAATAGCCGAGCATCACCTCCTGCACGCCGCCGCGGCTGTCGACCAGGCGGCGATAATCGTGCAGCGACAGCATGCGATCCATGATGCCGGAGGAGGCCTGCAGATCCTCGATGGTCTCGAACAGCGGCACGATGTTGATCGCACTGCGACCGGAAGGGTGGACGAGACCAACTTCCTTCAGCAGCACGGCAACCTCGAGCATGTCGGACATGCCCTTGCACATCGAGATGATGCATTGGGGGATCACGTCAGAGCCGAAGCGCTCATGCGATTCGGCCGCCTCACGGAACACCGCGAGCTCGCCAAGCGTCTCGTCGCTGTATTTGACGAATGGCGAGACCAACGAGCGCGTCGACCGCAACTCGTTGGTGAGGAGCGCAATGCGCGCCTCTTCGCCGAGCGCGAGGTAGGACATGCCGGGGTTGGCAGCGTCCATCAGCTCGGCAATGGTGCGCTCGTGCACGGCCGAGTTCTGGCGGATGTCGAGTCGCGCCAGGTGGAAGCCGAAGCAATCGACCGCGCGGCGCAACAGCCGCAACCGGCCGCGCGCGATGACGCGGGCATTGTTCGAGATCAGCGAGCGGTGCAGCACGTCGAGATCGGCCTGCAGCTCCTTCACGCTCTCGTAAGGCGCGCCCTTGCCGACCGGGCGGCGCGTGATCTCCACCTTCAGCTTCTCGGCGGTCGCGGTCAGCCGCGCATAGATGCCTGACACCGCGAGGCGATACGGCTCGCCACTCCGGTGCGGCGAGGTGTCGGGCGACCGCTCGGCGAGCGCGCGCAGCTCTTCGGAGACGTCGGCCAGATGGGCTGCGATCGACAGCTCGGCGCCGAGCTTGTGCAGCTCTTCGAGATAGAACTGCATGACCCGGCTCGACTGCAGCCGCAGCGTGCCGCGCATCACCTCCGCGGTGACGAAGGGATTGCCGTCGCGGTCGCCGCCGATCCAGCTTCCCATGCGCAGGAACGAGGCGAGCTCGGCTGCCGCCTGCTCGCCGCCCTCCTCCAGCCGGTCTTCCAGCGTATTGACCAGGCGCGGCACCTCGCGAAGGAAGGTGTAGTCGTAGAAGGACAGGCCGTTGGCGACCTCGTCGAGCACGGTGAGCTTGGTACGCCGAAGCAAATTGGTCTGCCACAGCGTCAGCACCTCGCGGCGCAACTGCTCGTCGCTCGCCGCGGCTTCATCCGGCGTCAGCGCGACACGCTCGCGATGGTCGAGCAGCGCTGCAACCTCCATCTCGCGGTCCATGGTGCTCTTGCGCCGGACCTCGGTCGGATGCGCCGTCAAGACGGGGCTCACCAGCGCGTCCTTGAAGAAACGGCGCAGCTCTTCGGCGCTGAGGCCGGCGTCGCGGGCGTGCGACAGCGTATTCGCGAGCACCCCGGCCCCGCCATTCTTCGCTGCGCTCCGGGCGCGCATCTGGCGGATGTTGTTGTGGTCCTCGGCGATGTTGGCGAGGTGGGAGAAATAGCTAAAGGCGCGGACGATGCGGACGGTGTCGGCGATCGACATGCCGTCGAGGATCTGCTCGAGCTCACGGCGGGCGAGCCGGTCCTCGTCGCGATGGAACCGGATCGAGGTCTGGCGGATGCGCTCGACCAGGTCGAATACGTCTGCGCCCTCCTGGTCGCGCACCGTGTCGCCAAGGATGCGCCCGAGCAGGCGGATGTCATCCCGCAGCCGCGCATCCGCCTCCAGCGCCTGGGCTTCCTCGGCGCGGTTGGGACGGTCGATGGCGGCGTCTGAGGGTGCGGTCTGAAGGGACATGGCTAGCTCCGCTTCGAGCTTCTTGGGGCTGCCCGGCCCGGCAGAGTGTGCAATAATTTTCTACCGCAGTGCAAGATGAAGTTGGGGCGGCGCGGCGGAGTGCTGAGGTGCCGGCCGGGCCGACATACGCCTACGAACAGGCTTCCCTCACATGCTCGCCGCAGCTTCAATACAAGTGGATGGGGAGCGCGGCGCCATCCGGGCCGACCAAGAGACCCCAGGTCTCGTTGGCAGCGACCTCGAACTCCCGGTTCTGCGCCGCACCGCTCGTCACCTTGAGGATGACTTTGTACTTGCCCGGCGGCAGGTCGATCGTTTGGCTGGCCGGGACCTTGGCTGCGTCCTCGGCGGAGTCGGTCAAGTCAGCTCCGGCTTTGGCCGCCAACTTGATGGTCTGTCCGTTGATGGTGATGATGGCCTCTTCGTCTGTCTTGTTGCCGAACATCAGCTTGACCTGCCCCGGCTTCGGCTGCAGGCCGCCCTTCGCCTCGGCCACCTTGCGCAGCGACAGATCTGCGACCGTCATGTCGCCCTCGCGCGTGACCCGGAGCAGCGCCGGCCTGCCCGACGCCTTGAACGCGATCACGGCACGGTCCGGCTCGATGACTGCATCGCCGTTCTCCGTCCAGCCGCGCTTTTCGAGCTCGGCACGATAGAAGGCAAGCACGGACGCAGGATCGAGCGGCGTCTCGGCATGAATCGAACTGATGAACGGTGAATTCTTCGCGGTCGTGAGGTCCCAGCGCTCGGGCAATGGCAGACCGGTTTCGTCGGAAACCTTCGATTCGAAATAGTTGCCCGTGGCCCCTGTCGGCAACACGTAAGTGACCGCCGTACAGAACAGGCGCTGGGCGACGGTGTCCCACGGGCAATGGGTCCTGACCGCCCACCAGGTTTGATCCACAGTGTTGTCCGACCTGGACGTGCGATCCCAGCCGATATGGATGCTCTTTGTCGGGCTCGCATGGGTGGAGCTTGTCGCGACCGGACTTGCCAGCACCGCCGTCGTGGCGACCAGGCCGCCGGCGAGCAACAGGGCTTTCGTCAGACGCTTCATCTCAGGCTTCCCATATCCATGAGAGTCCTGGGCTCAGGTCCTCATTTCAAGCTTAGTCGCGTTGATCAGGCCGGACGTTCACGGCCCGTTGGCCAGGAGGAACCCGCCTACCGCCCCTCGAACTTCGGCTCGCGCTTCTCCATGAAGGCTTTCATGCCTTCGGCCATGTCCTGCGTCCTGAACAGCGGCAAGAGCTGGAGATAAACGTGGTGGACGTGATCCGGGAAGGTCTCGTTCAGGCCCATGCGCATCATGCGCTTTGACGCCTGGACGGCGAGCGGCGCATTGGCCGCGATCTCGCGGGCCATCGCGCGGGCGCGGCCCATCAATTCGCCGTCAGGCACGACCTCGTTAGCGAGGCCCCACGTCAGGCATTCCCGTGCACTCAGCGTGCGGCCGGTGAAGATCAGCTCGGACGCCTTGGCCCAGCCGATCATGCGCGGCAAGAGCCAGGTGCCGCCGGATTCCGGCACCACGCCGCGCTTGACGAAGGCGGCGGCGAGCTTTGCAGACTCCGCCATGATGCGGATGTCGCAGCCGAGCGCGGTGTCCATGCCGTAGCCGGCCGCGCCGCCATTGACGGCGCAGATGGTCGGCTTGTCCATCGCCTGCAGCACGGTCGGCGGCGTGTTGCGCAGGTTGAGCGTGGTCGGCGAGGATGCCGCGGACAGGCCGTTGCCGTCGCGCTCCTTTCGCAGATCGAGGCCGGCGCAGAACGCGCGCCCCTTGCCGGTGAGGATGACGCAGCGGACCATCGGGTCTTCATTGGCCTCGGTCAGGTGCCGCGCGAGATCGTTGAGCATCGGACCGGAGATCGTGTTCATCCGCTCCGGCGCATTCAGCGTGATGGTCGCGATGTGATCGGACACCTCGTAGAGAACTTCCCTCGCCTCGGACTTCGCTGCCGCGTCACTCATTGGAGTCTCCTCGTCGTTGTCGAAACTTGTAGTGCGTAGGGTGGGTTAGCACGTGGCCGCGCAAAGCGCGGTCCACTGGTGTAACCCACCACTTCTGTCGCCGCGGAGAGCAAAGTGGTGGGTTACGCTACGCGGACTTGCGCTTCGCGCAGCCCGCTCAGCTAACCCACCCTACGCAGTGTCAAATCTTGCGCCCGGCCCGTTCCCAATAGGGATCGCGCAGGCGGCGCTTAAAAATCTTTCCGGAGTCTTCGCGCGGCAGTTGGGCGTGGATTTCGATGTGCTTCGGCACCTTGTAGTCGGCGAGCGATGATTTGAGCCGCGTGCGGATCTCGGCCGCGTCCAGCGTCACGCCGGCCTGCGGCTCGACAACAGCCATCAGCGCCTCGCCGAACTCGGCGTCGGGGATGCCGAACACGGCGCAATCGTGCACGCCGGGAACGGCGTGCAGCACGGATTCGATCTCGGCCGGATAGATGTTGACGCCCCCTGATATCACCATGTCGCGCTTGCGGTCGCAGATGAAGACATAGCCGTCTTCATCGATATAACCGACGTCGCCCGACGTGATGAAACCCTCGCGGTCGATCTCGGTGCGCTTCTCCGGCTTGTTGTGATAGGTGAAATCAGCGGTCTGCGGCATGCGCGAATAGATTTCGCCGATCTCACCGGCCGGCAGCACGCGGCCGTCGTCACCGAGAAAGCGCAGCTCGGCGCCGGGCGAGATCTTGCCGACGGTGCCCGGTTTCATCAGCGCGTCTTCAGACGTGGCGAAGGTGACAGCGCCCGACTCGGTCGAGCCGTAAAATTCGTAGATCACCGGCCCCCACCATTCGATCATCGCGCGCTTGACGTCGGGCGGACAGGGTGCGGCGGCATGGATGACGTGGCGGAGCGAAGAGACGTCGTATTTCTTGCGCACCGCCTCCGGCAGCTTCATCAGCCGGATGAACATGGTCGGCACCATAAAAATGGTGTCGATTTTGTAGCGCTCGATCAGCTCCAGAAACTCTTCGGCTTCGAAGCGCGGCATCAGCACCAGTGCACCACCGAGCTTGCCGGCGCGGAGACCAAAGGAATTTGGTGCGGAGTGATAGAGCGGTCCCGGCAGCAGCGCGCGGGCACTTGGCTTGAGGCCGTAGATCATCGCGCGCATGCGCTCGCCGGCCGCCTGCTGCTCCGGCGTCGGCGCGTGGCGCCGCACGCCCTTCGGGTGTCCAGTGGTGCCGGACGTGTAGATCATGTTCATGGGCTGCGGGACGACCGGACCGTCATAGGGCTGGAACTGCGCAAGCCAGGACTCGAAGTCGATCGCGAAGTCGGGCGTTTTGAGGTGATCGGGATCGATCTTGTAGTTCTTCAGAATTTCAGGTGGCGTCGGCACGCTGATCACGGTGACGCCGTTCGGAATCGCGTCACGCAGGCCGTGCAGCATGTCCACATGGCCGATCAAGACCTTCGTACCGGAATCCCTGAGGATGTAGTTGATCTCCTCCGGCTTGAAGTGCCAATTGATCGGCACGCCATAGGCGCCGAGCCGCATCGCCGCATAGGCCGCTTCGATGAAGGCGATGTCGTTGCGCAGGAGCATGCAGACGCAGTCGCCTTGCTTGACGCCGATCCTGGCGAGGCCGCTCGCGATGCGGTTCGAGCGGTCGGCGACGTCGGCATGAGCACGGCTGCGACCGCCGGAGACGATGCCGAGGAAGTTTTGGGACGTTTCGCTCATTTTTGGATTCCGATCTTTCGTCGGGTTGAGACGTGGACACCACTCAGGCCGTCATTCCGGGGCGTGCCTCTTGGCGCGAGCCCGGAATCCATTTCACCGCAGAAAATGTGGCGCGATGGATTCCGGGCTCGATGCTCTAGGGCCGCGCTTCGCGCGGTCCCGCCGTATCGCCCCGGAATGACAAGCCGCTAATCCGCAAACCTCGGTGCACGCTTCTCCAGATTCGCGCGCACGGCTTCGGTCTGGTTCGCGCTGCCGATCAGCTTCTGCTGCTCGACGGACTCGGCGAGCAATGCCGGGCCGGGATCGATCGAGAGATTGTTCAGCATGCGCTTGGCGGCACGGATCGCATCGGGGCTCTTCCCCGCGATCTCGCGCGCGACTTCCAGCGCGGCAGTGCGCGGGTCGTCGCAGATGCGCGTCGCGAGGCCGAAAGCCATCGCCTCCTGCGCGGAGAAGATGCGGCCGGTATAGGTGAGGTCGCGCAAGATGTCGTCGCGCACGAGGCTCGCGAGGATCGGCGTGCCCGCCATGTCCGGCACCAGGCCCCATTTGATTTCCATGATCGACATCCGCGCATCGGCGCTGAGGAAACGCATGTCGGCACCGAGCGCGAGCTGGAAGCCGCCGCCGAAGGCGACGCCGTGGATCGCGGCAATGACGGGAACCTGGAGCTGGCGCCAACCCCAGACCGCCTGCTGCGGAAAATTCGCCTTGCCATGCGTGCGCCTGGTGAGATCGCGATTTTCGCCGCCCGGAATTCCGTTGCCGCCCTTCTCCTTCATGGCGGCAAAACGTCCCATGTCGAGACCGGCGCAGAAGGCGCGGCCCTCGCCCGAGAGCACGACAGCGCGCACGCTTTTTTCCTTGGAAAGACGGTCGGTTGCGCCAACCAGCGCCTCGAACATCGCCTGATCCAGCGCGTTCATCTTGTCCGCTCGTACAAGACGAACATCGGCGACGCCTTCCGAAATCGAGATCGAGACGCGCTCTTCCATGGATCAATTCTCCCCTGTTCTTGTTCGATGCCGCTTTACAGGAAGCCGACAGCCGGATTTAGTCAATCGACCAATTAACTGACAATCCCTGCGGGGGAAACACCCATGTTCAAGGAAAATCTACTGGCTGGCCGGCGCATCCTCGTGACCGGCGGCGGCACCGGGCTCGGCAAGTCGATGGCCTCGCGCTTCCTCCAGCTCGGCGCGGAGGTTCACATCTGCGGCCGGCGCAAGATCGTGTGCGACGAGACTGCGACCGAGCTGATGGATCAGTACGGCGGCCGCGTCACCAGCCACGGCGTCGACATCCGCAATGCGCTCGCGGTCGAGGAGATGATCGACAACATCTTTCGCGAGGCGCCGCTGACCGACCTCATCAACAACGCCGCCGGCAATTTCATCTCGCGCAGCGAAGAGCTCTCGCCGCGCGGTTTCGATGCCGTCGCCAACATCGTCATGCACGGCACGTTCTACGTCACGCATGCGGTCGGCAAGCGCTGGATCGCGGCGCGGCAGCCCGGCAACGTGGTCTCGATCACCACGACCTGGGTGCGCAACGGCTCGCCCTACGTCGTGCCGTCGGCGATGAGCAAGTCGGCGATCCACGCCATGACGATGTCGCTTGCAACCGAATGGGGCAAGTACGGCATCCGCCTCAACACCATCGCGCCGGGTGAAATCCCGACCGAAGGCATGAGCAAGCGCATCAAGCCCGGCGACGAAGCCGGCGCGCGCACCAAGGCGATGAATCCGATGGGCCGCGTCGGCACCATGGAGGAGCTGCAGAATCTCGCGGTGTTCCTCATCTCCGGCGGCTGCGACTGGATCACCGGCGAGACCATCGCCATGGACGGCGCGCAGGCGCTCGCCATGGGTGGCAATTTCTACCAGCTCCGCGACTGGAGCGACGACGACTGGGCCAAGGCGCGCGACAGCATCAAGGCGCAGAACGAGAAGGACCGCGCGGCAAGGGGGTGAGGCGCACTCCGTAGTCGTCCTGGCGAAAGCCAGGACCCATTACCCCAGGGAGGAGTCGTGGCGCGGACTCGGAGCTGCGAGTCTTCGCCAAACTTGCTGTGGGGTAATGGGTCCTGGATCAGCGCTCTGCTACGCGTCGCTTGTCCAGGACGACGATGTTGAAGCAGCAGCGCTTCGTCGTTCTCCATATTGTCTTTACCCGCGGATGGCGCCACACTCCGCGCCAACAACAACAAACGTCACGGGAGAGACATGTCCACGCTACAGCCCACGGCTGATCTCGCCGACATGGTGCGAGAGCGCGCCAAGAGCCGCGGCAACGCCATCGCCTATGAGTTCGAGGGCCGCCTCACCACCTTTGCCGAGTTCGACATCAAGACCAACAAGGTCGCCAACGCGCTGATCGCGATGGGCGTGACCAAGGGCGACCGCATCGCCTATCTCGGCAAGAACAGCGACATCTATTTCGAGCTGCTGCTGGGCGCGATCAAGGCCGGCGTTGTCATGGCGCCGGTGAACTGGCGGCTCGCCGGACCCGAGGTCGCCTTCATCGTCAACGATTGCAAGGCGCCGGTGCTGTTCGTTGGGCCCGAGTTCCTCACGCTTGTCCGCCAGATCAAGGACAAGCTGCCAAACGTACGCACCGTCATCACCACCGAAGGCGGCGCGCCGGAATGGCAGGATTTTACGCCCTGGCGCGATGCGCAGAGCGGCGATGACCCGATGGTGCCGATCAGCGCCAAAGACATTGCCATGCAGCTCTATACGTCGGGCACCACGGGCAAGCCGAAGGGCGCGATGCTTTCGCATTCGAACTTCAAGAGCCTGCTGGAGGCCGGCGGCGCCGCCGATACGCCCGACTGGAACAAGTGGACCACCGACGACGTGTCGCTGGTCGCGATGCCGATCTTTCATATCGGCGGTTCCGGCTGGGGCCTGGTCGGCCTCGGCCATGGCGCGCGCAGCGTGATCGCGCGCGAATTCGATCCGACCAAGGTGCTCGATTTCTTCGAGACCTTCGGCATCACAAAGCTCTTCATGGTGCCGGCGGCGATGCAATTCGTGGTGCGGCAGCCGCGCGCGAAGACCATGGACTTTTCGCGGCTCAAATACATGCTCTACGGCGCCTCGCCTATCCCGGCAGCGCTTCTGAAGGAGTGCATCGAAGTCTTCAAATGCGGGTTTGTGCAGCTTTACGGCATGACGGAGACGACCGGGACCATCGTCGCACTGCCGCCGGAGGATCACATCGAGGGCCTGGAACGGATGCGCTCGGCCGGCAAGGCGCTCGCAGGCGTCGAGCTTGCGATCCTCGATGGCGACGGCAAGCCACTGCCGCCGCGCCAAGTCGGCGAGATCGCGACGCGCTCGGACCACAACATGTCCGGCTACTGGAACCTGCCCGAGGCCACAGCCTCAACACTGCGCTCTGATGGCTGGCTGCGCACCGGCGATGCCGGCTACATGGACGAGGACGGATATCTCTACATCCACGACCGCATCAAGGACATGATCATCTCGGGCGGCGAGAACATCTATCCAGCCGAGGTCGAGAGCGCGGTCTGCGATCACCCCGACGTCGCCGAGGCCGCCGTGATCGGCGTGCCCGACGACAAATGGGGCGAAGCGGTCAAGGCGATCGTGGTGATGAAGCCGGGCAAGCAGGCCACTGCGACCGACATCATCAACTTCACCCGCGAACGCATCGCCGGCTTCAAGACGCCGAAGAGCGTGGAGTTCATCCCCGCGCTGCCGCGCAATCCGTCAGGCAAGATCCTGCGGCGGGAATTGCGTGAGCCGTTCTGGGCGGGGAAGGATCGACGGGTGAATTGACCGTCATTGCGAGGAGCTCTTGCGACGAAGCAATCCAGACTGTCTCCGTGGAAAGACTCTGGATTGCTTCGCTTCGCTCGCAATGACAGTTAGTGCTTTCCCGGCCCCATATAGCCGAACAAGAACCCCGCGACCTTCCGCATCTGGATCTCCTCGCTGCCCTCGGTGATGCGGTAGCGGCGGTGGTGGCGGTAGATGTGCTCGAAAGCCTTGTGGCGTGAATAGCCCATGCCGCCATGGACCTGCATGGCGCGGTCGGCAGCTTCGCAGCACAGGCGATTTGCCCAGTAGTTGCACATCGAGACGCGGTCGGAGAGTGTGCGTTCGATCTGCTCCTCGGTGAGCTTGTCCATCTCCCAGGCGGTCTTGCGGATCAACAGGCGCAGCATCTCGGCTTGCGTCGCAAGCTCGACCAGCGGGAACTGGATCGCCTGGTTCTCGGCGAGAGCGCGGCCGAACGGTTTTCGTTCGCGGGCGTATTTCACGCTCTCGTCGATGCAGTAGACGGCAGCGCCGAGCGAGCTCGCGGCCTGGCGGATGCGGTTCTGGTGCACGAAGCATTGCGCCAGCGACAGGCCGCGGCCGACCTCGCCGAACTGCGCATCTTCAGGCACGAATACGTCGGTGAAGCTGACGCGGGGATGGTCCGTCGGCATGTTGAAGGTCCACATGTACTCCTCGATCACGACGCCCTCGCTCTTGGCCGGCACCAGGAAACAGGTGATGCCGCGGGCATCGCCGTCATTACCGCTGGTGCGCGCGAACAGCGCGCAGTGGGTAGCAACGTGCATGCCGGTCGTCCACATCTTCTCGCCGTTGATGATCCAGCCCTTGACGTTGTCGCGGGTAGCCGGCACGGCGCGCGTCTCCATGTGGGTAGCGTCCGAGCCATGATGCGGTTCGGTGAGACCGAAGGTGATGCGGTACTTGCCCTTGATGGAGCCGTCGATCATCGCCTTCTGGTCGTCGCGGCCGTAGCGGTCGAGCATGGTGACGACAGGGAAATTGCCGACGATGGAGTGCTCGTTCTGCAGGTCGTTGTGGAGGCCGAGGCCCTTGGCCGCAAAGTGCTCGCGGATGACGGCCATCCAGAGGTTGGAACCATCCTTGCCGCCATACTGCTTCGGTACCGGGAAGCGCAGATGGCCGGCAGCGTCCGCGAGATTCTTGGCCTTGCGCAGCAGCGCTTCCCATTCGTGCCGCGGCAGGCCGCCATTCTCGAAATCGGTGCGCGCCCATTCGCGGCGGTGATCGAAGAAGCGGATGTTGTCGTCAGCTTGTTCCAGCGGCTTGATCTCGCGCTCGATGAAACGGTCGAGCTCTTCGAGATAGGCGACGAGATCGGCAGGCAATGAGAAATCCACGGTTCTCTCCCGGATTGATTTTGTGTTTTTGCGTTAAGGCGCTAGGCGCAATTCTGTTCGTGTCGATTAAGGTGAGAAGACCATGCGCAAGTCAAGCAAGCTCAAGCGCGCCGGCCACGCAATGCGCCTTGCGCAATTCGAGTGGTGCGCGCGTACGTCCGCGCGCTAGTATAGGCCTCAATATTCTCTGCCACAGAAAAACGCGGGAGCGACCATGGAGCTGAAATTTTCAAAGGTGGAACGCAAGGGGCCGATCACGATCGTCACGCTGTCGCGCCCCGAGGTCTACAACGCGCTGCACACCGATGCGCATTTCGAGCTCAACAAGGTGTTTGACGACTTCTCCGCCGATCCCGACCAGTGGATCGCGGTCGTCACCGGCGCCGGCGACAAGGCCTTTTGCGCCGGCAACGATCTGAAGTGGCAGGCCGCCGGCGGCAAGCGGGGCTGGGACAAGGGCGGCTTTGCCGGCCTCACCTCGCGCTTCGACTGCGACAAGCCGATCATCGCGGCTGTCAACGGCGTCGCCATGGGCGGCGGGTTCGAAATCGCGCTCGCCTGCGACCTCATCATTGCGTCAGAGAATGCGACCTTTGCGCTGCCCGAGCCGCGCGTCGGGCTCGCCGCGCTCGCCGGTGGCGTACACCGTCTGCCGCGGCAGATCGGTCTCAAGCGCGCCATGGGCATGATCCTCACAGCGCGCCATGTGAGCGCAAAGGAAGGTCTTGAGCTCGGCTTCGTCAACGAGGTGGTGCCGCAGGGCGAGGCGCTCAACGCCGCGCTGCGCTGGGCGGAGACGATCGCCAAGAACTCGCCGATGTCGATCCGGGCATCGAAGCAGGCCATTCAAAAGGGGCTTGCCGTGTCGCTGGAGCAGGCGATCGCGGAGCAGCGGGAGTATCCGGCCGTGAAGGCGATGGCGGCGTCGCAGGATTACATCGAGGGCCCGAAAGCATTTGCGGAGAAGCGGCCGCCGAAATGGCTGGGGAAATAGGCACCACCCCTCGTCAGTCCGGGACGCGCCCGCTTGGGCGCGAGCCCGGAATCCATCGGGCCACGGAGACTGCGGACCAATGGATTCCGGGCTCGTCGCTATCGCTCCGCCCCGGAATGACGGCTGAGAGAGTGGTGCCGCCTAACCCTCTCGCCCCAGCTCCCGCTTGTACGAGGCGTAGTTCGGCTGATCGACCGCGAGCTTGTCCATCGTGGTCGCCCAGAGATGCTCGGCGAGACCCGGCGTCGCGAGGTCCACCTCGCCTTTCGCGATGCGCTCAGCGAGCGCGCGGTTCAGCTCGGTCACCGAACCGTCCACCCCCAGCAGCGTACGCAGCCGCGCCACCTCCGTCGCATCGTTCCCCTCCTCCAGCGTCAGCTGCCGCGTAACGAGATCGAGAGCGTTAATGGCGACCCGCAGCTTGAACGCCTGGTGGCCAGAGATCAGCGGCGTGATGTCGTTGCGGAGGAAATCGGCAACCGCCTTGGTCAGCTCGATCGGTGTCGGTTCGTCCTGCATGCTCACCTCCCGCGCGGCGCGAGCAGCCGCAACAGATCGATTTCGGTTTCGGAGGCACGGCGGCCGATCATGGCGCGCTCCATGGAATGGTCGGGCCCCTCGCGAAAGCGCTGCATCATGCCACCGCACATGATGCCCCAGCGCAGCGTGCCCATCACTTCCCAGAACTTCACGCGGGCAGGATCGCATCTGCGTCCCGCCGCTTCATAGCCGGCGAACAGCTCCTCGCGCGAGCCAAATCCACCGACGGGCTTGTCGATCTCGCCAAAGCGCCAGGAGTTGACGCAGACCCAGCCGAGATCCTCCATGGGATCGCCGAGATGGGCGAGCTCCCAGTCCAGCACGGCGCGCAACCCCTCGGCACCGATGATGAGATTGCCGTTGCGGAAGTCGCCATGCACCAGCGTCGTCTCGGCCGACGGGCCGGGATCATGATTGCACAGCCAGCGCAGCGTCAGCTCGAACACCGGCTTTGGCCAGTTGAGGCTGCGATAGTCGCGCTCGAACTCGGCGATTTCCTGGGTCGCCGACCGGGTGCGTAGTGTGGGCAATCTATCCTGCGGCAGTTTGTGCAAACCCGCCAGCACGCCACCGATCTGCCGCGCGAGATGCGGCCGCGCGGCGGCAAACTCGTCGTCACGCAGAATCTTGCGCGCGATGGTCTCGCCTTCGACGCGCTGCATGATGAAGCCGGTGCCGAGATCGTCCTCAGGCGTCAGGACATGCAGCACGCGCGGCGACGGCAGGCCGGCCTCGAAGGCGAGCTGCATCAGCCTTGCTTCCGCCGCGAGACCCGCTGCGCGCGTCGGCGCGGCGCCATAGCCTTTCGGCGAACGGCGCAGGATGGCGCCGATATTGCCGTCGGGATGCGTGATATCGAAGCGCCAGGTTTCCTGACTGGCACCGCCGGACAGCTTTGCGGCGGCGGTCGCTCCGGTCGCGCCCGGGCACCACCGCACGACGCTGCGGGAGAGCTCGGCCTCGATCATTTTCCCTTAAACTTCGCCGGACGCTTCTCGAGGAAGGCGCCGACGCCTTCGCGGAAATCTTCGCTGTCACCGGCGCGCAACTGGCACTGGAATTCGAGATTGAGCTGCTCCTCGAAAGAATTTTCCGGGCTGTCCCAATAGAGTTTTCGGATCAGCGACAGCGCCACCGTCGGGCCGTTGGCGAGGTCGTTCGCGAGCTTCATCGCCTCCTCCATCAGCGCGCCGTCGTCATAGACGCGATTGACGAGGCCCCATTCCAGCGCCTTCTCCGCCGGCAGCCGCTCGCCCATCAGCGACAATTCGATCGAGCGTGCGCGGCCGACGAGACGCGGCAGCAACCAGGTCGAGCCGCAATCCGGGACGAGGCCGATGCGACGGAAGGCCTGGAGGAAATAGGCCGAACGCGCGCACAGGATCATGTCGCCGAGCAGCGCAAAGCTCATGCCGGCGCCGGCGGCCGGCCCGTTGACCGCCGTGACGATCGGACAATGCAAATTACGGATGCGGCGCAGGAACGGATGGAAGCCGGTCTCGAGCGTCGTGCCGGCCCTGGTCTTCTTCGACTGGTTGCTGCGCCCCTGCAGGTTGGCGCCGGTGCAGAAGGCACGCCCCGCCCCGGTCAGCACGATGCAGCGCACCTCGTCCTTTTTCTCCTCGATCGTATCGAGCGCGTCGGCGAGCCCGCCCAGCATGTCCACGGAAACCGCGTTCATCACCTCCTGGTGGTCCAGCTTGAGGATGGCGACCGGCCCGTCGAAATCGAGCGTGACGTGTTTGAACTGCATTGTTTCCTCGTCGGTTGCGACCCGCGCTGTTCCGCGGATCGGAATTGGTTTTGCCGGGGCGCATATTTGATTTTTGGCGCGGCCTTGTCCATGCTTGTCAGGACATATCGCATCGGCATATCAGACCATCTTGCGCGCACCGGCTGGTGCCAAAAGACCGCTAAAGAAACGGGAAACGCTCATGACCATCTTCGACCTCACCGGCCGCGTGGCCGTGATCACCGGCGGCAATGGCGGTATCGGACTCGGCATTGCCCAGGCGCTGGCGGGCCAGGGCTGCAATGTCTCGATCTGGGGCCGCAACGCCGACAAGAACAAGGCTGCCGCCGCCAGCATGGCCGGCCTGTCCGGTAAGGTCGACACGCGCGTCTGCGACGTCACCGATCCCAAATCCGTCAACGCAGCGATGAAGGCGACGCTCGACACCTTCGGCCGTGTCGACGGCTGCTTTGCCAATGCCGGCATCGGCGGCGGCGGACGCCGCTCCTTCGTCGAGCGTACCGAGGAGGAATGGCGCACGATGTTTGCGACCAATCTCGACGGCGTCTTCCACGCCTTCCAGGCCGCCGCCAGGCACATGACCGACCGCGCCAATGCCGGCGATCCCTTCGGCCGGCTGGTTGCGACCTCGAGCCTCGCCTCGATCTTCGGCACCGCGCGCAATGAGCACTACGCAGCGACCAAGGCCGCGATCAACGCGCTGGTGCGCGCGCTCGGCGTGGAACTGTCGCGCCATGGCGTCACCGCCAACGCGATCCTTCCGGGCTGGATCAAGAGCGACATGACCGCCGGAATCATGGCCAACGAAAAGTTCGTCGCCAACGTCATGCCGCGCATTCCCATGCGCCGCTTCGGCGAGCCTTCAGATTTCGGCGGAATCGCCGTCTATCTCATGAGCAAGGCATCGTCCTATCACACCGCCGACACCTTCGTGATCGACGGCGGCTATACGGCGTTTTGAGTCTCGTAGCTCGGATGGAGCGCAGCGCAATCCGGGACTTTTGAATGAGGAAGGTTTCCCGGATTGCGCTGCGCTCCATCCGGGCTACAGGACTAGCGATAAGAGCTGAGGGAGAGGAAGAACCATGTTCTCGCACATTATGGTCGGCACCAACGATCTCGACAAGGCCAAGGCGTTCTACGACACGCTGCTCGGCACACTGGACGTGCGCCCCGCGCGCGTCGATGGCCATCGCATTTTCTACATCACCAAGACCGGCGTGTTCTCGGTGACCAAGCCGATCAACGGCGAGCCGGCCACCTGCGCGAACGGCGGCACCATCGGCTTTGCAGCCACCTCGCCCGAGCAGGTAGACAAGTGGCACGCGGCCGGCGTCGCGGCCGGTGGAACGCCGATCGAGAATCCGCCAGGGATCCGCGAGGGCGCGGGGAACAAGCTCTATCTCGCCTATTTGCGCGATCTCGACGGCAACAAAATCTGCGCGATGCATAGGATGCCGGCTTGAGCTAGCCGGCCCAACCAACTGCGGTAGCCAGGATGGAGCGCAGCGTAATCCGGGTCATGTGAGGCCAACTGTGTCCCGGATTACGCTGCGCTCCATCCGGGCTACGCACTGGATCACTCGACAACATTCAAACAGCATTTCAAACGCCGCGCCGATTTTCCGCGACGCGGCAGAGATAGCGCCAAATGCGCACTCGCGCTTTGACGGCGCGGCGTCTATTGTCGGCCGCAACGCGACTTCAGCGAAACGGGAGGAAGAAGAATGAAACACAGCTATGTGCCCCGCACGACCAACTACACCCTCAATCCCGGCGACGATCTCAACGACCTCCGCATGTCGGACCAGGTCCGTCCGCTCTACGACCATGTGAAAAAATTCATCCGCGACACCGTCGAGCCGATGTCGATCGAGTTCGCCAAGGCCGGCGAAGGCAAAGAGGACCGCTGGAGCTTCACGCCAAAGCAGCTCGAGGTGCTCGAGGTCGCCAAGAACAAGGCCAAGAAGGAAGGCCTGTGGAATTTCTTCCTGCCCGATGACGAGACCGGCCAGGGCCTGAAGAACCTCGACTACGCCTATATCGCCTCCGAGCTCGGCAAGAGCCCGCTGGCCTCCGAGACCATGAACTGCTCGGCGCCCGACACCGGCAACATGGAGGTGCTGGAGCGCGTCGGCACCAAGGAGCAGAAGGAAAAGTGGCTGAAGCCGTTGATGAACGGCGAGATCCGCTCCGCCTATGTGATGACGGAGCCGAACGTCGCCTCCTCCGATGCCAAGAACATCTCGACCACCGCAAAGCTCGTCGGCGACGAATGGGTCATCAACGGCGAGAAGTACTACATCTCCGGTGTCGGCGATCCCCGCTGCAAGATCCTCATCGTGATGGTGAAGACCAACCCGGACGCGGCCCCGAGCAAGCAGCAGTCGCAGATCCTGGTGCCGCGCGACACGCCCGGCGTCGAGGTGCTCGGCCCCATGTATGTGTTCGGGCAGGACCATGCGCCGCGCGGCCACATGCACATGCGCTTCAACAATGTCCGCGTGCCCAAGGAGAACATGCTGCTCGGCGAAGGCCGCGGCTTCGAGATCTCGCAGCTCCGCCTCGGCCCCGGCCGCATCCATCACTGCATGCGCACCATCGGCAAGGCCGAGAAGGCGCTCGATTTGATGGTGCAGCGTGGCCTCACCCGCGAGGCCTTCGGCAAGAAGATCGCCCATCTCGGCGGCAACATGCAGATCATCGCGCAGGCCCGCTGCGAGATCGAGGCGATGCGGCTAATGGTGCTGAAGGCGGCCAAGGCGATGGACGTGCTCGGCAACAAGGAAGCCCGCGTCTGGGTCTCCATGGTCAAGGCCATGGTGCCGGAGCGCGCCTGCAAGATCATCGACCAGTCGATCCAGATGCACGGCGCCACCGGCATCTCGCACTGGACCCCGCTCGCCGAGATGTACCAGGACGTCCGCCACCTCCGCTTCGCGGACGGTCCGGACGAGGTGCACTGGATGGTGGTCGGACGGCACGAGCTGAGCATGGCGTAAGGCCATCTCAGAAATCGTAGGGTGGGCAAAGGCGCATCGCGCCGTGCCCACCACTTCGATCTCGGACAGAAGCGGTGGGCACGCTTCGCTTTGCCCACCCTACAAGAATTAGTCTTGCGTCGAGCTGCCCAGCCCCCACTGGAGCCACCATGGAATACGCCGCCAGCGACCTGACGCCACGCGAGCGCTACAAGGTGCTAACCTCCTTCGTCCTGCCGCGGCCGATCGCCTGGGTGACTTCGGTGGGGCCGACCGGCATCGTCAACGCGGCACCCTTCAGCTTCTTCAACGCCTTCTGCGAGGATCCGCCGCTCTGCATGTTCGCGGCAAACCGCAAGCCCAATGGCGAGGACAAGGATACGTTTCTCAACATCCAGGCGACCGGCGAATTCGTGGTCAACATCGCCGATGAGCCGCTGGCGCAAGCCATGCACGAAAGCAGCGGCGATTTTCCGCCCGACATCGGCGAACCCGACTATCTCGGGCTAAAGCTTGCGCCCTCGACCAGGATCGCGGTGCCGCGCCTTGCCGACACGCCCTGGGCGATGGAGTGCAAGCTGTGGAAGCTGATCGACGTCAATGACGATCGCAAGCTGATCATGTGCGAAGGCATCCATTTCCACATCCGCGACGAGCTTTGGGATGGTGAGGCGATGCGGGTGCATATGGAGCGCTATCATCCGATCGGGCGCATGTTCGCGGACCGCTACTGCCGCACCGACGACCGCGTGGTGTTTCCGGCGGCCCAGGGTGCGAAGCGCAAATAGGGAGCGAGACGATGCCGGAAGCATTCCGCGACAATGAAGAGCGCGAGCGATTCGAGCTCGACGTCGACGGTCACGTCGCCTTCGTCACCTACCGCAAGACACCTGAGTTCATCACGCTCGTCCATACCGAGGTGCCGCCGGAGCTCGGCGGCCGCGGCATCGGCTCAAAGCTCGGCCGCGCGACGCTGGATGCGGTGCGCGCGCAGGGACGCAAGCTCTCGGTCGAATGCGACTTCATCCGCAACTACATGAAGAAGAACATCGCTTACAACGACCTGCTGGTCGAGGGCGACGACGCGCAAGTGGAGCCTGAGACGAGCTACAAGGCCGGCTGCTTCTGCGGCGCCGTCGAGGTCGAGGCCTCAGGCAAGCCCCTCTTCGCCGGCTATTGCCATTGCGCCGATTGCCAGGCGTGGTCGGCCGCCCCTATCAACGCCTTCAGCCTGTGGAAGGCCGACAGCGTCCGTGTCACCCGAGGCGAAAGCGAGATCGGGACGTTCAGCAAGACCGAGCATTCCGACCGAAAATTCTGCAAGCGTTGCGGCGGCCACGTCATGACCGCACACCCGCGCATGCGGCTAATCGACGTCTATGCCAATCTGCTGAAAGGCTACACCCACGAGCCGACGCTGCACGCGAACTACGGAAGCAAGATGGTGTCGGTGCGCGACGGTCTGCCGAAGTACCGGGATTTGCCGGCGGAGTTGGGTGGGTCCGGCGAGATGCTGCCGGATTAGGACGTCTGCCCCCTCGCCCCGCTTGCGGGGAGAGGGTTGGGGTGAGGGGGAGTCTCCGCGAGGACGGTGAGAGATGGATTCGCGGAGAGTCCCCCTCACCCGGATTGCTTCGAACGATGCTTCGCATCGCTCGGCGCAATCCGGCCTCTCCCCGCAAGCGGGGAGAGGCGAAGAAAAATCTTACGTCGCCGCGGGCTCGCCGATCTTGTCCTGCGTCTTCGTCTCGAAATCGCTGGCGTCATGGCGCTCGTGCAACTGGCTGGCGGGGTCGCCGGAGATGCGGTTGACCATGCGGCCGCGCTTCACGGCGGGACGTTTTGCGATCTGGTCGGTCCAGCGCTGGACGTTCTTGTAGTCCTGCACGGACAAAAACTCGCCGGCGCCATAGACGAGACCCTTGGCGAGTGCGCCGTACCACGGCCAGGTCGCCATGTCGGCGATCGTGTAGTCTTGGCCTGCGAGATACTCGTTGTCGGCGAGGCGGCGGTCGAGCACGTCAAGCTGGCGCTTCACTTCCATCGCGTAGCGGTTGATGGCGTATTCGATCTTGGTCGGCGCATAGGCGTAGAAGTGGCCAAAGCCGCCGCCGAGGAACGGCGCACTGCCCATCTGCCAGAACAGCCAGGACAGGCACTCCGCCCGCGCCTGGCCGCCGGTCGGCAGGAACGCGCCGAACTTTTCCGCAAGATGCATCAGGATCGCGCCTGACTCGAACACCCGGATCGGCGTCGGCCCGCTGCGATCCATCAGCGCCGGAATCTTGGAGTTCGGGTTGACGTCGACAAAACCGCTGCCGAACTGGTTGCCGTCGATCTTGATCAGCCAGGCGTCGTACTCCGCCCCACTGTGGCCGGCCGCCAGAAGCTCCTCGAACATCACGGTGACCTTGACGCCGTTCGGCGTCGCCAGCGAATAGAGCTGGAAGGGGTGCTTGCCAACCGGCAGCTCCTTCTCGTGCGTGGGGCCGGCGATCGGGCGGTTGATGCTGGCAAAGCGGCCGCCGCTCTCCTTGTCCCAGGTCCAGACTCTTGGCGGCTCGTAGGGGGCGTCGGTCATGCTGATAGCTCCAGCGCGAAATGGCGTGGGGTGATAGCTAACGACAATTGGGCACTTCGCAAGGGAGCCGGGATGCATGGCGCGATGGGCGCCCTCCCCGTTTCGTCATGACGGCGCACTCAGGATGCCGCCGCCCGCCTCGGCTGCTCCGCCCGGCCCATCACAAACCCCTCATAGCCCTTCGCGGCGATGTCGTTGCAGATCTGTCGGTAGACGCCGACGCCGCCGATATAGGGCATGAAGATGCGCGGCTTGCCGGGGATGTTGGCGCCCATGTACCAGGAATTGGCTTGCGGATAGAGCGTGCCGTGGGCGACGTCGTTGACGTGAGCGACCCATTTCTCCTCTGCGTCCACGTCCGCTTCCATGGTCGCAAGACCCTGCTCGCGCATGTAGACGAGGCAGTCGGCGATCCAGTCGACATGCTGCTCGATCGAGACGATCATGTTCGACAACACCGACGGGCTGCCCGGCCCCGTGATGATGAAGAGGTTTGGAAAGCCCGCACTCATCAGGCCGAGATAGGTCTTTGGCCCCTCCGCCCATTTCTGGTTCAGCGTTTTGCCACCGCGGCCACGGATGTCGATCCTGGCGACCGAGCCGGTCATGGCGTCGAAACCGGTCGCGAGCACCAGCGCGTCGACCTCGTGATCGTGACCCGCGACACGCACGGCATTCGCGGTGATCTCCTCGATCGGATTGGTCTTGATGTCGACCAGGGAGACGTTGGGGCGGTTGAAGGTCTCGAAATAATCGGTGTCGATGCAGATGCGCTTGGTGCCGATCGGATAGGTGGTCGGCTGCAACGCCTTTGCAGTCGCGGGGTCCCTCACCGTCTCGCCGATCTTCTCGCGGACAAAGCCGGCGGCGGTGTCGTTCGCCGTCTTGTCGAGCCCGAGATTGTTGTAGACCGACATGAAGGTGAGGCCGCCCCGCGCCCACCTTGCCTCGTATTTGGCCCGGCGCTCATTGTCGCCATCGTCGAGCGCGCCGCGGTCGGGCAGCTCGGTGTAGATGCCGTTGCGCGCCTCCCAGCGGGCAAAATGCCGGATCGCCGGATAGTTGTCGCGAAACGTCTTGCGCTCCGCGGGCGTGAGCGGCGCGTTGCGCGCGGGAATCGAGTAATTTGGCGTGCGCTGGAACACCGTCAGATGTTTCGCCTGTTCGGCGATCACGGGCACCGACTGGATGCCGGACGAGCCGGTGCCGATGATGCCGACGCGCAGACCGGTGAAATCGATCGGCTCATGCGGCCAGTTGCTGGTGTGATAGACTGGGCCCTTGAAGATATCGAGGCCCTTGATGTCGGGTTTTCGCGCGTTTGAAAGGCAGCCGGTGGCGAGCACGACGAAGCTTGCGCTGACCGTCTTGCCATCGGATGTCGTGACCGACCATGTACTCGATCGCTCGTCGAACTCGGCACGATCCACGCGCGTTTCGAACTGGATGTCGCGACGCAGGTCAAAACGGTCGGCGACGTGGTTGGCGTATTTCAAGATCTCCGGCTGCGGCGCGTAGCGCTCGCTCCAGTCCCATTCCTGCTGCAGCTCGTCGGAGAACGAGTAGGAGTACTGCATGCTCTCGACGTCGCAACGCGCGCCGGGATATCGGTTCCAGTACCAGGTGCCACCGACGCCGCCACCTTGCTCAAAAACCCGCGCCGATAACCCAAGCCCGCGCAGGCGATGCAGCATGTACATGCCGGCAAAGCCCGCACCAACGATGACGACGTCATAGGCTTCGCTGGCTTGAGAAGCCGGGCTCGACGGCGCTGACATGACTAGGCGCTCCCTCGTTCTTGGTCTTGTTTGCAGGCAGCATTCTATCGAGACAGCCAAAGCGCAAGAGGCAAAACCGCACGCGCACCTCTGCTAATTTTGCACGGCGGAATGCCTCTTCCCGCACACGGCGCCTGCACGCAAGTTACGCGTAGAAATCCGGCTTGGCATGGCCGCACGCGATGAGTTAGCGTCGCGAGCGCATTCGCCAGTCAAAGCAAGAAGAGCAGACGCACAAGCTGTCGCCGCCGGGAGAGACACATGAAATCGCCGATCTGCGAGATGCTGGGGATCGAGTTCCCGCTGTTCGCCTTCAGCCATTGCCGCGACGTCGTCGCCGCCGTGAGCCGCGCCGGCGGCTTTGGCGTGCTGGGCGCCACCGTGCACACGCCGGATACGCTCGAGCGCGAGCTGAAATGGATCGACGCCCATGTCGACGGCAAACCCTATGGCGTTGACGTGCTGATCCCCGAGAACATCTCGACCGCGGGCGAGAAGGACGTCACCTGGAAAAGCCTGGAAGCGCGCGTGCCGCAGGCGCATCGCGACTACACCAAAAGCCTCCTGAAGAAGTACGACATCGAGCTCTCGACCACGAGCGTGGCGGACAACCAGCCGCAGCCATTCGACGCCAAGACGGCGCTGCAGCTTCTCGAGGTTTCCTTTGACCATCCGATCCGCCTGATCGCGAATGCGCTCGGCGTGCCGCCAAAATCGATGATCGAGATGGGCAAGAAGCACGGCGTGCCGGTCGCGGCGCTCGTCGGCGCCAAGGAGCACGCGGTGCGCACCGTGGCAGCCGGCGTCGATATCCTGGTCGCACAGGGCACCGAGGCCGGCGGCCATTGCGGCGAGGTCTCGACCATGGTGCTGGTCCCCGAGGTGATCAAGGCGATCAAGCCGATGCGCGACGTGCCGGTGCTCGCGGCCGGCGGCATCATGACGGGCAGGCAGATGGCGGCCTGCATGGCGATGGGCGCGGCGGGCGCCTGGACCGGATCGGTGTGGTTGGCCACCGTCGAATCCGAGACCACGGAAATCTTCCGGGAGAAGATGATCGCGGCCTCCTCCCGGGACGCCGTGCGCTCGAAGGGTCGCACCGGAAAACCGGCGCGCCAGCTCCGCTCGGTCTGGACCGATGCCTGGGACCGTGCGCCGGAGAGCCCCGGGGCGCTGCCGATGCCGCTGCAGAGCATTGTCAGCCGCGACGCCTTCAACTCGATCGACCGCGCAGCCGCCGCGGGGAACGCCAAGGCGCGCGACCTCGTCAGCTATTTCGTCGGCCAGGGCGTCGGGCTGATCGACAGCGTAAAATCGGCGGGTGCTGTGGTGCAGGAGTTCAAGGAGGACTTTGCCGAGGCGGTCGAGCACATGAATGCGCTGGTTGCGGAGTGACGCTTGGCCGAAGTGGCGCCCGCGGCCCATCCTTCGAGGCTCGCCCGGCGGCGCTTGTGCGCCTCCGGCCTCGCACCTCAGGATGACGCTGCACCCGTAGCCGTCACCCTGAGGTGCCGTAGCGTAGCGAAGGCCTCGAAGGGCGACGGCGTGCCGAAGATGTAGAATGTGAAGCAAGAACAATGACCAGCTCTCATACCTTCTCAGACCGCATCCCCGTCATCGTCGGCGTCGGCGAGATCGTCGACCGTCCCAAGGAGATCACTGCGGGTCTCGAGCCGCTCGATCTCCTCGAGCAGGCGCTGCGGCGCGCCGAGGCGGATGCGGGGGCCAGGCTGCTCGGCGAGGTGCAGTCGCTCGACGTCGTCAACTTCCTGAGCTGGCGCTACCGCGATCCGGAGAAGTTGCTGGCACAGCGCCTCGGCATCAACCCGGCGCATTGCTATTACGGCCCGGTCGGCGGCGAGAGCCCGATCCGGTACTTGCACGAAGCCGCCAAGCGCATCGCGCGCGGCGAATGCACGGTGGCTGCCGTGGTCGGCGCCGAAGCACAATCGACCGCGACCAAGGCCGAACGCTCCGGCGCCAAGCTGCCTTGGACGCCGTTTGCCCACGACGTCGAGGAGCCGAAGCGCGGAGCGGCATTTCAGAAGCCGTTGGCCGTCAAGCTTGGCGTGTTCCGGCCCGTGACCGTCTATCCCTTCTACGAGGGTGCATCGTCGGCGCATTGGGGCCAGACCCCGCGCGAGGCAATGGCCGAGTCTGGCACGCTGTGGTCACGTTACTCGGAGGCGGCCGCGCAAAATCCCAACGCCTGGCTGAAACGGCGCTTTGCGCCGGAGGAGATCACGACCGCGACCGCGGACAACCGGTTGATCGCGTGGCCCTACAACAAGCTCATGGTCGCCAACCCCAGCGTCAACATGGGCGGCGCGCTGCTGCTCACCAGCCTCGCCAAGGCGCGCGCGGCCGGCATCGCCGAAGACAAGCTGATCTACCCGCTCGGCGGCGCCTCGGCCGAGGAGCCGCGCGACTACCTGTTGCGCGACCAGTTTTATGAGAGCCATCCGCAGAATGCCGTGCTCGGCGCGGTGATGGACCTCGCCGGTGGCAACGGCACGAAGTTCGATGCAATCGAGCTCTACAGCTGCTTTCCTTGCGTGCCCAAGATGGCGCGGCGGACGCTGGGCCTGGGCGCGGACGTGCAGCCGACCGTCACCGGCGGCCTCACGTTCTTCGGTGCGCCGCTCAACACCTATATGACGCATGCGGCCTGCGCGATGGTGCGACGCTTGCGCGATGGCGCCAATCTCGGCCTGCTCTACGGTCAGGGCGGCTTCGTCACCAAACATCATGCGCTGGTGGTCTCGAAGACGCCGCCGGGCGAGGCGCTGGCGCAGGACACCTCCGTTCAGGCGGTGGCTGACCGCAGCAAGCGTGCAGTGCCGGACTTCGTCACCGAGGCCGGCGGCAAGGGCAAGGTCGAAAGCTTCACCGTGCTCTATGGCCGCAATGGCGACGTCGAGCACGGCGTCGTCATGCTGCGCACGGAGGATGACCGGCGGACGCTCGGCCGCATCCCGGCGACCGACACTGCGACGCTGTCGCATCTGCTCAACATGGATCGCACGCCGGTGGGCTCGCTCGGCGACGTCACGATGGCCGCCGACGGCGTGCCGGAATGGCGGGTGGGATAGACCACAATCACAGCTCCAGTAGGGTGGGCAAAGGCGCGCTTGCGCCGTGCCGACCATCTATCCGCACGGATACAGAAGTGGTGGGCACGCTTCCGCCTCGCTCTTCGAGCCACAGCGGACTCTTTGCCCACCCTACGATTCCTGCGCTTGGAGCGCGAGAGTCCGCTAGGCTGCGCGGACGCCGGACAGGAACTTGCCGACCTCGAGCTTGAGCCGGTTGGAGTCGCGCGACAGCATCTTCGCCGCCGACAACACTTGTGAGGAGGCCGCGCCGGTCTCGGCCGCTCCGCGCTCGACGTCGCCGACGTTGGAGGAGACTTGCTGGGTGCCTTGTGCCGCCTGTTGCACGTTGCGGGCAACCTCCTGGGTCGCTGTGCCCTGCTGTTCCACGGCGGCCGCGATGGCCGCCGAAATCTCGGACAGGCGCTCGATCGTGCTGCTGATCTGGCTGATGGCGCCGACCGAATCCTGGGTCGCGCCCTGGATGCCGCCGACCTGCTGGCCGATCTCTCCGGTCGCCTTGGCCGTCTGCTCGGCAAGCGCCTTCACCTCCGAGGCCACCACGGCAAAGCCGCGCCCCGCCTCACCCGCACGCGCCGCTTCGATCGTTGCGTTGAGGGCAAGCAGGTTGGTTTGGCCGGCGATCGCATTGATGAGTTCGACGACGTCGCCGATACGGGAGGCTGCGCGCGACAGCTCACTGACACGGTCGGTGGTCGCACGGGCCTGGCTGACGGCCTCGCCGGCGATGCGCGCCGATTCCTGCACCTGCCGGCTGATCTCCCGGACCGAGGAGGCCATCTCCTCCGCGGCTGACGCCACGGACTCGACGTTGGTCGAGGCTTCCGCGGATCCGCTCGCAACGGCGGTCGCGAGCCCCTGCGCACGCTCCGCAGTGGTGGACAGCGTCGAGGCCGACGCTTCGAGCTCGGTTGCCGCCGAGGACACCGTTTCGACGATCTCTCCGATCGCGGCTTCGAAGCCATCGGCCAGCTTCGCCATGTCACCCTTGCGCTGGACTTCGCCGCGACGTTGCACGGCCTGCACCTCATCGCGACTGAACCGGATGATGGTCTGAACCGTCTGGAGATTGCGCAGCGCCTCGCCGATCTCGTCGTCGCGTTCGATGACGATGCGGTTGTCAAGCTTGTCCTGCACCAGATTGAGCATCGTCTCGTTCAGATGCTGCATCGGCGCACTGATCGCGCGCATGGTCGCAAGACCGAGGAAGCCGCACGCCGCAACGCCGATCACGGCCAGCACCGGAAGGATCAGGCCCGCCGAACCACCGGCCGAAAGCGCGCCCGCAATGCCAAGCGCGAGCACGAACAGCGCCTGGATCGACATCATGGTGACGAGACGCGCGCTCAGCGTGCGCGTGAAGACGCTGAAGCGGTCGAGCAGCGAGCGACGGCGGATGATACCGGCATCGATGCGATAGCCGTGCGGCTTCTTCTCGCGGATCGCCGCATAGACCTGCTCGGCGAGCCTGCGCTGGTCGGCGGGCAGTTTAGTGCGGATCGAGGTGTAGCCGGTGACCTGCCCGTTCTCGCGGATCGGCGATGCGGTGGCCAGGACCCAGTAGTAATCGCCATTCTTGCGGCGGTTCTTCACCGCGCCGAGCCAGGGTTTTCCGGCCTTCAGCGTGTCCCAGAGATTTCCAAACGCCTCCGACGGCATGTCCGGATGGCGGACGATGTTGTGCGGCTGGCCCATGAGCTCGTCAGACGTAAAGCCCGCGGCGGCCACGAAGTCGTCGTTAAAATAAGCGAGCTTGCCCTTGAGATCGGTCTTGGAGACGATCAGCGTTTCATCGCTAACGGGATATTCCACGTCGGTAACAGGAAGATTCTTCCGCATCGCGAGCTCCGGCTGATTTGCTCTTGCGCATATTCTCGATGACGACCCTGCATTGAATCATCCGTCCGCGAGTCTCGTAAGCCGAACTTAACCCTCGATGAAAGCGGTCACCCGTACTCTCACGGAGGCCGATCACCATGCTACCTCCAGGCGACATTGGGTTACCGACGACCGGAAAAAACTGACGCTTAGATGAATTCAGCCGCGGCCCAAGGAGCCGCGGCTGAATTGCGATAGTCTGTGGTCTCAGGCCGCGCGAACGTTGGTGAGGAACTTGCTCACCTCGGTCTTCAGGCGGCTGGAATCGCCTGACAGCATTTGCGCCGCCGACAGCACCTGCGAGGAGGCCGTGCCGGTCTCGGTCGCACCGCGCTGCACGTCGGTGATGTTGGAGGAGACCTGCTGGGTACCCTGGGCCGCCTGCTGCACGTTGCGGGCGATCTCCTGGGTCGCGGCACCCTGCTCCTCCACGGCGGCTGCGATGGCCGAGGAGATTTCCGACAACCGCTCGATGGTCGAGGAGATCTCCTTGATCGCGGAGACGGAGTCGTTGGTCGCGGCCTGGATGCCCGTGATCTGCGTGCCGATTTCGCCGGTCGCCTTCGCCGTCTGCTCGGCGAGCGCCTTCACTTCGGATGCAACGACCGCAAAGCCACGGCCGGCTTCGCCTGCGCGCGCCGCCTCGATGGTCGCATTGAGTGCCAGCAAATTGGTCTGCCCGGCGATGGTGTTGATGAGCTCGACGACATCGCCGATGCGGGAGGCGGCCTTGGAGAGCTCGCTGACACGTTCGCTGGTGGTGCGCGCCTGGCCGACGGCATCGCCGGCCATCCGCGCCGATTCCTGCACCTGGCGGCTGATCTCGCCGACCGACGAGGCCATCTCTTCGGTCGCCGATGCCACCGACTGCACGTTGGTGGAGGCTTCTTCCGACGCGGCAGCGACCGTGGTCGCCATCTGCCGGGAGCGGTCGGCGGTCGCGGTCAGCGTCGAGGCGGATGCCTCGAGCTGGGTCGAAGCCGACGACACCGTCTGCACGATCTCGCCGATCATGGTCTCGAATTCGCGAGTGATGTTGTCGACGCGGCGACCGCGTTCGATCTTGGCTTCGGCGTCGGCGGCAGCGGCTTCGTCCGCCACCTTCTTGGCGACCAGCGCTTCCTTGAAGACCTGGAGCACGTCGGCCATGGATCCGATCTCGGTCTTCTCGCCCTGATGCGGGACTTCCGCCGTGAGGTCGCCCTTGCCGAGCGCCTGCATCGGCTCGATGATCGAGTTGATGCCGCTGGAGACGTCGCGCACCAGATAGATGCTGACGCCGATGCCGATCACGACGGCCGCGCCGAGGATGATCGAGACCAGCATGAAGGCGTAGTAGAAGCTGTCGGCCGCATCTTGCGCAGCCTGGTTGGCGCCCTTGTTATTGAGCTCGATGTCCTTGGTCAGGACCTCGTCCGCCTGGAGGCCGATCTTGTTGACCGTCTTGGTGTTCAACTCCTGCGCCTCATGCGGGACCTTGCCGGCCTCCTTGCGCGACAGCGCGAAGACTTCTTCAGTCCCCTTCTTGTACTGATCCCAGAGCTTGATCCAGTCGTTGTAGAGCCCCCGCTCCTCCGGGGAGGTGATCATCGGCTCGTAGGCCGTGCGAGACTTGGCCAGCGCCTCGAGGACGATCCCGGCGGTCTTTTCGTTCGCCAGCTTTTCGTCGAGGGTCTCGGACAGCATGTGCTGACGGACCACGTTGCGATAGGTGATGACGGCGGCACGGAGCTCGCCGAGCACGCGCACGCTGGGCATCCAGCTCGTGGTGATGTCTGTGGTGTTCGCATTCATGGCCCGCATCTTCATGACGGCGAGCAGGCCCATGCCGGTCATCGCAACCAGCAGAAACGCCACGACGCTGATGATCTTGGCGCGGATCGAAATTTTGGCGAACATTATCGGGATCTCTTTATGCTGGCGCGGCCGCGCATCCGGGAATCTACGTCTCAACCACAGGGAGTAGCGCCGACATCCATCACCAAACCAAATGAGCAGATGTCAACTGCGACTCCGTACGAGTACGGAACCCTAAAGAGATGAACAGGGAACTAAAGAGCCCTGCACTCAGCGCATGAGCCTAAGCGCGTCGGTGAAAAACTCTGGTCCGCCGAAATTGCCTGATTTCAAGGCAAGCAACATTGCACTTTCCTTGGCACTTTCTTTTGCACCGACCGCACGCAGCACCGGGACTCCCGCAGCGATCTCCGCGCCGACGAGGAAGCCGGGAATTTTTAGACGATCGACAACGGCGCCGGACGTCTCGCCACCGGCGACGACCAGGCGGCGCACGCCGGATTGCACCAGGCCGTCGGCGATGTCGGCCATTGTCTGCTCGATGGCGTGGCCGGCAGCGTCACGGCCGTAGCGCGCCTGCACGGCGGCGACGGCCTCCGGCGTTGCGCTCGAAGCAATCAGGAGCGGGCCGTCAGCCAAACGCGGCTTTGCCCAGGCCAGCGCGCGCTGCGCCTCGTCCTTGTCCGTAAAAATACGCGTCGGATCGAGATGTAACACCGGCATGACACGCTCGGCATTGGCCATCTGCTGCAAGGTTGCCTGCGAGCAACTTCCGGCGAGACATGCGGCGGGACCGCCGACCGGCGCGCCCGCCTCTGCATTTGTCGCGCTGGACTTCACCTTGCCCGAGGAGACCAGCGCACGCGCCAGACCAAGCCCGATGCCGGATGCGCCGACCGACAGCCGATGGCTGCCCGCGACGAGGCCGATGGTTTCGAGGTCGCGGTCGAACACGGCGTCGATGACAGCCGCGCCGATGCCCTTGGCCGCGAGATCGGACAACCGCAAGCGGACTGCGTCGACGCCGCGCGTCACGGTCGCGAGGTCGACGAGGCCGACACTGGTCCTGCTCTGGCGCGCCAGCACGCGCACCAGGTTGGAATCATGCATCGGATTGAGCGGATGGTCTTTCAGCGGGCTCTCGTTGAGCGGCACGGCACCGACGAAGAGATTGCCCTGGTAGACGGTGCGTCCGGTCTCCGGAAAGGCCGGCGTCACCAGCACGATCGCCTCGCCGCAATCCTCGCGCAACGCGTCCATCACGGGGCCGATATTGCCGGCGTCGGTGGAATCGAAGGTCGAGCAGATCTTGAACAGCACATGCGAGGCGCCGCGGCCGCGCAGCCATTTCTCGGCGGCGCGCGAGCGCGTCACCGCAAGCCCCGCCTCGATCGAGCGGCTCTTCAGCGACACCACGACGGCATCGACCTCGGGAAGAGCGAGGTCATCAGCCGGCACGCCGATGGTCTGCACGGTGCGAAGACCCGCGCGCGTCAGCGTGTTGGCGAGATCGGAGGCGCCGGTATAGTCGTCAGCGATGCAGCCCAGCGCGAGTGTCACGACCGTGCTCCGGCGTAAGGCTTGAACCAGGCAAGGCCATCGGTGGTCTTGCCGCGCGGATTGTATTCGCAGCCGACGAAGCCTGAATAGCCGAGCCGGTCGAGCTCCGCGAACAGGAACGGATAGTTCAGCTCCTCGCCGTCGGGCTCGTTGCGCGAGGGAATGCTGGCGATCTGGATGTGGCCGATGATCGGCATCATCTCGCGCAGCCGCATGGTGACGTCACCATGGATGATCTGGCAGTGGTAGATGTCGAACTGCAGTTTCAGGTTCGGGATTCTCAGCTCCTCGACGACGTCGCGCGCGAAGCCGAAGTCGTTGAGGAAGTAGCCGGGCACGTTGCGTGGGTTGATCGGCTCGATCACGATGTCGATGCCGTGCGGCACAAAGAATTCGGCGGCCCACGCCACCCCCTTATAGAACGCCTCGATCGCGAGACGATCGCCGCGATTGGCCATGCCGGCCATCAGATGCAGGCGCTTGACGCCGGTCGCCTTGACGTAAGGCAGAGCCGTCTCCAGGCTGCGCTTGAGATCGTCGAAGCGCGCAGGCAGCGCCGCAAAACCCTTTTCGCCGGCGTTCCAGTCCCCGGGCGGCAGGTTGAACAGCGCCTGCGTCAGGCCGTTCCGCTTGAGGCGCGCGCCGACCTCGTCGGCCGGATGCTCGTAAGGGAACAGGAATTCGACCGCGGTGAAGCCGGCTTTCGCGGCCGCATCGAAGCGGTCGAGGAACGGCACCTCGTTGAACATCATCGAGAGATTGGCGGCAAAGCGCGGCATCGGATTGTCCTCTTCTTACTTGTCGCCGGGCAGCTTGACGCCGGTCACCTGCGCATACATGCGCGCCACCGAGGCGTCGTCGTCGCGGCCCATGCCCGCGGCTGCCGTCATCAGGAACATCTGCAGGGCTGCAGCCGAGACCGGCACCGGAAAGCGCGCCGATCGCGCCATGTCCTGGATGATGCCGAGGTCCTTCACAAAAATCTCGACCGCGCTGCGCGGCGTGTAGTCGCCGTCGAGCACATGCGGCATGCGGTTCTCGAACATCCAGGAATTGCCGGCCGACGCGGTGATCACCTCATAGACCTTACGGATATCGAGGCCCTGCTTGGCGGCAAAGGCGATCGCTTCCGAGGCGGCGGCGATGTGCACGCCGGCCAGGAGCTGGTTGATCATCTTGAAGGCGGCGCCCTGCCCCGCGGCATCGCCGAGCTCGTAGAGCTTTGCCGCCATCGCATCGAGCGCGGGACGCGCCTTCGCAAAGGCGGCCGGGCTGCCGGAGGCGAGAATCGTCAGTTCGCCTTGCGCTGCACGCTGCGCGCCACCGGAAATCGGCGCATCCAGATAATGCCGGCCGGTGGCCTCGAGCTGTTTTGCGAGGCGCCGCGCCACGTCGGGGTCCATGGTCGCGGACGAAATGAACACGCTATCCTTGGCCATGGTCTCGGCGGCGCCGTCCTTGCCGAACAGGACGCCTTCGGTCTGCGCGGCGTTGACGACCACGCTGACGACGATGTCGGCACCCTTGGCAGCCTCCGCCGGCGTCTTGGCGCCTGCGCCACCGTCCTTGACGAAGCGTGCGACCGCGTCGGCCGAAACGTCGCAACCGGTCACCACATGGCCGGCGCGCTTGAGCGACGTCGCCATGCCAAATCCCATCGAACCCAGTCCGATGACGGCGATGCGCTGGTTACTGGTGGTGGAGGCAGACATGAAGGCTCTTCCCTTGGAACATTCCCTGACCGGCCGCTCTGAGGCGGCCTCTTGACCCGAATAACACGCCTTGGCCGCGCTGCCAAAGCGTGAGACAAGGCGGCAACAGGATACGCCCGCCATGAGCAGCGAGACACGACTTCGCGAAGATATCTGCCGCTTCGGCCGCTCGCTGTTCGAGCGCGGGTTGACACCGGGTTCATCCGGCAACATCAGCGTGAAGCTGGAGGACGACGGCTGGCTGGTGACGCCGACCAACGCCTCGCTCGGCTTCCTCGACCCGGCACGGCTGTCGCGGCTTGATGCGAACGGCAAGCTCCTGTCCGGCGACGCGCCGACCAAGGAAGTGCCGCTGCACACGGCGCTCTACGACACCCGTGAATCGGCGCGCGCGATCGTGCACCTGCACTCCACCCACTCGGTCGCGCTCTCGATGCTGCCCGAGATCGACCCGCGCGCGGCGTTGCCGCCGATGACGGCCTACTACATGATGAAATGCGCCCCGACCGCGCTCGTGCCCTATTACCGCCCCGGCGATCCCGCGGTCGCGGATGCGATCAAGGGGCTGGCCGGAAAGTACTCATCCGTGCTGCTCGCCAATCACGGCCCGGTGGTCGCCGGCGACACGCTGGAGGCGGCGGTGTTCGCGACCGAGGAGCTGGAGGAGACGGCGAAGCTGTATCTGCTGCTGCGTGGGATGAACCCAAGGTATCTTTCGCCGGAACAGGTGAAGGATCTTGTGAAGACGTTTGGGCTGACGCTGCCGGAGCATGACCACTAGCCACACGCACTGACGTCATCCTGAGGTGCGAGCCTTGCGATGCTCTGCATCGCAAGGTGAAGCCTCGAAGGATGGGCCGCAAAGCGCTCGCGGCTCATCCTTCGAGGCGCGCGAAGGGCGCGCACCTCAGGATGACGTCTGTGCTTGTGGAGACAGTTCTAGCGCCTACAGCCCCAGATACGCCTTCCGCACATCCGGATTACCCCTGATCTCCGCCGCGGGCCCCTGCATCAGCACGCGGCCGGTTTGCAGGATGTAGGCGCGGTCGGCGATTTCAAGGCACTCCGCCATGCGCTGCTCGACGATCAGCACGGTCATGCCGGCGTCGCGGATGCGTTTTACGGCCTGAAAGATCTCGTCGACCAGCTTCGGCATGATGCCTTGCGAGGGCTCGTCCAGCATCAGCAGCCGCGGGCGCGTCATCAAGGCGCGTCCGATCGCGAGCATCTGCTGCTCGCCGCCGGAGAGCGTCTCGGCGCGCTGCTCGAGGCGCTCTGACAGGCGCGGAAACAGCTTGAAGACGAGATCGAGCGGGCTCTCGCGGTCGGCCTCGCCGCGATAGAGATAGCTGCCGAGCCTGAGATTGTCGCGCACCGAGAGGCGCGGAAACAGGCGGCGGTTCTCCGGCACATAGGCGATGCCGCAAGACGTAACCAGGTGCTGCGCCATGCCGACGAGTTGCTTGCCGTCGAAGGTCACGGTGCCCGAGCGCGGACGCTCGGCGCCGGCGATCGATTTCAGCAGCGTCGACTTGCCCGCGCCGTTGGCGCCGGCCACGCAGACGATCTCGCCCTTGGCGACCTCGATCGAGACGGAGGAGATCGCGACCAGGCCCTGATAGGCGGTGGTGACTTCATGCACTCTGAGCATGACGATCTCCCAGATAAGCGCTGATCACCTTGGGATCGCGAACAACGTCGGACGGCTTGCCCTCGACCAGCACCTTGCCGAGGTCGAGCACGATGGCACGGTCGACCAGCGGCATCACGATCTCCATGACGTGCTCGACCATCAGCACGGTGACACCGGTCTCGCGCACCTTGCGGACGAGATCGACGCCGGTCTGCGCTTCGGTCGGCGTGAGACCAGTGAGCACTTCGTCGAGCAGCAGGAGTTTTGGTTCGGTCGCGAGCGCACGGGCAACTTCGAGGCGGCGCTTCTCGGCCGGCACGAGATCGCTTGCCAGCACGTCGGCACGTGCGGCGAGGCCGGTGAACTCAAGCACCTCATGCGCCTTGCGGCGGGCCTCGCGCATCACGGTGGTCCGCACCAGCGCACCGACGATGACATTGTCGATGACGGTCATGGTCTCAAAGCTTTTGACGACCTGAAACGTACGTCCCACGCCGCGCACACAGCGCTCGGCTGCCGGCATATGGGTCACGTCCACGCCGTCGAACCAGATCGTGCCTTGCGTCGGCGGCAGCACGCCGGCAATGAGATTGAACAGTGTCGACTTGCCGGCGCCGTTCGGGCCGATCAGGCCGACGATCTCGCCGCGCCCGACCGAGATCGAAACGTCGCTGTTGGCAACGAGGCCGCCGAACCGCTGCCAGACGCCGCGGGTTTCCAGGAGCGCGGTCATCGTGCGGCTCCCTTGCGCGAGGAGAACAGGCTGACCAGTCCGCGCGGCAGCGCCAGCGAGATCAACACGATCAACGTGCCGTAGACGATGAGGTCTACGCCGCGCCCGGAGCCGCCGATGAAGGAACGCGTGAGCTCGGTCAGCGGGATCAGGATCGCCGCGCCCAGCACCGGTCCCCAGAGTGTACCGATGCCGCCAAGCACCGCGGGCAACGCCATCAGCAACGAGAACTGAAAACCCATGACGCTTTCGGGATCGATGTAGGAGACGAACTGGGCGTAGAAGCTTCCGCCGACGGCGACGAGGAAGGCGGAGACCGCGGCCGCGCCCATCTTCGAATTGAACACGACGACGCCGAGACTCTCGGCCGCTTCCGGATTGTCCTTCACCGCGCGCCACCAAAAGCCCCATTTGGAGTCTTCCAGCCACCAGGTGACGAACCAGGCGACGCAGGCGAGCACCAGGGCAAAGTAGAAGTAAGGCAGCTTGCTGCGCGTGAACTGGAATTTGAGCCAGCTGTCGCCACGCACGGGAATATCGATACCGAGCGCAGCACCGGCCCAATCCCAGTTGTGGAACAGGAGCAGCGTGATCTCGGCGATCACGATCGTCGCGATCACGAAGTAATGGCCGCGCAGGCGGAAGCAGAGATAGCCGAGCCCCATCGCAATCAGCGCCGACAGGGTTCCGCCCGCCAGCATGCCGAACCAGGGCAGCACACCGAACTTCATGAACAGGAGCGCGGTGGTGTAGGCGCCAAGCCCGAAATAGAGCGCGTGGCCGAGCGATATCTGCCCGCAATAGCCGGACAGGATGTTCCAGCTCTGCGACAGCGCCGCATACATCAGGGTGAGGATCAAAATGTTCTGGACGTAGACGTCCTTCACGAACAGCGGCGCGAGCGCTGCGATCACCGCGAGGGCGGCGGCTACGAAGAGGTCGCGGCGGCGCCGCGCGGCAAAATTCTTGTCCATCACATCGATCCGAACAGGCCGCGCGGCCGGATGAAGACAACGAGGAGATAGACGGCGTAGATGCCGACCGATTTCAGCGACGGCGGCAGTATCAGCGCGGTGGTCGCCTCAACCAGACCCACGATGATGCCGCCGGCAAAGGCGCCGAACACGCTGCCGAAGCCGCCGAGCGCCACGGTGACGTAGGCGATCAGCGCAAAGGACGCGCCGACGTCAGGGTAGATGTAGAAGAAGATCGCCATGATGGCGCCGGAGAGACCAACGAGCGCGGCGCCGAGGCCCCAGCCGAGCGCGAAGACGCGGTTCTTGTCGATGCCGACCAGCGCCACCGCGCCGGGGTCCTCGCGGGTTGCCTCCAGCGCGCGGCCGAAATCGGTGCGGTTGATGAAGAGATAGAGCGCGCCGAAGGCGGCAATCGACAGCAACGCGCCGACGAGCTGCGGCTCGGGCAGGAAGATGCCGGCGATCGAGATGGTTTTGCCGCCGAGCGCGGATTGCGGGATGCTGCGATAGTCCGGCGTGAAGAAGAACTGCGCCAGCCCCCGCATCACGATCGCAAGGCCGAAGGTGGAGAAGATCTGCACCATGCCCGCATTGGCCTTGGCCCGCATCGCAAAGCGCACGATCAGGAGATAGACCACGGCCCCGAACACGAACATGGCCGCGGCCACCAGCGGCGCCGAGAGCAAGGGATCGATCGCGAAGAACGCGAACAGGAAGAAGGTCGCGTACATCGAGATCATCAGGAACTCGCCATGGGCGAAGTTCACGACGTCCATCAGGCCGAATATGAGCGCGAGCCCCACGGCGATCAACCCGTAGAGCAGCCCCATCAAGAGGCCGCTCGCCAGACTTTGGATAATGGCTTCGGCTGTCAGCACCCCTGCTCCCCCGTCACTACATCGCTCAGTGTCCTCCCGGCGAAGGCCGGGACGACATAAAGAGACATCCCGCTCCGCGTCACTTCATGGGCCAGGTCGCCTCGGCGATCGCAGCCTGCGGCGGGAAGATGGTGACGAACTTGCCGCCGACATATTGCAGCAGCACCGGGTCGGCGTCGTTGTTCTGGCCCATCTCGTCGAACTTGATGCGCTTCCAGGGCATGATGGTCTTGTCGCCTGGAATGTCGGTCGCCGCGAGCGCGTCGCGGATCTTCTCGCCCTCGGTGGACTTGGCGCGGCTGATGGCATCCGCCAGCACGATCAGGCCCATGAACTGGCGCGAGGTCAGGTCGTTGAGGTCCTTGCCCGACTTCGCCTTGAACATGTCGTTGATCTTGCCGACCATCGGGCGCTTCTGCGCAAGATCGAGCGAGAAGGTGCCGCGCGAGATCACGCCTTCGAGCTTGTCGCCGACGGCGTCGTAGAGCGCCTTCTCGGAGAAGCCGGCGTCCTGCGCCACGATCGCGTTCGGCTTGTAGCCGAGCTCGGCCATGGTCTTGACCAGCAGGATGCCGTCGGTGGTGTAGCTCGAGGGCATCAGCACGTCGGCATTGGCGCTCTTGAGCTGCTGCACCTCCGCCGAGAGCGAGGGCGAGTTGTTGCGGTACTTGATGTCGGCGAGGATCTTGTAGCCACGCTCGCCGGCGATCTTGGCCTGGGCGTTGCCGGAGTCGGTACCGAAGATGGTGTCTTCGTGGAACAGCGCCAGCGTCTCGATCTTGGTGCCCTTCTTCTTCAGGGCGTCGAAGAAGTCGAACATCGCGGCCGAGTACATCTCGTCATGCGGCGAGGCGCGGAAGTAATATTTGAGGCCGCGGCGATGCAGGCTCGGCGAGGAGTTGTCGGCCGAGACGAACGGGATCTGGTAACGCTCGCAGATCTGGCTGACGGTGACGGCGACCGAGCTCTGATAGGTGCCGATGACGGCAGAAACCTTCTCCTGCGTGATCAGGCGCTCGGTCTCGGCACGTCCCTTCTGCGGATCGGCCTGGTGGTCGGCGAACACAAGCCTGACCTTGGCGCCGCCGAGACCCGGCAGACCCTCGCCCTTGGCGAGCGGCAGATCGAAGTCGGCGTCCTTGTTGATGACTTCGAGCGCGGTCTCATAGGCCTTCTGCGCGTCGACGCCCTGCTGGGCGCTGGCGCCGGAGAAGGGATAGATGACGCCGATCACAACCTCGGACGTCTGCGCGCGCGCGGCGAGCGGCATCAGGGCGGCGGTGGCGGTAGCTCCGAGCAAAACATCGCGGCGAGTGATCGTCATGACAATTCCTCTGTTACTTAACTTTTCAACTCATCGAATGAAGCGAATGACCGAAAGCGTAAAGCCCGAAGAAGCAGCACGCGCTGCCTACTAAATCACGGCCATGTTCCGGTTCTTCAGATCCGTCACCAGCATCAGTCCCGGCGAATGCGTGATCGCGAACGGAAGCTTTGCGGCGTTGATCACCGATTGCGGCGTGACACCGCAGGCCCAGAACACCGGGATCTCGTCGTCGGCAACCGGCACCGGATCGCCATAGTCGGGCTTTGCGATGTCCTTGATGCCGATGAGATGGGGATGGCCGAGATGAACCGGCGCGCCGTGCACGGCCGGATAGCGCGAGGTGATCTGCACTGCGCGGATCGCATCCGCCGGCTTGAACGGGCGCATCGACACCACCATGGGACCTGCGAACGGGCCGGACGCGCTGCATGCGATGTTGGTGCGATACATCGGCACGCGCACATTGTGCTCGATGTGGCGGATCGGCATGCCCTCGTCGAGCAGCGCCTCTTCGAACGAGAACGAGCAGCCGAGCACGAAGGTCACGAGATCGTCGCGCCAGTGTTTCGTCACATCGGTCGGCTCGTCCACGACCTCACCATCGCGCCAGACGCGATAGCGCGGCACGTCGGTGCGGATGTCGAGATCGGCGCCGAGTGCCGGGATGTGCGGGCTGCCGACATCGGACATGCCGATGATCGGGCACGGTTTTGGATTGAGCTGGCAGAAGCGGTGAAAGGCGCCGGCGTATTTTTCGGGGAGGATCGCGAGGTTGCCCTGCACGAAGCCGGGGGCGATTCCGGCGGTGGAGGCGACCCGTCCGCCGCGGTAGGCGAGACGCGCTTTGCGGCTCGGAAGGGTGTCGCTTGTTTCAGTTTGCTGCACTGCCACCAAAACAGTCATTTGATCGACCTGCCTATAATCTCGACAAGGACAGCCAACACCAGGCGTGCTATAAAGTCTAATCTTCCTTTCTAATCGTATTCGATAAATCTGATTTATCGATCGGGAAAATCCTTCCAATGCTGGACTTTAGGTCGATTGAAACGTTCCTCTGGGTTGTGAAGCTCGGCAGCTTCCGTGGCGCCGCCCAAAGGCTCAACACCACCCAGCCGGCGATCTCCCAGCGCATCGCCCAGCTCGAACGCGAGATGGGCGTAAAACTCCTCAACCGGGATCATCGCGTGGCCTCGCCGACACCGAGCGGACGGCAGATGATGGTCTATGCCGAGAAGCTGATCGGCCTGCGCGCGGAGATGATCGCGGAGATCGGCGATGCCTCCGCGATGCGCGGCGTGATGCGTCTCGGCGTCGCCGAAACCATCGTGCACACATGGCTGCCGCGGCTCGTGAAGAGCGTGAACGAAATCTATCCGAACCTGTCGCTCGAGATCGAAGTCGATATCACGCCGAACCTGACGCAGCGGCTGCTCGCACAGGAGATCGAACTCGCTTTCGTGGTCGGGCCGCTGTCAGCTTCGGGTGTGCACAATCGCGTGCTGGCGGATTATCCGATCGGCTTTCTTGCAAGCCCCTCCCTCGGACTCGGCAAGGGACCGGTGACGAAGCACGATCTCGCGCGATTTCCGATCATCACCTTTCCGCGCAAGACGCGGCCCTATGAGGTCGTGCGCGAAGTGTTCGACCGACCCGATCTGCCGCCGATCCGCCTGCATGCGAGCGCATCGCTCGCGACCGTCATCCACATGGCGGTGGAAGGGCTCGGCATCGCCGTCATTCCGGCTGCGATCGTCGAGAAGGAGCTGTCCGACGGGCGGCTGCAGCTCCTCAGCACCGACCTGAAGATCGCGCCCCTCACTTTCACCGCAAGCTGGCTCGCCTCGCCCGACGTCGTCGCGATCGAACGCGTCGCCAATCTCGCCCGGCAAATCGCTCAGGGCGGCCCTGCGGTTGACGCGGCCGCAGTGGCGCGTCATTGAAACAGGCGCCGGACCTTCTTCGTCATTCCGGGGCTCGCGCAGCGAGAACCCGGAATCCAAGGATTCCGGGTTCACCCTTCGGACGCCCCGGAATGACAAGCTGAAAATGGACTGACGCATGAGCCGAGCCGCCACCAATTTGCAAATCGATTCCGCCCGCCTTTGGGGCTCCATCCACGAGACCGCGCAGTTCGGCGCGACGGCCAAGGGTGGCGTCCGGCGGCTGACGCTGAGTGCCGAGGACAAGCAGGTCCGCGACTGGTTCCGCAAGGCGTGCGAGGATGCCGGCCTCGACGTCCACACCGATGCGCTCGGCTCGCAGTTCGGCCTGCGCAAGGGCCGCGACATGTCGAAGCTGCCGGTGGGCATCGGCTCGCATCTCGATACGCAGCCGACCGGCGGCAAGTATGACGGCATTTTGGGAACGCTCGGCGCGCTCGAAGTGATCCGCACGCTGAACGACGCCGGCATCGAGACCGAGGCGCCGATCTGCGTCGTCAACTGGACCAATGAGGAAGGCTCACGCTTTGCGCCTGCGATGATGGCGTCGGCCGCCTATGTCGGCGACTTCACCACCGACGACATTTTGTCGCGCAAGGATGCCGAGGGCGTCACGGTCGGCCAGGCGCTGGACGGCATCGGCTATCGCGGCGACAAGCCGGTCGGCTTCCAGAAGCTCGGCTGCTTCGTCGAGCTGCATATCGAGCAGGGACCGATTCTCGAGGCCGAGGAGAAAACCATCGGCGTGGTCGATTCCGGCCAGGGCGTGCTCTGGTATGACGGCCACATCACCGGCTTCGAGAGCCACGCCGGTTCGACGCCGATGCCGTTGCGCCGCGATGCGCTGGCGACCTTGTCGGAGATCGTTCTGGCGATGGAGGCGATTGCGAAAAAGCACGGGCCGAAGGCGGTCGGAACCATCGGCGAAGCCGTGATCCAAAACCCTTCGCGCAACGTCATCCCCGGCGAGATCGCCTTCACCGTCGATACCCGCAGCGCCGACGACACCATCTTGAACGCACTCGATCGCGATCTGCGCGCGGCGGTCGCCGAGATCGCGGCGCGCCGCAAGGTCGAGGTCAAGCTCGACCTGGTCTGGCGCAAGCCGCCGACGCATTTCGATCCAAAGCTGGTCGCAGCCGTCGAGAACGCGGCAACCACGCTCGGCTATTCCAGCCGCCGCATCACCTCCGGTGCCGGCCACGACGCCTGCAACCTCAACACCATCATGCCGGCGGCGATGGTGTTCGTGCCCTGCAAGGAGGGCATCAGCCACAATGAGCTGGAAGATGCCACGCAGGCAGACTGCACGGCCGGAACCAATGTGCTGATGCATACCGTGCTGGCGCTCGCCGGCGTCGCATCCTGATCGGAGTAATCTGCCATGCGCGCAGTTTTCGTCGACGCCAATGAATCGCTCGCCGTCATCATGGAGCGGCTGGAAAAGCCCGGCGATCCCAAGGTGCGGATCAACCGGGACCCCGACATCAAGTCGGAGCAATACCCCGAAATTCTCGACGGCGCCGAGATCGCGATCGTCGATCACACCGCATTGCCGACCGACGTTGCGAAGAAGTGCGCAGGCCTCAAGCACGTGGTGTTCCTCGGCACCGGCGCGCGCAGCTACATGAATCCGGAAGAGCTCGCCGAGCTCGGCATCTCCGTGCATCTGATCAAGGGCTATGGCGACACCGCGGTGGCCGAATCCGCAATCGCGCTGATGTGGGCCTCGGCGCGGGTGATCGCGATGATGGATCGCGAGATGCGCGTCGGCAACTGGCTGCGCGAGGACGGCATGCAGCTCACGGGCAAGACGCTCGGTCTGATCGGTTTTGGCGGCATCGCTGCCGAGGTCGCGCGCATTGCATCGGGCTCGGGCATGAAGGTGATCGCCTGGAACCGCTCGCCCAAGAGTCATCCGGGGGTCAAGTTCACCGATCTCGACACGGTGCTGGCCAGGAGCGACGTTGTGTCGCTCCACCTCCTGCTCAACGACAACACCCGCGGCATGATCACGCGCGAGAAGATTCTTGCGATGAAGCCCGGCGTCATCCTGGTCAACACCGCCCGCGCTGCGATCGTCGACGAGAAGGCGATGATCGACGCGCTGAAATCAGGCCATATCCGCCACGCCGGCCTCGACGTCTTCAACACCGAGCCGCTGCCGGCCGATCACGAGCTGACGAAGATTCCGAACGTGACGCTGTCGGCGCATTCCGCCTTCCGCACGCCGGAAGCGAGCGAGAATTTGATCGAGGCGTCGCTGGTGCACTGCCGGCGGATCGTGAATTCGTAGGGTGGGTTAGCCCTGTGAATTGTGCGAAGCGCAATTCACAGGGCGTAACCCACCGCGTCTGTTCCCGCGGAAACTAAAGAGGTGGGTTACGCGTAGCGGACTGCGCTGCGCGCATCCGCAACGCTAACCCACCCTACGCATGCGTCGGTCGCGACGACACCTAATCCACCATATCCGCGACCGCCTTGCCGCACGCCGTCGTGTCGGCATTGCCGCCAAGATCCTTGGTGCGCAGCGTGCGTTCGGCGAGCGTGCGCTCGATCGCGTCGACGATCGAGCGGCCTGCTTCCTTCTCGCCGAGATGCTCGAACATCATCGCGCCCGACCAGATCATGCCGATCGGGTTGGCGATGCCCTGCCCCGCGATGTCGGGCGCCGAACCGTGCACCGGCTCGAACACCGAGGGGAAATTCCCTTCCGGATTGATGTTGCCCGATGGCGCGATGCCGATGGTGCCGGTGCAGGCGGGGCCAAGATCGGACAGGATGTCGCCGAACAGGTTGGAGCCGACCACGACGTCGAACCAGTCCGGATGCAGCACGAAGTTCGCGGTCAAGATGTCGATGTGGTACTTGTCCCACTTCACGCCCGGGAATTTCTTGGCCATCGCCTCCACGCGCTCGTCCCAATAGGGCATGGTGATGGAGATGCCGTTGGATTTCGTCGCCGACGTCAGGTGCTTCTTCGGCCGCGACTGCGCGAGCTCGAAGGCGAATTTAAGGATGCGGTCGACGCCGACGCGGGTCATCACGGTCTGCTGCGTCACGAACTCACGGTCGGTGTCCGGGAACATGCGCCCGCCGACCGACGAATACTCGCCCTCGGTATTCTCGCGCACCACCCAGAAATCGATGTCGCCGGGCTTGCGGTTCGCCAGCGGCGACGGCACGCCGGGCATCAGCCGCACCGGACGCAAATTGACGTACTGGTCAAACTCCCGGCGGAACTTGATCAGCGAGCCCCAGAGCGATACGTGGTCAGGTATTTTTGCCGGCCAGCCGACCGCTCCGAAATAGATCGCGTCGTGCTTGCCGATTTTTTCCTTCCAATCGTCGGGCATCATCTGGCCGTGCTTCTCGTAATAGTCCCAGGACGAGAAGTCGAAATGGTCGAATTGCAGGGAAACCCCGTGCTTCTTCGCCGCCGCCTCGAGCACGCGCAGGCCCTCCGGCATCACTTCCTTGCCGATGCCGTCGCCGGGAATGACTGCAATCCGGTATTGCTTCTTGCTCATCGCGAAAATCCTGGTTGTGGGCGGAGCGGACCTTGCGGCCTCTGCGATCGCCCTGCAATGGACCAAACGCGCCAGCAGTGCAACGCTGCACTGCAATGTTGACCATGGCGGTATCGGCCGCCTACTGATTTCATCTTGCATCCATTCCAGCGGGACATTCCATGGATCTGCATCTGCGTGGCAAGCGCGTCCTGATCACGGGCGCCTCCAAGGGCATCGGCGCCGCCGCGGCCGAAGCTTTCGCCGAAGAAGGCTGCCACCTCCTGCTCGCGGCCCGCAGCGGCGACCAGTTGAAGGCGCTCTGCGAGCGCTTGCGCTCCGCGCATCAAATCGACGCGACCGCGAGCGTCGTTGATCTGCGCAACAGCGCGGACCTGACACGGCTCGCAAAAGAAGCCGCCGACATCGACATTCTCGTCAACAATGCCGGCGATATTCCCGGTGGTTCGATCGACAAGATCGACGAAGCGACCTGGCGGCATGCCTGGGAGCTCAAGGTGTTCGGCTATATCAACCTCACCCGCATGATCTATGCGCAGATGAAGGCGCGCGGTGGCGGCGTGATCGTCAACGACATCGGTGCAGCCGGCGAAAAGTTCGACGCCAATTATGTCTGCGGCAGTGCCGGCAATGCTGCGCTGATGGCTTTCACCCGCGCGCTCGGGGGCAAGAGCCTCGCCGACAACATTCGCGTGGTCGGGATCAATCCCGGCCCGGTCGGTACAGACCGCCACGTCACGCTTCTCAAGACGCGTGCAAAGCATCAGTTCGGCGACGAAAGCCGCTACAAGGAATTCCAGAAAAGCCTGCCGCTCGGCAGGCCCGCGCATGCGCGCGAGATCGGCGACCTCATGGCGTTCCTGGCGTCGGATCGGTCCGGTTATACGTCCGGGGTGATCTACACGGTGGATGGCGGCATTAGCGCGGGGTGGGGTTAGTTTGCTCGTCATTGCGAGCGCAGCGAAGCAATCCAGAATGCCCATGCGGTAACGGACTAGATTGCTTCGCTACGCTCGGAATGACGGAGTCAGGAACAAGCACAGGAGTAAAATAGTTGTCTCAAGAGTTGATCCGCGAAACCGCATGCATCGTCGTCGACAAGCTTCGCTCCGGCGACGTTACGCCGCTCGAGCTGCTCGAGGTGCTGGAGAAGCGCATCGCCGAGGTCGATGGCAAGGTGAATGCGCTGCCGACGCTGTGCTTCGACCGCGCGCGGGCCAACGCCAGGACGCTGATGCAGAAGCCGGCCGGCGCGCGCGGGCTGCTCGCGGGTCTGCCGGTGCCGATCAAGGATCTGACCGACGTCGCCGGCGTCCTCAACACGCAGGGCTCTCCGATCTTCAAGGACAACATCCCGGCCCGCTCCGACATCCTGGTCGAGAATCTCGAAGGCAATGGCGCGGTCGTCTACGCCAAGTCGAACACGCCGGAATTCGGCGCCGGCGCCAACACGTTCAACGAGGTCTTCGGCGCGACGCTCAATCCCTGGGACACGACGAAATCGGCCGCCGGCTCCTCGGGCGGTGCTGCCGTGGCGCTCGCCACCGGCATGGCCTGGCTCGCGCATGGCTCGGACATGGGCGGCAGCCTGCGCAGTCCCGCCAGCTTCTGCGGCATCGTCGGCATGCGACCGAGCATCGGCCGCGTCGCGCATACGCCGGCCGCCGGTATCGATCGCAACCTCGGCCAGCAGGGACCGATGGCACGCAATGTCGAGGACGTCGCGCTGCTGCTCGACGCCATGAGCGGCGAATACGCGGCCGATCCGCTGTCGCTGCCCTCCCCGGCCACCTCGTTCCTGTCGGCCGCGCGCTCCGGCTACAAGCCGAAGCGCATCGCCTATTCGCCCAATCTCGGCATCACGCCAGTGGATCCCGAAGTCGTCGCCATCACCCGCAAGGCCGCGGAACGCTTTGCGGATCTCGGCGTGATCGTCGAGGAAGCGCATCCGGATCTGCGCGAGGCGCACGAATGCTTCCACGTGCTGCGCGCGCTCGACTTCGCGATGAGCAAGGCCAAGCTGCTGCGCGAGAAGCGCGACTTGTTGAAGCCCGAGGTGATCTGGAACATCGAGGAAGGGCTGAAGCTCACCGTCGATCAGATCACGCGCGCCGAGGCGCAGCGCGTCGCGATGACCGCGCGGACCGTCGAGTTCTTCAAAACTTACGACTTGCTCCTGACGCCCACCACCATCGTGCCGCCCTTCCCGATCGAGAACCGCTATGTCGCGGAATGCGCGGGCAAGCGATTCGAGAACTACGTCGAATGGCTCGGCATCGTCTATGCGCTGACGCTGGTGTGCTGCCCCGTACTGTCGCTGCCCTGCGGCTTCACGGCATCAGGCCTGCCGGTCGGCGTACAGATCGTAGCGGCGCCGCGCGGCGATGCGCAGGTGCTCGCCGGCGCCAGGGCCCTGGAGGACATTTTGGGCCTGCGCGGCACGACGCCGATCGATCCACGGGTCAAGAAGTAGCTGGCGCTGTCGCCTCTATTTCGCAAGGGGACACGAGCCCGGATTATCGCAGCGAGGCGGCTGCGATAGCGTGGTGCCGCTCGCATCGTCCGAGGCAGGTCCTTCCGCGCCGTTCAGAATGGCGGAGACCCGCCAGCGATATGTTGTTTGCGGCGTCAGGCCGGAATCGGCAAAGCTCGCTCCCGTGACGTCGCCGATCGCCTTGAAGACGCCTTCGGCCCCTGCGCGCGACACGCGATAGGTCGTGACACCGTTGACCGGAGACCAGACGAGATCCATGCCGGTGTCAGACGCATCGATCGCCGTGAGCAACTGCGGTGCCGACAAGGCTGGCCCGGCCGTCACGGCTGGCGCTGCAGCGCCCGCCGTCAGCGCATCCAGCATGGCCTTGATCGCCTTGATCTGCGCCCCGGACTTGGTCACGTAGCTGTCTTCATGGTCCACATAGCTCCACCAGTCCCAGCAGGCCTGCGGATTGCCCGGCGCGAATGGACTGGTCTTGGTCTGCGGATAAAGGATGATCAGGTAGTTCGTGTCGGCCCAGGCGTTGAATCCGGCCTCGTCGACGAACTTGCGTCCGATGTCGCCGACATCCTGCTTGCAGCCATGAAGCGCGACATGGACGCGGCAGCGAGCACCTCGCGCGCAATCCTCTGGGACGAAGACGTAGCCGGTGTCACCCAAGCTCAGCGCGTCCGGCAGATGCGGCTTGGTGTAAACCGACTGATCGAAATTTTTCACCGTACCGTCAAGCTGCACCCGATTGGGCCTGTTCAGGCGGCCGTAGATGTGTTGCAGCACGATGCCGGCCTGGTCGTAACCGCACTGATCGATATAGGGCTCGGTGTTGCCCTTACAGTCGTTGAGCCCGGGGGCGCCCTCCTTCGTCACGACGAAGGAGTGACCCGCACCGAGCGTCGTCTGATAGAACAGATTGCCGCGATTGGCGGGACCGAGATAATGGCGATAGAAATCCGCGGCCGCATCGGTCGCGGCCTTATCCACGAGCGCGTCGTTATAGCCGTGGAACAGATAGACCTTCTGCTTGCTCACGTTGCTGAGCGGATCGATCTCGCCTGCCGCGGCCTTCGCATCGGCCTTGTCAGTAAAATCCTTGATATCGAGATTTGACGCCGGCCCTTTCATGCAGGCACCCGTGGCCCGCCAGACCGGTCCCCAGAACCCGGTGACGACGTCGAGCGCATCCGCCTTGGCGCACCAATAGGGCCCGCCCGCGACCACGCCCACGCCCTTGATGATCGACGACCAGGCCGTGCCGAACTGCACCGCCATGAATGCGCCGGAGGAAATGCCGGAAATCGAGCTCTCGCCGATCGGCGCATTGTAGCCGCGCAAACTCACGGGCTCGGCGGACGCGCCGGTTGCCACCAACACAATCAGCGCGGCAATGGAGTGCCGCCAAACGTCCACGCGCATGATTGCCTCGCCAAATCGAACGGGATCAACCTGCGGTATTACAGCTTAGCGATGGCAATCGGGGCAAGCACAAACAAGCGGCACGGCTTGACGATATGTCATCGTCCCGTCGTCTGCGCTTCAAGGCTCCGGCTGTAGCGCGACATGGCGAAGCAGAAGGCGAAGTAGATCATCGCGACGAAGATGTAGACTTCGACCGAAAACTGTTGCCAGGCCGGATCGATGATCGCGGTCTTGGCTGTCGTCAGCAGGTCGAAGATGCCGATGATCAGCACGAGGCTGGTGTCCTTGAAGAAGGCGATGAAGGTGTTGACCAGCGGCGGGATGACGTGGCGGATCGCCTGCGGCAGGATGATCAGCCGGTGCTTGCGCCAGTAGGACAGCCCGAGCGCATCGCCGGCCTCATATTGTCCGCGCGGCACGGCCTGCAGGCCGCCGCGAATCACCTCCGCGAGATAGGCCCCCGCAAACAGGATGATCGCGATCTGCGCGCGC
>NZ_PPPT01000154.1 GCF_006483445.1 Bradyrhizobium guangdongense | reverse complement strand
GCAGCGCGGTGGCGCCGACGAAGGTCGCGACCATCGCCATCAGGCGGCGGTTGCCCTGGCGGCTGCCGCGCATCTGGCCGGCGATCCATTCCAGCATGTCGCGGTTGACGCGGCTGGCGTAACCCGGGGCCCAGCTCTCGATGTCGGTCTCGGGCGACAGCGCGACGCTGCGCGGCGGCACCGACAGGCCGGAGGCGCTGGCGGCATGATGGGCGACGGCCTTGGCCAGGAGGTCCTCGAACCGGCCGCCGTCGGAGCGCTCGGTCGCGGCCTCGTTGATCTCGAACAGCGCCTCGGCTTCGGCGCGGCTGACCGGCTGGTCATTGACCGCGGTGGCGGTCAGGATGCGCGAGCACCAGGCGGCGTCATCGGCATCGAGCGAACGGGAGAAATGCACCCGGCCCTTGGTGGTGGGGCCCTCACCTGTAATCACGCCGTCGCGCACGATCGTGAGCGCATGAGCCGCAGTATCGCGGCAGGACGGTTCGAGGGACTGAAACAACTCAACAGTATTCGACACGGCGGCGGACATAATTCACTTCCAGATTTCTTCTGATCGACCAGCATTTTCATGCGGGCGTAAACGAGTGGTTAACGATTCGATACGGAGATCGCGACTTTTCTAGATGGTTGCCGATTAGTCGCTGTCTGGACCGTTTCGGTTTCATCGACGCGAGGCGGGGGTGATGCGGGTCATAAAAGGCAATATCGGGGCAATCCAAACCTTTTCCGCGAACGGGGATATTTCGCCGCAGCAGCCTCAACAGCAAGAAGATGCTAGGAGATCGGGCGTTTCAGAGAATGATTTCACATTTTGCTTGAACGGGTTCACTTGGGTCCTTCGCGGGCCTATACTCGGGCCGACGCCTCTAGACCGAAATACCCTGTAACTTCAATGAGATGAGGTAGAACCATGCCACTTCCGATCGGCGCCACCGCCCCCGACTTCGAAGCCGAAACCACCGAGGGGAAAATTAAGTTCCACGACTGGATCGGCTCGAGCTGGGCGCTGCTGTTCTCGCACCCCAAGGATTTTACCCCGGTCTGCACCACCGAGCTCGGCGCGCTGGCCAAGCTGAAGCCCGAGTTCGACAAGCGGGGCGTGAAGCTGATGGGCCTGTCGGTCGATCCGGTCGATCGCCACGCCAAATGGTCCGAGGACATCAAGGAGACGCAAGGCGCTGCGCCGAACTATCCGATGATCGGCGACACCGACTTCAACGTCTCAAAACTCTACGAGATGCTGCCGGCCTCGACCTCGGGCGATCCCCTCACCCGGACGCCGGCCGACAACCAGACGGTCCGCAACGTCTTCATCATCGGCCCCGACAAGAAGATCAAGCTGGTGCTGGTCTATCCGATGACGACGGGGCGCAACTTCCAGGAAATTCTCCGTGTCATCGACTCCCTGCAGATGACCGCCAAGCATCGCGTCGCGACGCCTGCGGACTGGAAGCCGGGCGAGGACGTCATCATTGCCGGCTCGGTCTCCAATGACGAGGCAAAGACGATCTATCCGCAGGGCTGGAAGGAACCGAAGCCCTATATCCGGATCGTGCCGCAGCCGAAGTGACAGCCGTCATTCCGGGGCGGTCCAAAGGACCGAACCCGGAATCTCGAGATTCCGGGT
>NZ_PPPT01000153.1 GCF_006483445.1 Bradyrhizobium guangdongense | reverse complement strand
GGGCTTGTCCCGGCCATCCACGATCTTTTCTGCTGCACAAAGAACGTGGATGCCCGGGACAAGCCCGGGCATGACGAGTTCGCAGCCCGCTCGAACAGCGTTTCAAACTATGTTGCTGTTGCAAACGGAGCGCCGGCAATGGCAGAGATGCCGGCACAAACCCGAGATCAGTGTCATGAAATCGACAGACTTCGTCGTCGCGCGCAGCGAGCTGCAGCAGTGCAAGGTGATCGTCACGGAGCTTCCCGATGCCGACGCGCTGCCGCCTGACGCGCTGCTGGTGAAGGTCGACCGCTTCGCCTTCACCGCCAACAACATCACCTATGCCGTGATGGGCGACGAGCTGAAATACTGGCACCTGTTTCCGGCGCCGACCGGCTTTGGCAACGTCCCGGTGTGGGGCTTTGGCGATGTCATCGCCTCAAAACATCCGAACGTCGCCGTGGGCGAACGCCTGTTCGGCTATTTCCCGATGGCGAGCCATCTGGTCATCGAGGCCGCCGATGTCAGCAAGCGGGCCTTGCGCGATGCGGCCGCGCACCGCCAGGTCGCAGCGCCCGTCTACAACCAGTATGCCCGCGTCACCGGCGATCCCGCCTTCGAGGGACACGCAGGCGATCTGCAGGCGCTGCTGCGGCCGCTGTTCATGCTGTCGTTCCTGGTTGACGACTTCCTCAGCGAGAATGCCGATTTCGGCGCGCGCACCGCGCTGCTCTCCTCAGCCTCCAGCAAGACCGCCTTCGGCCTTGCCCATCTCCTGCATAGCCGCGGCGTCAAAGTCATCGGCCTGACCTCGGCCGGCAATGCCGGCTTCGTCAGTTCGCTCGGTTGCTACGACGAGGTCGTCACCTATGATCGCGTGACGTCGCTCGCCGCCGATGCGCCGGTGCTCTTCGTCGACATGGCCGGCAGCAGCGCACTGCGCGCCGCGCTGCACCGGCACTTTGGCGAGCAGATGAAATATTCCGGTCGCGTCGGATTGACGCATCGCGCCACCGAGGCCGACGAGCCCGTGCTGCCGGGCGCAAAGCCGCGGTTCTTCTTCGCGCCCGACCAGATCCGCAAGCGCGCCAAGGAGTGGGGCCCCGGCGGCATCGACCAGCGCTTTGGCGTGGCCTGGGCAGGCTTCGCGCCGCTGCTCGACAAATGCCTCACGGTGGTCGAGAGCCGCGGACCTGAGGCGGTGCAGCAAATTTATCTCGATACCCTCAAGGGCCGCATTCCGCCTGAGCAGGGCCACATGCTCTCGCTGGGTGCGTAGCCGCCTTTTGGCGGCCACTAAAACCGTATAGCGTCCTCTTTTGGAGCATGATCTTATCGGAAAACCGCTTCACACTTTTCCGGATCATGCTCGCGAGGAAACGCCGCGAAGACGGCCACGAGGTCGCGCATGCTGGACAAGACCAAGGATATTTCCGTCTCCGCGCAGACCTGGCTCGACCAGTTCGAGTTTGCGCTTGGCGGATCCGACCCCGAGGCGCTCACCCCGTTGTTCCTGGCCGACAGCTTCTGGCGCGACGTGCTTGCGCTGAGCTGGAATCTGCAGACCATTGCAGAACGCGACGCTGTTATCGGCGAGCTCCGCGCCCGCGCGCCCAAGGCAGCCCCCGCCAATTTCAAGCTCGCCGACGACCGCGCGCCGCCACGCTGGGTCCGCCGCGCCGGCACCAACACCATCGAGGCGATCTTCAACTTCGAGACCGCGACCGGGCGCGGCAGTGGCATCCTGCGGCTGGTGCCCGACGCCTCCGACGGCGATCATCTCAAGGCCTGGACGTTGCTCACAGCACTCGACGAGTTGAAAGGCTTTGAGGAGCAGCTCAACAGAACCCGTCCGCGCGGGCAGGCTTATTCGCGCGATTTCCGTGGGCCGAACTGGCTCGACCTGCGCAACGCATCGCGCGACTATGGGGATCGCGACCCGACCGTGCTGGTGGTCGGCGGCGGCCAGGCCGGGCTCGCGATCGCCGCACGGCTAAAACAGGTGCAGGTCGACACGCTGATCGTCGATCGCGAGGCCCGCATCGGCGACAATTGGCGCAAGCGCTATCACGCGCTCACCCTGCACAACCAGGTGCAGGTCAATCACATGCCTTACATGCCGTTCCCGCCGAACTGGCCGGTCTATATCCCCAAGGACAAGCTCGCCAACTGGTTCGAGGCTTACGTCGATGCGATGGAGCTGAACTTTTGGACCGGCACCGACTTCGAAGGCGGCACTTACGATGAGGCGCAGGGACGCTGGACGGTGAGCCTGCGCCGCGCCGACGGCACGACACGCACCATGCATCCGCGCCATGTGGTGATGGCGACCGGCGTCAGCGGCATTCCGAACCAGCCCGACATTCCCGGCCTGAAGAATTTCACCGGCACGTTGCTGCACTCCAGCCGCTATGAGGATGGCGAGGACTGGAAGGGCAAGCGCGCCATCGTCATCGGCACCGGCAATAGCGGCCACGACATCGCGCAGGATCTCTGCTCCAGCGGCGCCGAGGTGACGCTGGTGCAGCGTTCGCCGACGCTGGTGACCAATATCGAGCCGTCGGCGCAGCTTGCATATGCGACCTACAACGAGGGCACGCTCGAGGATAACGATTTGATCGCGAGCTCGATGCCGACGCCGCTGGCGAAGAAGACGCATGTGATGCTGACCGAGCAGTCGAAGGAGCTCGACAAGGAGCTGCTCGACGGCCTCACCCGTGTCGGCTTCAAGCTCGATTACGGCGAGGCCGGCACCGGCTGGCAGTTCAAATACCTCACCCGCGGCGGCGGCTATTATTTCAACGTCGGCTGCTCCGATTTGATCGTCAGCGGCGCGATCAAGCTGAAGCAGTTCGACGACATCGATACCTTCACCGCGGACGGCGCGCGGATGAAGGATGGCACGACTGTAACGGCCGACCTCATCGTGCTCTCGACCGGCTACAAGCCGCAAGGTTATCTGGTGCGAAAACTGTTCGGTGATGCCGTTGGCGACCGCGTCGGCCCGATCTGGGGTTTTGGCGACGGCCACGAGCTGCGCAACATGTACGCGCGGACCAAGCAGCCGGGCCTGTGGTTCATCGCCGGCAGCCTCGCGCAGTGCCGGATCAATTCGAAGTACCTGGCGCTGCAGGTGAAGGCGATCGAGGAAGGGATTTTGCGGCGCACCGGCGAGCCGCAACGCTGAGGAAACGGCCGACCGGATCAAGTACCAGCCCTTGTCCGCGACAACGCAACGCACGCGGCAATTCGTTCAACCTTGACATTACTTCATCCATATGAACAACTAAAGGTAATTTCTCGTATAGATTGATTTCGATCGACGATACACAGTCATTGAATTTTCAACGGGGCACCGCAGGGGTCTGCGAACGGGTATCGGTCCGGCAGGTTTTGGAATCGCTCAAGAGCATTTTTCGCTCGGACGAAGCCTGAAGATATCGTCTCGGGACAGCTCGGCCCCACAAGGCAAGGGGGATCCAATGGAGACAATCAAACAGTACAGCGGAGCTATATTGACGTGCGTGGGCGCGCTTGTGCTCGTCGGCATACTCTGCGGAATATTCTGGCTATTGACGGGGCTGGTCTCGAAGGACGCCGGCGGCTCGCTGCCTCTGCTCGCCATTGGCGGCGTTGTGGTGCTGATTTTCATGCTCGCGGCCGTCACGATGGTGTTCACGGCTCTCGGCCTTTCGAACAGGGAGCTGGCGATGGGCCTGCCCGACGGTTCGATTCGGGCCGTCATCGCGCTGTCGTTGATCGTGCTGTTCGCGATCCTGTCCATCTTTCTCTATCAGCAGGTTTCGACGGGCGGCCAGATCGTCACCATTGCGCAGATGACCGGCGCCGAGCGCGCGCAGTTCGTGAAGGATCACACCAATGCGCGGGATATCCAGTCGGTGGCCGTTCCCGGCAAGGCCGACTCCTTCGACGTCAGCTACCGCAGCGCCAATCCCGCCAGTGACGATTTCGCCAAGCAACTCCTGGTCCTGCTCGGGACACTGATGACGGCGGTCACCAGCTTCTATCTCGGCGCGGGAACGGTGACGTCAGCGGTGAAGCCAGGAAACGAGTCGGGAGCATCTGCGTCCCAGCCGCCGCTCGCCAGTGGCATCAAGCCGGATACCTTTTCCATCGCGACGACGGGACCGCTTCCGCTTGAGATCACAGGGACCAATCTCAACGTCATAACGCATGTCAGGATCGTCAAGGCAGGCGTCCCTGCGATCGCCGGCACCAAGGTCCTGTCGAACGCAACCCGGGTCACCTGCGAACTCGATGTCAGCAAGGCGTCGCCGGGAACCTGGGATATCGAAATCGACGATGGCGGGTCGAAGTCCGCAAAGCTGCCGGGCAAGCTCACGCTCACCCCCTAGCCGCTTGCTACCTCGCGACCGGGATCCGCCCGTTGCGATCCGCAACGGGCCATGCACAAAAGGGCCTCGTGCTGCGGCCGGACCTCTGCAAGACTTCCCCGAGAAGGTGACCAGGATCAACCTGTCGCCACTTCGGGGAGGTTCACATGCCGGCCATTCTCGGCTCGGGCGAGCATCGCTACCGCGTCGTCGACGACTGGGCAAAGCTGCCGGACGGCTGGCAGCTCACCGACGTCGCCTCCGTGGCCGTCGACAGCCGCGACCGCATCTACGTCTTCAACCGCGGCGCCCATCCGATGGTGGTGCTCGACCGCGACGGGAACTTCTTGCGAAGCTGGGGCGAAGGGCTTTTCAACCGCGCGCACGGGCTGCACATCGATTCCGACGACAATCTCTACTGCACCGACGACGGCGACCACACCGTGCGCAAATGCACGACCGACGGAAAGGTGCTGCTGACGATCGGCATCCCCGAAAAACCGTCGCCCTTCATGAGCGGAAACCCCTTCCACCGCTGCACCCACACCGCGCTGTCGCCGAAGGGCGAGATCTACGTCTCCGACGGCTATGGCAATGCCCGCGTGCACAAGTTCACGCCCGACGGCAAGCTGATCAGGAGCTGGGGCGAACCCGGCACCGATCCCGGCCAGTTCAACATCGTGCACAACATCGCCACTGACCCCGACGGCTATGTCTACGTCGCCGATCGCGAGAACCATCGCGTGCAGGTGTTTGACGGTGACGGCAAATACGAGACGCAGTGGAACAATCTGCACCGGCCCTGCGCGCTCTGCTGTTGCGGCGGCGGAAAGAACCCGACCTTCGTGATCGGCGAGCTCGGCCCCGGCATGGCCGTCAACCGCAAGGTGCCCAATCTCGGCCCGCGGCTCTCGATCGTTGACAACAAAGGCAAGCGCATCGCGCGGCTCGGCGGCGAGGACGGCCCCGGTATTGCGAGCGGCAAGTTTCTGGCGCCGCACGGCATCGCGCTGGATTCGCGAGGCGACATCTATGTCGGCGAGGTCGGCGTCACCGACTGGAAGACGAGCTTTCCGGACGAGGAGACGCCGGCGGTGGTGCGGGCGACGAGGTGCTTGCAGAAGCTGGAGCGCATTCGCGATTAGCCCCCACCGGGGTCGTCCTGGCGAAAGCCAGGACCCCCGAGCGAGCGCTTTGCGCTCGTCGAGATTACCCCAGGGAGGGGTTTGGCGAAGACTGGTAGTCGCGCGGTGCTGATACCATCCATCACCGATGGATTCCGCGGTATGGGTCCTGGCCTTCGCCAGGACGACGGCGGAGATGGGGTCACGCGCACCCCCCGGAATGACGGCGTTTTTGCGCGCTTTGCCACCCGGCCGCCGCATTGCTCTTTCTGAATAAGTCGCTCAACGGGCTTCACAATCCCGTCACGCTGCATGTAGTATGTCAGGACATGCTGCTTCGCAGCGTATATGGAGGCCGGGAGCGTTACTTGAACGCACATGTCTCGCAAGGCAGTTGGCCGGTGTTGGTGCTGAATGCGGACTTCCGGCCGCTGAGTTACTACCCGCTGTCGCTTTGGTCCTGGCAGGACGCGATCAAGGCGGTGTTTCTCGACCGCGTGAACATCGTCGCGCACTACGACCGCGCGGTGCACAGCCCCTCCTTCGAGATGCAGCTCCCGAGCGTCGTCTCGCTCAAGTCCTTCGTCAAACCGACCACGCATCCGGCATTCACCCGGTTCAACGTCTTCCTGCGCGACCGCTTCAATTGCCAATATTGCGGCTCGCCCGAAGACCTGACCTTCGATCACATCGTCCCGCGCAGCAAGGGTGGCCAGACCACCTGGGAGAACGTGGTCGCGGCCTGCTCACCCTGTAACCTGCGCAAGGGCAACCTCTCGCCGCAGCAGGCAAAAATGTTCCCGCGGCAGACGCCGTTCGCGCCCACGGTGCATCAGCTCCACCGCAACGGCCGCCTGTTTCCGCCGAACTATCTGCACGATAGCTGGCTGGACTACCTCTACTGGGATACGGAACTGGATCCGTAGGCGTCGGCCGGCCTCGCTGTTCGCAGCCTGCCGGCACGCGCCAGCGCGGACGCCGTTCGACTGTCGCAAGTTGCGACCCGTCCGACAGATGACGGTATCGAAATCCCGCGCAGCCGCCTCTCGCCAGGCTACGCAAATCCCCTTAGGTGACACCCCCAAATTTCGGATGGTCTGTCGGCGGGTTAAGAAAGCCCTGCCAGCAACCATTTGGCTCGAAGCTAGGGGCGTGCAGTGAACCACTCAGTTTACAGCGCAGACAGGGCAACGCACCTGAAGGTCGTGGCTTCGGCGCTGCTGTTGAGCATCGTCATTGTGGCGGCGACGCTGACTGCCCGCCTGACCCATCCGGAAGCAGAGCTGCGGAACGCGAGGACGCAGACCGTGCATCAACCTCGTTCCGGCCATGCACTGACCGAGATCTCACTGGATGAAAGGCGCCCGATCTAGATCGGCTGCGGAGGATTTCGAGATGACCAGCGAAGCAATCAAGATATTGATGATATTTGCCGTGTACGGAATACTCGAGATCGCATTGTTCCACGCGTCGATCGGCAGATTCGCCAAACGAGCCATCCATCCGAGGAGCGGCCGCATGAACCGCGAGGTCACGCGCCGATAGATCGGGCGCGACGATCCCATCGAGAGCAGCACGACGCAGATCGCGAACGCCGTGCTCCCATCAATCGAGGACTTCCCTGATCTTCCTTGCCAGCTCGCTGTTTCGATAGGGCTTTGCAAGCAGCTCGACACCTGGATCAAGGCGACCGTCGTGAACGATCACATTTTCGTCGTAGCCCGAGGTGTAGAGAATTTTCATGCCGGGCCTTCTCTTCTTGATCTCGTCCGCGAGTTGCCGGCCGTTCATTCCTCCAGGCATGATCACGTCTGTGAAGAGCAGATCAAAGCCGACCCCGCTTTCCACCAGATCGAGCGCGGCCGCAGCGTTGCGCGCCGAAACCGTCGCATATCCGAGATTGCGCAACTGCATGAGGACGTAGTTGCGAACAAGCTCGTCGTCCTCGACAACGAGGATGGTCTCCGTCCCGGTCGGGAGCGCCGCGGATTGCCCGTCGTCGGTGCTCGCACGACCGTCCTGCTCGACGCTGCGGGGTAGATACAGCTTGATCGTCGTGCCGGAACCGACCTTGCTGTCGACCCTGATGTGGCCATGCGATTGCTTGACGAAGCCATAGACCATGCTGAGACCAAGGCCCGTCCCCCTGCCGATTTCCTTGGTTGTAAAGAACGGCTCGAAGATGCGCTCGCGGATATCGGCGGAGATTCCCGTGCCCGTGTCCCGGATGGCCACGACCGTGTAGAAGCCGGGCTCCACATCCGGCTTGCCCGCCGCATAGGCCTCGTCGAGCACCACATTGCCGGTCTCGAACACCAGCTTGCCGCCTCCCGGCATGGCATCGCGCGCATTGATCGCGAGGTTGAGAAGCGCGGCGGAGAGCTGGGAGGGATCAACCAGCGCGTGCCAGGTGTCCGGTTCCAGATGCAACCCGATCTCGACTTGCTCGCCCAGCGTCGGCCGCAGCAGCTTGACGGTTTCGGTGATCAGGGAATTGACGTCGACATCGCGCGGGGTGAGCGCCTGGTGTCGCGAGAACACCAGCAATTGCCGGGTGAGGCTCGCGCCTCGCGTCGCCGCATCGTCGATCATCTTCGTGATGGCGGCGAGGACGGGACGATCGGCAACGCCAAGCGCCAGGGTTTCGATGGTCCCGAGGATGACCGTGAGAATGTTGTTGAAGTCGTGCGCCAGGCCGCCAGTGAGCCGGCCTATGGCGTCCATCTTTTGCACCTGACGAAGCTGGTCTTCCGCCGCTTTTCGCTCGGTAATGTCCTCGTGGGTCGCAACCCAGCCGCCATCCGCCGTCTTGATACGTTCAATCGAGATGATGCGGCCTTTCACATCCGCCAGCGTGTGGCGCCGCTTACCAATGGGGAGATCGCGAAGCTCCTCTATCGTGATATCTCTCGCGATCCCCCTCTTTCCGAGATCTTCAAGAAGGGAGGAAACGGATACCCCAGCCTTCAGGAGTTCCTTCGAATAGCCGTAGATCTCGCGGAATCGATCGTTAAAGATGACGACACGTTGCTCACGATCGAAGACACAGAGCCCGAATGGCATACCATCAATCGCCGCACGGAATCGATCGCTCGTGATCTGCGCTTCGTCCCTTTCGGACGACGACAATGGCATCTCCTCGACGCTCCGGGGAAAACGATCGACTGCCTGATCAGGCGATGATCCTGGGCTCTGCCGCCCTGGGTAGAAAAGGAAAGCGTAATGGAGTGCCGGCCGGACCGTTTTGACGAAGATCAATTCCTGGACACCCGCATCATCGCGGGTGCTCCGCCGGTACGGCGCTATCCGCCGTACAGATAATTCGGCAGCCACAGCGTCAGGCCGGGCCAGATGTACATGAATACCATGCAGAGGATCACGATCAGCATATAGGGCATCATGCCGGAGAAGATCTGGTTCAGCGTGACGTGCTTGGGCGCGACGCCCTTCAGGTAGAAGGCCGACATCGCCACCGGCGGCGACAGGAACGCGGCCTGCAGGTTCACGAAAACGAGCACGCCCCACAGCACCGGATCGATGTTGAAGTGTTTCAACATCGGCAGGAAGATTGGCACGAAGATCACGATGATCTCGGTCCATTCCAGCGGCCATCCCAGGATGAAGATGATCGCCTGCGACAGGATCATGAACTGCACCGGCGTCATGTTGAGCGACAGCACCCAGCTCTCGAGCAGCGCCTGGCCGCCGAGGATGGCGAAGACAGCCGAGAACAGCGCGGAGCCAACGAACAGCCAGCACACCATCGATGTGGTCTTGGCGGTCAGGAACACCGCTTCCTTGGTGCGCTTCCAGTCCAGCGTGCGGGCCTGGAACGCCAGCAGGAAGGCACCGGCCGCGCCGACGGCGGCTGACTCCGTCGCGGTGGTGATGCCGAACAGGATCACGGCAAGCACCACCACGGTGAGGATGCCGAGCGGCATCACCGACATCACGAGCAGCCGCAGCACCTCGAACTGCTCAGCCTCCATGGTCCAGTAGTAATAGAGCAGCACGAGCGCGAGGATGGCGGCGACGAAGGCGAAGTAAGTGTAAAACTCCGGCGGCGGCCCGGAATCGACGGGTGCGGCGGCGGCCTTGCCGCGCAGCTCGGCGCTGCCCATCTGCTGCAACGCTTCCGGTTCGCGTCTTTCGGGCTTGTCCGAACGGCTGGCCGCGCCGCCGAGCTCTTCGAGCTTCTCTTCCGGCTCGACGGCCTGTGCGCCGGCGCCGAGCGGCTGCAGCGTCTCCTCCGCGCGCGGCGCCTGCTGCTGCTGGGTCGCGGCTGCCACCGGCGTCGGCAGATCCGGCTGCTGGTGGATCACGACGTACCACCAGGTGGCCCACAGCGTCGCCAAGGTCAGCACGAGCGGCACCAGCGCATAGCCGAGGTTTTGCAGCAGCGTGACATAGCCGATGCGGGCGCCATCGACGGTCAGCTTCATGGCCTTCGCGGGCGCAAGCACGGCCGCGACGAACGCCGGCAGCATCTTGCGCGAATAGGCGTGCTGCAGGTCGGAGATCCACGGCCGCACCGGGACTTTGGTTTCGCTCTCGGGCAGCTTCGGCGCGATCTTCGGGTTCAAGAGCGCCCAGCCGACGATGTAGACGAGATAGAGGAAGGCCAGGAAGAAGCCGGGAAACATCGCGGCCGCGTAAAGCTTCACCACCGACTGCCCGGCGACCGCGGCATAGACGATGATCATCACCGAGGGCGGGATCAGGATGCCGAGCGTGCCGCCGGCCGTGATCACGCCGGAGGCGAGCTTGACGTCATAGCCGGCCTTCAGCATCGGGTTGAAGGCGATGACGCCCATCAGCACCACGACGGCGCCGACGAGGCCGCTCGCGATGCCCCAGAAGGTGCAGACGATCAAGGTCGCCACCGCGAGCGAGGCCGGCACGCGGCGGAACGCGAGCTGGATCGAATAGAACATCTTGTCGACCAGCGCGCCGCGCTCCATCACGTAGCCCATCAGCACGAACAGCGGGATCGAGATCAGGACGTCGTTGGTCATGGCGCCGTAGGTGCGCTGGACCATCAGGTCGAAAATGTGATTGTCGCCCCAGGCTTCGCCGCCGCGGTGATAGGCGAAGAAGCCGAAGAACATGCCGAGACCCATCAGGGTGAAGGCGGTGGGGAAGCCCATCATGATGACGACCACGATGAGGCCCAGCATCAAGAGTCCGAGTGCCGGATCGCTCATCGCTGCAAATCTCCGCCCATGCCGCGCTGGCGTGCGGCTTCCTCGATATTCTGCGCATGCGCGATCGCGGCCTTACGCGCCTCGTCGTCGACATGTTCGCTGTGCGCGAGCTGCTCCTCGATGACGTCGATCTCGGAGACGTCGGCCAACCGGCTCGGCCATTCACCGGTCTTGAGGCAGATGACGCAGCGCGCGATCTCGGCCGCGCCCTGCAGCAGCACCAGCGCGCCGGCGAACGGGATCATGAACTTGAACTGGTAGACCGGCGGCCCTTCCGCCGTGACGTTGGAATGCTCATTGATGCGCCAGGAGTCCATCGCATAGTCCCAGCCGGCATAGACCAGCGCCGCGATGCCGGGCAGGAAGAACAGGATGTACAGGCCTAGATCCAGCGTGGCCTGGGTGCGCGGCTTCATCGAGGAGTAGAGGAAGTCGCCGCGGACATGCGCGTTCTGCGCCAGCGTGTAGGCACCGGCGACCATGAACAGCGTGCCGTACAGCATGTTCGAGGCGTCGAAGATCCACGCCGTCGGCATGTTGAGGATGTAGCGCTTGAACACCTCGGCACAGACGAGGCCCATCAGGCCCACGACCAGCCAGGCGGCGGCCTTGCCAGTCCAGGTGCTGACGGCGTCAATGGCATGGAGAAAACGCTGCGCGTTCATGAGATCAGCAGTCCGCAAAATGATCGAACGATGAAAAGACAAGCGTCACCCGGGATTGTCGTCCCGGATGACGCTTCCAACAACCCAAAAAAGCCGGTCAGGTCTTCTTCTTCGCGTTCGGACCGAAATAGTGGTTATAGGCCATGCGCCGGCTCACCACCGTGTCCTGCTCCCACTGCGTCGCGCGCTTGGCGAAGGCCAGTTGCGACTCCAGGATCTCCTTGAACAGGGGATTCTCGGCCGCTTTCTTCTCCGCCACGGCATCGAACACATCCAATTGCTTCTGGAGGATCGAGTCCGGGGTCTTGTAGAACTTGACCTTGTCCTTGGTCTGCAGCTCCTCATAGTCCTTGGAGTAGCGGTCGATCGCCTTCCAGGCCATGTCCTGGCTCGCCGCCTCCACCGCATTGGTGATGATGTACCGCATCTTCTCCGGCAGCGCGTCGAACTTGGTCTTGTTGAACATGATCTCGAGCTGCTCAGCGTTCTGGTGATAGCTCTGCAGCATGCAGACCTTGGAGACGTCGGGGAAGCCGAGCACGCGGTCCGAGCTCGCATTGTTGAACTCGGCGGCGTCCAGCAGGCCGCGGTCCATCGCCGAGACGATTTCACCGCCCGGCAGCGCGTTGACCGCGGCACCCAGGCCGGTGAACACGTCGATGGAGATGCCGACGGTGCGGAATTTCAAGCCCTGGAAATCCTCCGCCTTGGTCACCGGCTTCTTGTACCAGCCGAGCGGCTGGGTGGGCATCGGCCCATAAGGGAACGAGACGACGTTGGCGCCGATCGAGGCGTAGAGCTTTTCCAGCAGCTCCTTGCCACCGCCGTATTTGTGCCAGGACAGCAGCATGTTGGCGTCCATCGCATAGCCGGGGCCCGAGCCCCAGAGCGCGAGCGCGTTCTGCTTGCCGTAGTGATAGGCGAGCACGCCATGGCCGCCGTCGAGCGTGCCCTTGGAGACGGCGTCGAGCAGGCCGAAGGCCGGCACCACGGCGCCAGCCGGCAGCACCTCAATCTTGAGGTCGCCGCCGGTCATGTCGTTGACCTTCTTGGCGAAGTCGAGCGCGTATTCGTGGAAGATGTCTTTCGCCGGCCAGGTGCTCTGCCAGCGCATGCTGATGGCACCTTGCGCGCTGACGATGGTCGGCGCGGCGACCGTGGCGGCGGCGCCTGCGGCCGCAGTCTTGAGGAAACGGCGACGCGTGGACGCGCCGTCCTTGCTCGTCTTGGTCATGATGTCCTCCCGTTTTTCAGCGCGATCCATTGCGGATCACGCCATTTTTGTGGGGAGAAGACAAAGACTTGCGCCCGGCTTTAGCAAGGAAGTTCCGCCCGCTGCGACGCTTCGACGCGGATCGCGTGCAGAGGGATGAAAACTCGCGTTGCGATTTATTCCACGTCGCCCGAAACAAATCGAACCGGCGAAAGGTAACCGGGAACACCGGCGGGCAACCTTTTGGCCGCTCGGGCGTTATCAGGCCATGACAAATGAAACCTTGGCACATTCCCCTCGCATCCTCACCCCCGAACAGCGCAAGGCCCGTGACGAGCAACGTCGCGCCGACGCCGAGAAGGCGATGCGCGATCACGAGGCCGCTCAGAAGGCCTTCTATGCCAACAAGGAACGGCTAAGAGCCGAACGGCTGGCGCGTGAGGCGCAAGCCCAGGATAGCTAGTCCAAGCCGCCAAACGCGGCCGCTCCGGCAAGCCCGCCGAATAATCTTACGTCTTCTGTAGCGCCAGCGTGACGCCGCCGAGCGTCAGCACCATGGCCGCGATCTCGCGCACGCCCAAGGGTTCGCCGAGGATGATCGCGGCCGAGACGACGCCGATCACGGGCACGAGCAGCATGCCGGTTGAGGCCGATGTCGGCGGCAGGCGGCGCAGCGTCTCGAACCAGGTGACGTAGCAGACGCCCATCGGGACCAGCGTCATGTAGACGAAGCAGCCGATGCCGAGCGGCGTGATCGCCGTGACGTTCGGCTGCTCGAACAGCACGCCGAGGATCAGCATCGCCAGGCACCCGAGCCCGACCTGCCAGGTGACGACAGCGAGCGGCGGCATCGGCAATTGCTTGCGATTGAGCACGTTGCCGAGCGCGAACAGGATGGCGCAGGACAGCGCCAGCGCGATGCCGAACAGCTTGTCCGCTCCGAACGCAAAGCCGTTGCCGCTGAGCAGCAGCGCCACACCGGTGACGCCGAGCACCAGCGCCAGAATGTCTCGCACCGTCGGCCGCATCTGCAGCACCGGCCAGGCGAACAGCATGGCCCAGATCGGCATGGTGTAGGCGAGCAACGCGCCCTCCCCCACCGTGACGTACTTCATCGCCATGGTGCCAAACCCCATCCAGGCGAACACGTTGGTGAAGGTGGCAAACAGCAGCCGCGGCACCGCCTCGCGTGGAACGCTGAGCGACTCACCCCTGCTCCGTGCCAGCATGGCCAGGATCAGCGCGGCGCAGACCCCGGCGAGGCCGCGGGCAAACAGGGGCGGCCATTGCTGCAGCAACAGCTTCATCAGCGGCCAGTTCAGCGCCCAGCCGCAAGCCGTCACGCCCAAGCAGATGAAGCCGATCGATCTGTCGCGCCCGGTCGCGTCCATGCGGAGCGCTTAGCAGGCAACGGGCTATCGCTCCACCTGTCGCGATGCATGCGGGCATTTCGCAAATGCGCCGCGAGGAACCGGAGCGGCACGACACCCGTTCACCCCCGGCGTCCGGCGCGATGGACTCGACCTCCCCTGCGGAGCGATAATCCCGCCCGCGCTACCCACCTGCAACGGAGGTTCGCCATGCCTGCTTCGTCCGAGAAGGACCACGTCTACAAGATCCTCGAACTCGTCGGGTCGTCGGAGAAATCGATCGAGGACGCGATCCAGAACGCGGTCAGCCGCGCCGCAAAAACCATTCGCGAGATGAAGTGGTTCGAGGTCGTCCAGACACGCGGCCATATCGAGAATGGCACCGTCCGCCACTACCAGGTCACGCTGCGCGTCGGCTTCACGCTGGAGGCGTGAGGCGCTTCCGCCAAGCTGGGTCCCGTAGGGTGGGTTACGCGAGATGGCAGGCCACGGCGTGGCCGCCGGCGCCTTCCCGGAGCACCGGGGCGCTCTGCGAGCATTGCGGCTGGGCGATCGGGCAGCGGGTGTGGAAGTGACATCCCTGCGGCGGCTTCATCGGGCTCGGCACGTCGCCCTTCAAACGGATGCGCTCGCGCTTCAGCTTGGGATCGGGCACCGGCACCGCCGACAGCAGCGCCTTGGTGTAGGGATGCTGCGGGTTGCGGTAGAGGTCGCTCGCCTTGGCGATCTCGACGATGCGGCCGAGATACATCACCGCGACACGGTCGGAGATGTGCTCGACGACGGAAAGATCGTGCGCGACGAACAGATAGGTCAGGTTCAGCTCGGCCTGCAGGTCTTCCAGCAAATTGATGACCTGGGCCTGGATCGAGACGTCGAGCGCCGAGACCGGCTCGTCGCAGACGATCAGCTTCGGTTCGACCGCGAGCGCGCGGGCGATGACGATGCGCTGGCGCTGGCCGCCGGAGAATTCATGCGGGTAGCGGCGCATGTGATCCGCCTTCAGCCCGACCTTGACGAGGAGGCTCGCGACGCGATCGTCGCGCTCCTGCGCCGAGGACGCCAGATTGTGGATGATGAAGGCCTCGCCAAGGATCGCACCGACCGTCATGCGCGGATTGAGCGAGGCGAACGGATCCTGGAACACGATCTGCATCTGGCGCCGCAGCGCGCGCAGATCGTTCCCGCTGAGGCCGCGCACGTCCTGGCCGTCGAACACCACCTCGCCTTCGGTCGGCTCGATCAGGCGCAGCACGCAGCGGCCCGTGGTGGATTTTCCGCAGCCGGATTCGCCGACCAGCCCGAGTGTCTCGCCGCGATTGACGGAGAACGAGACGCCGTCCACGGCATAGACGCTGCCGACCTGGCGCGACAGGATGCCGCCGAGCACGGGAAAGTGCTTCTTCAGGCCGGAGACGCGCAGCAGGGGTTCGCTCATGACGCAACTCCCGTCACCGTAACGTCTCCGAGATGACAGGCCATGCGGTGGCCGGGCGTGACCTCGCGCAGCAGCGGCTCCTTCTCGGTGCAGACATCCATCGCGAACTTGCAGCGCGGCGCGAAGCGGCAGCCGACCGGCGGATCGATCAGGATCGGCACCGTGCCGCCGATCGTCTCGAGCCGCGTCTTGTGCGCGCTGTCGAGATCGATGCGCGGGATCGAGCGGATCAGGCCCTGCGTGTAGGGATGACGGGGATCGCCGAAGAGATCGTCGACGGCCGCTTCCTCCACCACCTTGCCGGCATACATCACGACGACGCGCTGCGCGGTCTCGGCGACGACGCCCATGGCGTGGGTGATCAGCATCACCGCCATGCCGAAGCGATCCTTCATGTCCTGGAGCAGATCGAGGATCTGCGCCTGGATGGTGACGTCGAGCGCGGTGGTCGGCTCGTCGGCGATGATGAGCTTTGGCTTGCAGGCGAGCGCCATGGCGATCATGACGCGCTGGCGCATGCCGCCGGAGAACTGGTGCGGATAATTGTGCACGCGGCCTTCGGCGTTGGGGATCTGCACCAGCTTCAACATCTCGACGGTGCGGGCGATCGCGTCCTTTTGCGACAGGCCTTCGTGGCGACGCAGGCTCTCGGCGATCTGCTCGCCGACGGTGAGCACCGGATTGAGCGAGGTCATCGGCTCCTGGAAGATGAAGCCGATCTCCTTGGCCCTGATGTCGTCGAGCTGGTTGCTCGTGAGCGGCACGAGGTCGCGGCCCTCGAACTTGATCTCGCCGGCAACAATGCGGCCGGGCGGCATCGCGATCAGCTTCAGGATCGACATCGCCGTCACGGTCTTGCCGCAGCCGGATTCGCCGACGACGCAGAGCGTCTCGCCCTTGTTGATGGAGATGTCGACGCCGTCGACGGCCTGGAGAATGCCGTCGTCGGTGGCGAAGTGGGTTTTCAGGCCCCTGATCTCGAGCAGCGGGGCCATCAGATGACCCGCCGTGCGTCGAGCGCGTCACGCAGGCCGTCGCCGATGAAGTTGATGGCGACGACCGCGATGAAGATCGCGCCGCCCGGGAACAGCGCCCAGTGCGGACCGATGTCGAGAAAATCCTTGGCGTCGAACAGCAGCCGTCCCCAGGTCGGGGTGTCCGGCGGGAAGCCGAGGCCGAGGAAGGACAGCGTCGATTCCGCGATGATGGCGGCCGCGACGTCGATCGTGCCCGCGATGATCACCGGGCCGACGGCATTGGGCAGGATGTGCCGCACCACCTGGCGCAGCGGACTGGCGCCGAGCGCGCGCGCGGCTTCGACGAACTCCTTTTCGCGCAGCGAGAGGAATTGCGCGCGCACCAGACGGGCGACCGGCATCCAGCGCAAGCCGCCGATGACCAGCACGATCAGGATGAAGATGCCGCCCTCGGGGCCGAACGCCGACTTCAGGCCGTCGCGGAAGAGATAGATGAGCAGGAGCAGCAGCGGCAGTTGCGGTAGCGACAGGAACAAATCCGTCATCCACATCAACCCGTGACCGAGCGCACCGCGCGACATGCCGGCGAGCGCGCCGACCAGCACGCCGACGATCACGGAGACCAGCATCGCGGCGAGGCCGACCGCGAGCGAGATGCGCCCGCCATAGATCATGCGTGCCAGAATGTCCTGGCCGAGATCGTCGGTGCCGAAGGGATGGGCGAACGACGGCCCCTGCATGCCGGCGACGATGTCGATGTCGTTGATCTTGACGCGCCAGACGAAGGGACCGACCACCACCGCCAGGATCAGCACCAGCAGCAGGAACGCACTGACGACGGCGAGCTTGTGGCGGCGATAGCGCCGCCACATCTCGCGCCAGGGCGAGTAGACGCCCCGCTCAGCGGAGGGAGATGCGAGGGTCAAGCCAGCCATAAAGGATGTCCGCGATGAGGTTGAAGGCCACCACCAGACACGAGAAGACGAAGGCCACGGCCATCACCACCGGCGTGTCGTTGGAAAGGATCGAGGAGATCAGCAGGGAGCCGATACCCGGGATGCGAAAGATCTGCTCGGTGACGATGGCGCCGCCGAACACCGCGGGCAGCTGGAGCGCGATGAGGGTGACCACCGGAATCATGGCGTTGCGCATCACATGCTTGACGATCACCTTGGCCTGGCCGAGGCCCTTGGCCCGCGCCGTGGTGACATAGTCGAGCCTGATGACGTCGAGCATGGCCGAGCGCACGAAGCGCGTCATGGACGCGGCCTGGAACAGGCCGAGCACCATCACCGGCATGATCGCCTGCCGGATCATCTCGAGCACCCAGCGGAAGCCCGACGCCTTGATGTCGGTCGAGTAGACGAAGGGCAGCCAGTCCAGCGTCACCGAGAAGATCAGGATGAACAGGATGCCGGTGAAGAAGGTCGGCAGCGAGAAGCCGATGAACGCAAGTGCGTTGGCGATCTGGTCGAACACCGAATAGGGCTTCGTCGCCGCATAGACCCCGACGGGAATCGCGACGCACAGCGCCAGGATCTGCGAGGAGCCGATCACGTAGAGCGTGGTCGGCAGGCGCTGGAGGATCAGCGTGTCGACGTTCATCCGGCTGACGAAGGAGAAGCCCCAGTCGCCGTGCACCATGGCGTTGAGCCAGCTCAGGTAGCGAAGATAGATGGGATCGTCGAGGCCGAACTTGGCCCGAAGCGCGGCCTGCACTTCGGGCGGGACGTTCGGATTGGTCGCCAGCTCCGAGAACGGGTCGCCCGGCGCGAGCGCCAGCACGACGAACAGCACGAGCGAAATGCCGAGCAGGCTCGGCACCGCGATCAGGAGGCGACGCAGGATGAACTGACTCATGAGGGGACCTTGACCCGGTTCCTCAGGCTTCGCGGTACCAGTCCTGGATGTTGTCGGTCTCGTTGGCCCAGCCGCTGATAGCCGGGCGCAGCGAGTTCGAAGCGGCCTCCACCTTGAGGCGGTGCATCACCGGAATGAACACCGTGTCCTGCCACAGCATGTCGTTGCACTTGATGTAGAGCGCCGCGCGCTTGACCGGATCGGTTTCGGTTTCCGCCGCCGCGATCGCCGCGTCATAGTCCTTGTTGACGTAGCGCGGGAAGTTCTGACCCTGCCACTTGTTCTCCTTGGTGGCGACGTTGGCCGAGATATACCGCCGCATGTGCAGAGCGGGATCCGGCTGGGTCATCGGGATCTGGAACTCCTCGATGTCGGCATAGAACTTGGAATAGGTGTCGGGGTTGGCGACGTCGGAGGAAAAGAACACGGAGGCCACGACCGACTTCAGCTCGACGTCGATGCCGGCCTTCTGACAGGCCTGCTTGACGATGGCCTGGGTCTTCTGTCGCGGACCGTTGGTCGAGGTTTGATAGAGCAGCTTGAACTTCTTGCCGTCCTTTTCCCGGATGCCGTCGGAACCGACCTTCCACCCGGCGTCGTCCAGCATCTTCGCGGCCTTCTCGACGTTGAACTCCCAGGTGGTGTTCTTCGAGGCGAACTTCTCCGGACCGTTGAGATAGTTCGCGGTGGTGCGTCCGGCGCGACCGTAGATCGCCTTCTTGACGGAGTCGCGGTCGACCAACATGGCAAGCGCCTTGCGCACCGCCGGATCCGAGAGGATGGGATGCTTGGTCTTCATCGAGGACCGCTCACCGTCGACCTCGGTGTTGGGGTCGGTGAAGTTGAGCGCGATGAATTCGATATCGCCGCCCACGGCGTATGAGGTCTTGCCCTTGCCGCCCTTCTCCAGGCGCAGCAGCACGTCGTCTTCGACCTGCATGTTCCAGCCGAAATCATATTCGCCGGTCTGGATCACCGCGCGCGCCGCCGAGACGGCATCGCCGCCGCCCTTCATCTCGATCGTGTCGAAATACGGACGGTTCGGCATGTGATAGTCGGGGTTGAGCTCGCCGCGGACGACGTCGCCCGGTTTGAACTCGACGAACTTGTAGGGGCCGGTACCAACCGGCGCCAGATTGTTCGGCGCCTCGCGGGATTTACCGCCCTTGAAGTCCGCAAACAAATGCTTCGGGAGAACGCAGCCATAGGCGCCGACGAAGGCATTGGCCCAGAACGGCGTGGGATTCTTGAACAGGATGCGGATGGTAAGGTCGTCGATCTTTTCGACGGTCATGTCGGCGTAGGTGCTGACGGACACGGCCGCCGTGGCGGGATCGCTGGCATAGGCCCAGGTGAACACGAAGTCGTCGGCCGTCAGCGGCTTGCCGTCGTGCCATTTGACGCCGGGCTTGATCTTCCAGGTCACCGACTTGGCGTCGGCGGCGAGGCCGCCGTTCTGGACCGACGGAATTTGGGCGGCAAGAATGGGATTGAGGTTGCCATCGGCGTCCCAGCTCGCAAGCGGCTCGTAGAACAGGCGCGAGCCGTCCTGGTCCTTGGTGCCGGTGGCAAAATGCGGATTGAGCAGGGTCGGCCCCTGCCACCACAACAGCTTCAGCGGACCGCCGCCGCCACGCTTGGTCGGCGGATAGGGCGCGGGGCTCTGGGCCATGGCAACGCCGCCGATGGCAAGGAGCTGGTTCGCCATCGGCGCAGTCAGGCCGATCGCCGCCAGACGCTTGATGAAGGCGCGGCGATCCATCCGCCCGTCCTTCACTTTTCCGATCATCGAACGCAGTTCTTTGTCCAGCATGGTTGTCCCCCGTCTGGTTCCCTGAATGGATGCAGGCGGCCGATGGCCGGCCGCCGGGTTGGCTGGCAATAGATGGCACACCGAATGGGCTGCGCGTCAACTGCGACTGTGTGTATGCAAACGGTCTTCTGGCTGTCTGTTGGGCAAAATCGCGATCCGGCGCCTACCGGTTCAGCAATACGGCGGGAAAAATCGCTTCCCGCCGCGCTGCACTGCGAAAAATTTGTTCGCCGGATCAGACGAAGTATCGAGACCGCTTCCGCTCGATCTCAGGCAATGGACATATCCAGCGGCGGTGCAACATTGTCCGGCATCGGGCAGACATAGGGCGTGCGGGCCGTGCGATTCTTCAGGTCCGCCTTGGCGGCCGCGATCAGGTCCGGCTCGGTCAGCGCCTTGATGCCGAGACCGGCCATCGCCTTGGCGGCCTGCACCATGGCCTTGTGGGCATGCGGGCTCTTGCCCTGCGCCACCACCTGCCAGGTGTGGAACGGCGTGCCGATTGCAACCGTCGGTGCATGGACCTGCACGGTCGGGACGACCCAGCTCACGTCACCCACATCGGTCGAGCCGACCAGCGGATTGCGCTTGGCATCGAGCGGCACCAGGAAGTCGGCGAGCGGCCGCTCGGTCGGCTCCATGCCGATCGCGTAGTAGACCGACGCGATGTCCTTGTCGCTCAAGGTCGCGCGGATGTCGGAGGCAAAAGCCTTGTCCGCCTCGTCGAAATGCGGCGGGCCGAGCTCTTCCATCACCTCGTGCAGCGCGTGCTCCAGGGGAGCGTTGGGCATGATGTTGGAGACCGCGGAGATGATCTTCATCTCGACCTTGGTCTCGGTCATCAGCGCGGCGCCCTCCGCGATCTTCCTGACGCGGCCGACCAGCTCGTTCATGCCCGGCAGGTCGCGGGCGCGGATCGAATAGCGCACGCGCGCATGGGCCTGCACCACGTTGGGCGCGATGCCGCCGGTATCGAGCAGCGCGTAATGCACGCGCGCATCGCTCGGCATGTGCTCGCGCATGTAGTTGACGCCGACATTCATCAGCTCGACTGCGTCGAGCGCGGAACGGCCGAGATGCGGCGAGGCCGCCGCATGCGAGGTGCGGCCGGTGAAGATGAAGTCGGCGCGCGTGTTGGCCAGCGACGGCGTCACCGCCACTTCCCAAAAACTGTGCGGATGCCAGGTGATGGCGATGTCGGCGTCCTCAAAACCGCCGCTGCGGACGATGAAGGCCTTGGCCGCGCCGCCCTCTTCGGCGGGACAGCCATAGTAACGGACGCGGCCGGGCACCTTGTTCTCGGCGAGCCAGTCCTTCACGGCCGTGGCGGCAAGCAGCGCCGCCGAACCCAGCAAATTATGGCCGCAGCCATGGCCGTGGCCGCCGGTCTCGACCGGACGATGCTCGGCAACGCCTGCCTCCTGGCTCAACCCCGGCAACGCATCATATTCGCCGAGAAAGGCAATGACCGGCCCGCCCGCGCCCCATTCGCCCATCAGCGCGGTGGGAATGCCGGCAACGTTCTCGGTGATGCGAAAGCCCTGATGCCGCAGCTCGGCGAGATGCTCGGCGGCGGAGCGCGCCTCGGTGTAGCACACCTCCGGCATGCCCCAGACCTTGTCGCTCAAGTCGATGAAGCGCGCCTTGATCGTGTCAATGCCGCGCCAGATGTCACTGCGGTTGTCCATGCTTCGGTCCGTGATCCCAGTCAAAACGAAGCAACAACGGTTAGCAGCTTCGATTGGCCGCGCCTAGCGCCCGCTGGAGCATCAGCCATGCGGCTGGGGCTGCACGCCAGGACATGTGATGGCTCATCAATTCGCAGGGGCAACGGTTCCGGCGGTCTTTCAAGACGGCGGTTCGCGGCTTAGATTATCAATCGTTCGCGCGTCGCAGGTCGCGTCACATGAACAACAGGCCCAGGAGAACTCCATGCCCGCCATGACCGAATGGAGAGTGCCGCCGGCACATCAGCCCCGCGCGAGCGAGTACGCCTTCGATCTCGACCGCGTGCTGTCCTCCGTCGTCGGCCTGCATTCCATCGTCCCGTCGGACGCCTTCAGCGCCGAGACGCTCGGCACCGAGCGCGCCGGCAACGGCGTCGTGATCGATGAAGGGCTGGTGCTCACCATCGGCTACCTCATCACCGAGGCTGAGGCGGTGTGGCTGCACCTCGGCGACGGACGCGTCGTGCAAGGGCATGCGCTCGGCTTCGATTCGGTCACCGGTTTCGGCCTGGTGCAGGCGCTCGGCCGTCTCGACCTCGAGCCGATCCCGCTCGGCTCGTCCGCGGCGACGCGGATCGGCGATCGCGTCGTGATCGGCGGCGCCGGCGGACGCACGCGCTCGGTCGCGAGCCAGATCGTGGCGAAGCAGGAGTTTGCCGGCTATTGGGAATATCTGCTGGACGAGGCGCTCTTCACCTTCCCCGGGCATCCGAACTGGGGCGGCACCGGGCTGATCAACGAGCGCGGCGAGCTGATCGGCATCGGCTCCCTGCAGCTCGAGCGCGAGCGCGACGGCAAGGCCGAGAATGTCAACATGATCGTGCCGATCGACCTGTTGAAGCCGATCCTCGACGATCTGCGTAAATATGGCCGCGTCAACAAGCCCTCGCGCCCCTGGCTCGGCCTGTTCTCGACCGAGGTCGACAACCGCGTCGTGGTGATCGGCATCTCCTCCAATGGCCCTGCGGCGCGCGCCGAGCTCAAGACCGGCGACGTGATCCTGGCCGTCGACGGCGAGAAGGTGACGAGCCAGACGGACTTTTATCGCAGGATGTGGTCGCTCGGCGACGCCGGCGTCGATGTGCCGCTCACCGTCCATCATGAAGGTGTCACCTTCGACGTGACAGTGACGTCGACCGACCGCTTCAAGCTGCTGAAGCAGCCGAAACTGCATTGAATCGCCAGAGCGCCGGTCACGGCCGAACCGCGGAGGAGCCGTCATGAGCGAGGCCGTGGTTGACGACATCGTGGCCATCCTGCCGCCTTTGCTCAACGCGCTGGAAGGGCTCGGCTTCGTCGCGCGCAATTTGCATCCGCCGGCGTTCGACTCCGTCATGCAGGCGATCGAAGCGCCTGACGACGCGCTGCAAGCGGCGCGTTCGCGCCTCGGCGAATGGCCGCCGGCCTTTGCGGAGATGCGCGGCCGGATCGATCGGGCCTGCGACGAGACGCTCGCGGCCTTCGCCGGGCTGCGCACGGTCCAGCGCGGCCAGGGCGACCTCGTCGCGGTGTTCCGCGCGTTGCGCCATGTCCCCCGCGCGCAGGAGGCGCTCTATCCGCTCGCGCAAAAATTCCCGCCGATCAGCAGCTTCTTCCTCAATGCCGCGACACGCGACGACGAAGCATTGCTGACACGGCTTGCGGAGACAGCCGGCGAGCAGGCCGGCATTTTCCACGATGCCAACGAGCCCGGCAGCCGCGGCGGGTTTTCGCTTTACGTGCCGGAGTACTACAGCGACGATCGCGCCTGGCCGCTGGTGATGGCGCTGCATGGCGGCAGCGGCAATGGCCGCGGCTTTCTGTGGAGCTGGCTGCGCGACGCCCGCAGTTTTGGCACGATCCTGGTCGCACCCACCGCGACAGGGCCGACCTGGGCGCTGATGGGCGACGACACCGATACGCCCAATCTGACACGAATCCTCGAAAACGTCCGCAGCCGCTACAACGTGGATCCCGCGAGGATGCTGATGTCAGGCATGAGCGACGGCGGCACCTTCTGCTATGTCAGCGGGCTCGATGCCGCCTCGCCCTTCACGCATCTCGCACCTGTCTCGGCGACCTTTCATCCGCTGATGGCTGAAATGGCAGACGCCTCGCGGCTGCAGGGCCTGCCGGTCTTCATCACCCACGGCAAGCTCGACTGGATGTTTCCGGTGCAGGTCGCACGCCAGACGCAGAGCGCGCTGTCCGCCGCCGGCGCCAAAGTCAGCTACCGCGAGATCGACGATCTCAGCCATTGCTATCCGCGCGAGATCAATCCGGAGTTGCTGCAATGGTTGAACGGGACCTGATCGTCGTTATCGGAGCCCTTTCTTGATGAGCACCTCGGGTAACTGGCCGACGCGATCTCTGGCATCCCGCAAGGTCTTCCGATCGACGTCATTCAGACTGCTCAGATCGCCGTCCTCGAAAAAACCGATCGCTCGCAACACTTGCGCCGGCTCACCTGCGAACATCTGGGAGAATGCGGAGAGCGCACGCGGCAGCGACACCCCGGCGGAAATCATCTCGGCAATGTCCCGGTAGTCTTTGGCCTCCGCCCGATCGAGCGTTGCTTTCAACTTCGTCGCCAGGAGATCCTCAAGCGAGGCCACTAACAACGTCCCGTCAGCACTTTGCAGCGGGTTGTTGATGCGGCCAAACCTGATGCTTCCGAAGAAAGAAACCTTCACCGACCCGGACGGCATCTGCGCAAGAACAACCAATGTGTTTGGAGCATCCTGAAGGATGGCTGCTCCGCTCACGAAACCGAATTGCGCACGGATTTCATCCTTGTCCAGCGGACCGGAGCGAAAGAAGTCGAAGTCGAGCGATTCGCGATGGCCGAGCTGAAGCGCAACCGCCGTTCCGCCGTAGAGGACGAAGTTGAATCCGGGCGACGGGGCAAGCAACGGCCAGAGTTCGCGCTGTGCCGCCGGCAAAACGGCAAAATTCGGTTCAAGACGTTGCTGCATCAAACGCCCTTCGCGGCGCTCTGGCGGGAATCGCTGCTCCAATCGCAAACGTCAGTCGCCCACGCCAAAATTCCCAGGAGCGGTCGTTGAACCAACCTGGCCCCGCATGAACCATGATGGCAGCGAGGCGTGCCTGGCCGAATGCCGTCTCGAGCGCGAGAATGTCGTCATATGTGCCGAGGTTCATGACCTGCGCAATAATGCGATCGTCGGGAAACGCCTGGCCGTCCACCGGACGCCACCACAGATATTTGCGACCGAGGCTGTCGATCAGGTTCTTGGAAGCATCGTTGGTCATCCCCATGATTATAGCCGATGTGCACCGCTTTAGCCACGATTGCCGGCTGCCTTGACTTGAATTTGCCGACATCGGCAGCGCGCCATTGCTATCCGCGCGAGATCAATGCGGAGTTGCTGCAATGGTTGAATGGCGGATGAACGGGTTCACCTCATACTCGCCGCAGTGCCGTGGGAACCATCGCTGAGGGCCGGCGTTGTTGCCGGTCACCGGAGGCTTGCTATGAGAATGTTTCTTGGAATGATCCTTGGCGCCCTGCTGCTTGGCGTCGGCGTCTATATCTACGATTCCATGCAGACCTCGTCGGTCGCCAATGGCCAGGTCGCGACCAGCAATCGCACCATCGTCAACTGGGACGTCGCCAAGGCCGATTTCGATGCGCTGCGTGATCGCGCGCACAAGGACTGGGTGAGGATTTCGTCGAAGTAAGTCGCTGTCGCAAATGAAAGAGGCGCCGTCGTGATGAGCGACGGCGCCTCTGTCATGTCTCGTCGAGCTCAGTTGCTCTTGGTCGCCTTCGCCTTGCGCGCGTCGGCGATCGCATGCTCGAAATCCGCCATCGAGAGCACGCCCGGGACGCGGAATTTTCCGACGATGAACGAGGGCGTGCCGCGGAAGCCAAAGGCCTCGGCCTGATCGTTGTTGCGCTTGAGGATCGCGTCGATGTCCTTGGCGCGCGCCGGGAGGTCGCGCTTGAGGCGGTCCATGTCGACGCCCGCGCCTGCCAAAAGCTCGTTGATGCGCGCCTCGGTCAGTCGCGAGCTGACGCCGATCATGGCGTCATGCGCCTGATTGTACTTGTCCTGGAATTTCGCGGCGAGCGCCATCCGCGCCGCCGTCACCGAGACCGGACCGAGGATCGGCCAGTCCTTCATCACCAGCCGCACCTTGCCGTCGTCCTGGATGACCTGGCGCAGCTCGGGCTCGAGCTTCCGGCAATAGGGACAATTGTAGTCCGACCACTCGACGATGGTGATGTCGCCGTCGGCATTGCCGGCCACCGGCACATCAGGATCGCGCAGCACTTTTGCTTCGGTCAGCACCTCGTCATCGTCGCTGGTCGCCGCAAGCCCCGGCCGGGCGGACAGGCCTGCAAGGAGCGCGCTCGCGCCGATCAGCGTCAGGGCTCCGCGTCGCGTCGGCGTCCGGCCGCCGTCGTTCCTGAATTTGGTCATATCTCGTCCCGTTTCGGTCCCATCATCGCCTGATACGGCTCCGGCCTGCGAATTGTTACGCCTCATATAGAGGGTCAAAGGTGCGATGTCATCGCGCGCGGGATGAGATTGGACCGCCTATGCCGCGGCCGCGCCCGGCGTCCGTGGCAACAGCGCCATCAGCGTGCCCGTCATGGTGGCGATCAGCGTCGCCGCGCCGTCCCGCTCGGCGAAGGCTTTTGCCTCGCAAAAGGTGAGCGTGCGGCCGGGCTTGACCACCTCGGCCCTGAAGATGAAGCGGCTGCCGCGCGCCGGTGCGAGCAGATTGGTCTTGAACTCGACGGTGAGGATGTCGGCCTCGCGCGGCATCAGCGTGAAGGCGGCGACACCGCAGGCATTGTCGAGCGCCGCCGTCACGATACCGGCATGGATAAAGCCGTTCTGCTGGGTGAAAGCCGGCGAATGGCTCATCGCCAGCTCCGCTTCGCCCGGTGCAAGCTTTGTGAGCGAAATGCCGAGCGTGTTCATCGCCGGCTGCGCCGCGAACAGCGTGGCCGCGGCGGTGCGGTAATCCGGGTTCTTCGGCTCGAACGCGGCCATCGCTTACGCCATGGCGGGTTCGGCGAGCAGCCCGAGCGCGGTCTCGCTGATGAAGGCTTCAAACGGCGCCGATTTGCGCGCGGCACGGTCCATGTGGACGGCGGTGATCTCGCAGCTCGCGGCGATCTCGCTGGTTTCGACATTGCTCATGTCGTGCCGGAAGCGGATCAGTTTTTCGCGGACCTCGAGAAGCACGCTTCTGACCTCGACAATGTCACCGGCGAGCAGCTCGCGCTTGTAGCTGATGTTCTGCTGCACCGCCGCCATGCCGCGGCCGGACGTGCGCAAATAACTTGGTGTCAGGCCGAGGCGCGCGAACAGATTCCAGTTCGCCTCGTCGAATTTGCCGACATACCACATGATGTTCATGTGGCCGACGTGATCGCACTGCCACGGATAGACCGTGCCGCGATAGGTCGCCTCCTCCCGCATCGCAATTCCCGCCCTTATCACTGTTGATACGGTAGCGTATCAAGCGTCCGGCGCGTTAGCAATACGGTACCGTATCAAGAATCGGTGAGGCTTCATGAGCGACGGCAGGGGCGATGTCTGGGTCGAGGCCGGCTTCAGGGAGCTCGCGGCGTCAGGCGTCGAGGGGGTGCGGGTCGAGGTGCTCGCCAAGAATCTCGGCGTCACCAAGGGTGGCTTCTACCGCCGTTTCGCCGACCGTGCGGCGCTGCTCGCGGCAATGCTGGAGCGCTGGCGGGAGGGACGAACGGCCGCGATCGCGCAGCAGACGAGCCTCGAGGGTCAAACCGCTCGCGACCGGCTGAAGGCGCTGATCCAACTCTACTCGGAACGGATGAACCCGGAAGGCATGGCGATCGAGCTCGCGATCCGGCAATGGGCGCGCTCGGACGACAATGCCGCGGCAGCGGTCGCGAGCGTGGACGCGGCGCGCCTGAAGAACGTCGCCGAGCTCTATCGCGCCACCGGGCTCGCACCCGAGGAAGCCGATGCGCAGGCGTTCCTGTTCTACTGCTTCATCTTCGGCCAAGGCCTCTTGTTCGAGCGCAGCCCGCGCAAGCGCGCGCAGCTCGTGGCGAAGTCTGCCGAGAAGCTGTTGGACTAAAACGAATGGCCGGAGCGTTGCTCCGGCCATTGCATCACTGGACCACGTCAGGGCTTAAGCAGAGCCCTTGAGCTTCTTGTTGCATTCCGAATAGTAGCCGCCGCCCTTCTCGATCCACTTCATGCCACCATTGCCGTTGGTCGCCTTGTTGGCATTGTACTGGTCGACGCAGGTGTGGAGGCGGGCCTTGCCGGCGGTCTCCTTGGCGTATTTCGGATCGACCGCGTTCGGATAGATCGCGGGGCCGGCCGGCAGCGTCGGCGCGGGAGCCGCAGCCGGCGCCGCTTCCTTCTTGGCCTGCTTCGGCTCGGCGGGAGCCGCGGGCGCAGCCGGGGCGGCGGCTGGCGTAGCAGCCGTCGCATCCGCGCCGCACTGGGCCTTGCGGAAGTCATTCCACTTCATGGTGCCGAGCGTGCCGTCCTTCTTGGCCGCCTGGTACTTCGCACTGCATTCCTGCGAGGTCAGCGCCTGCGCCGGGGCCGTGACGATCAACGCCGCAAAACCCGACACCGCAACCGCGCACAACAACTTTGCTTGAATGGTCATCCCTGGTCTCCTCCTTGGCTCCCCCAAAGGGAAGCAAATTGAGATCACTATCCTAGCGTGTCGGCGGCTCCCGACAAGGAAGCGATGCTTTTCGGTACCAAAATTTAGTGATCGCGCGGCGTCGATCATTCATGTGGCGTTCAGCATCGCGGGCCGAGCCTCGCGCGCCTCGTTATTCCGAAGAAAAAGAGTTCAACGCCATGACCTTCACTTCGCGCCTCGCCGCCGTCGCCCTCGCTTCGCTCCTTGCCACCGGCACCGCATTCGCCCAGACCGCCGCGCCGGCCGCCAAGACTGATACAAAGACCACCGCCACGGCGGCCACCACCGAGAAGAAGCCGGCGAAGGAGCGCTCGGCCGAGTCGCTCGAATGCTCCAAGCAGGCGGATGCCAAGGGCCTGCATGGCAAGGAGCGCAAGAAATTCCGCTCCGAATGCATCAAGACCGCGACGGCTGGCACCGCTGCTCCCGCCGACAAGGCGAAGTAATCCCATTGCAATTCCCCGCCCTCGCGCTGCGGGGAGGGCTGCGCATTTGCGGCATTCGCTGGCCGCAATTGTGCGCGCGGGTGCGATTTGCCATAAGGCGGCGTGAAGCAAATCACCGCCTCCCTGCCCTTTGAGCTGCCCTCCCGTGCCGCGATCCGCAGCGCGGTCGAGACGCTCGTCATCGGCACGATTGGCGGCCTCGTGTTCCTGTTCGCCAACCTGCCGGGCGGGCTGATTTCGGGGGCGATGATCGCGGTCGGGATCGCGGCGATTGCCGGCCGCCAGCTCGCCATGCCGGCGATCCTGACCCAGACCGTGCTGGTTCTGCTCGGCATCTCGATCGGCTCGGTGGTGTCAAAGCACCTGATACAGCAGGTCAGCGCCTATCCCTTCACCATTGCGCTACTCGCCGCCGCCACGTTCTGCGCGACCTTCGGCTCGAGCTATTATCTGCAGCGCGTCCATGGTTGGGACCGTACCTCGGCGCTCCTCGCCGGCAGCCCCGGCGCGCTGTCGCAGATCACGATTCTGGCGGTCGAGCGCGGCGCGGATCTGCCGGGCATCGCCGTGGTGCAGACCATGCGCGTCATCATCCTCACCGCGGCGCTGCCGCTGGTGCTGGCGCTGGCCGGCGTTGCGCCCTCGGCCGCCCCGTCGATGACGACGACGATCGCCTCGCCATCAGAACTATTCGTCCTCGTGATCGCATCGCTGGCACTCTCGCTGGTGCTGCGGCTGATCAAATTTCCGGCGAGCTGGATGTTCGGTGCGATGATCGCCTCCAGCGTGCTGCATGGCGGCGGCTGGATCGAAGGCGGCCTGCCGAACTGGGTGCGCGGCGTCGCGCTGATCGGCATCGGCGCCCTGATCGGCAGCCGCTTTGCGCGGATGAAGGTGAAGACGCTCGCCGGCCACATCAACGCCGCACTCGGCTCATTCGCCGTGGCGATCCTGGTCTCGGCGATCTTCGTCGGCATCGTGGTCGCGACGACGCAGGTGAAGTTTTCCGACGTGGTCGTCGCCTTTGCACCGGGCGCGATGGACGCCATGCTGGCGCTGGCGCTCACCTTGCACATCGATCCGATCTTCGTCGGCGCGCATCATCTGTCGCGCTTCGTGTTCGTGACCATCGCGACCCCCGGCATCGTGCACCTGTTCGGACGCCCGCAGGACGACGTGGACGACTAACCAATCACGAGCTGCCCTAGCGAGCTGCCGTAGCGAGCTGCCGTAGGGTGGGCAAAGCGAAAGCGTGCCCACCACTTCTGTCACAAGCGTGGAAAGATGGTGGGCACGGCGCAAGAGCGCCTTTGCCCACCCTACGGCAGCTACGCTCGCTTCGCCGTCGCCGCAAATCCCCAGGCCGCGATGGCCGCCATCAGGAGCGAGATCAGCACGTTGTAGCCGGCAAGCGAAAGGCCGAGGAAGCGCCACTGCACCTCGTCGCAGCGGACCACTTTCGTCGTGTCGAGCCGCGACAACAGATCCTTGGCACTGCCGAGATTGACTACCGGTCCCGAGCAATCGGTCGGGCCTTTCCAAAAGCCCCATTCGACGCCGGAGTGGTAGGCGCCGAGGCCGGCATTGGCGAGCGTGGCCAGCGCGAGAATAGCAAGCCCGGCGAGCAGCAACGGCCGCGGCGCCTCGCCTCTGGCGGCCAGCGCCGTGACCGCACCGAGCGGGATCGCGAGATAGTAGGCGTAGCGCTGCTCCAGGCAGAGCGGACAGGGCAGGATTTCCAGCACGAGCTGGAAGAACCAGGCGCCTGCGATCGTCGCCGCCGCGATCAGGCTCACCGCCAGCGACGCGGTCAGCGCGGGACTGGCGGTTGCGGGTTTTAGCACTGGTATCGCGGCACTATCGGCGGTCACGACGACCTCTTCGAACGAGACGGTGACAAGCCTCTAGCCCCGGTCCACGCCCCTGTCGAGAACGCACCGGATCACTTTGGCGCGGGTTGACCCCGCTCTTTCCATGGCTATAGTCCGCCGGCTTCGCGACGCCCGGTCTCAGGGCCGTCCCGAGGGCCCCTGTGGCGGAACTGGTAGACGCGCTCGACTCAAAATCGAGTTCCGCAAGGAGTGCTGGTTCGATTCCGGCCAGGGGCACCAGCCTTCGCTCGCTTTGCGAGCTACGGCTTGGCAGGCCAGTCTCCCCTGTCTACTCCGGTCGAAGCTGCTTGCGTATCGGTCGTGCGACAAATTCCCAACTTCAGGTTGCGCGCGGTTTCGGCGTCGTGGCAAGAATGGGTGGGTTTGCGGGGGAGCTTCACCGAGTGTGTCTGGCACGAGCGGTCAACTCGATTGGGCGCACAGCCGCCGTATTCCTCGTAGGTTCGGCGGCGTCTGCATGGGCCGCCTCCGAAGCCGAGCTGGCGCTGGCCGCACTCAACAAGATCCCACCGATGGAGTTCATGATCGCCAAGGGCGCACCGGACGCTTGCGGCACCGGCTGCGACAGTTGGATCGCTGCGGAAGGCCGCATCGTGCCCGGCACCCCGGCTCGCCTCCGCGCGGTGCTCGATAAGCTAGGCAAGCGCAACCTGCCGATCTTTTTCGCCTCGCCGGGCGGCAAGACAAACGAAGGCCTGGAGATCGGCAGGATGCTGCGGCAGCGTAGAATGACGGCCGGCATCGGACGTGCGGTCCTTGCCAACTGCATGCCGGCAAAATCACTCAGCGACTGCGGCAAAGAGCTGCGCGAGAAACCCGACAACGAGGCCACGCTGTGGACGAAAGACGTGGGCTGCAACTCCGCATGTGCCTACGCCATTCTGGGCGCGGTCAAGCGAGAGATCGCGCCGACTGCACTTATCGGCGTGCACGCGCCGCATTTTGACGATTCGGCATTGGGCCAATCGACCAGCCAGCGGCAACGCGATCTGTTCGCAAGAGCTGCCGAAAAGGGATTCCAGCGCCATATCCTGGCGTATCTCGCGGAAATGAAGATTGACCGCGCGCTGCTTGACCTTTCTCTGCAAACCAAATTCGAGCACGCATATTTCCTCACCCGCGCGGAGATGTTCGATCTCGGAATCGACCGCCGTGAGCCCGTCGGAGCCGGGTGGCACTTCGGTTATCAGCCGATTCCGGCGGTCGGCAACGCGGCCTCCGCGGTTCTCAGAATCGAGGCCAACGGCGGAACTGCTGCGAAGCGCATTGTATTAATCCTCTCCTGTGGCAGCCGCCAGCGCGGCAATTTCACGCTGTCTGCACTGCAACAGGTCGCCAGTTCGTCCGACCGGCCGGCTAATGAGCTGCGCGTGAGCGCCGGCAAGATCGGTGTGACATTGACGCCTGCCAATTCGTTCCTGGCGTGGCACAAGAACGATCTGTTCGAAATTCGACAGCGGTCAGCCACACTCGGGATGGCCTGGACGTTGCTCGGCGCATCCGCCGTGACCGTCGCCGAATGGCCGGTCGCAGAACCCGGAACGCGCAGAGATCAAAGCGATGCGCCGAGGGCGCAGTATTCGATCCCTGGAGAGCGCGCACCCGAGGTGCTCAAGACGCTCATTGCGTATTGCACTCAGTAGCTGGTTTGCAGCAACAACGGAGATGAAGTAGCGGCGAAGGCAGACCCGCTCCGCATGGACGCTCTGCACGTCCCGCGCTACCATCTATCATCGTTCCACTGTATAAACCGGCAGCTTCTTCTCATCACTGAAGGAGCTGACATGAACGACCTGCACGACTGGCTATCGCAGCAGCATCACGGCCTGCGGACCTACAAAACCTTCCAGCAAAAACTCGATGCGCTGAGCGCTGACGATCCCGAGCAGCGGGGTCTTTGCCGTCTGCTCTCTGGTCTCGTCGGCCGCTACATCGAGGCCTATGACGAGGCGCCGCTGCCGGTCGCGGTGGCCGACGCCGCCCATCGCCGCCTGCTCGCTCTCGTCGGCAGCCTCGACATCAGTGGCAACGCCGATCGCCGGCTCGCCGACATCAATCGGGTGGCGACCTGCGATCTCTGGCGTTGAGCGCCGTCGCCACGTCGCACTGATTTTGCGTTCGGGCGCCGGCGGGTTACGCTGCCCGCATGGCGAAACGACGCGCGACCGAGACGCCGGACAACCTGCCCCGCTACTTCGTGTGGGTGCGCGGGCTCGACGGGCCTGAGCCACAGAAATGGGCGTCGCTGGATTTTGGCGTCGACGGCTGGAAGCGGTCGCAGGTGCTGGCCTATCTGGAGCTGCCGCAGGACGAACGGCATCTTGCGCTGTCGATGCTGGCGCGGCGCTATCCGCCGCCGCGGGTGGAGAACGGCAGTTAGCCAATGTTGGCGATCTCCGCCACGGAGACGCCGTCGAAAAGTATCACGACTTCCCCATCCAGGGGATTGCCCGCATTTCAATTGCGAGGAAAACCCTGTTCAGGGCATAGCCCGTCAAGGCGAGATAGAGGACGGCGGCATACATCAGGTCAGGCCGCATCGCATACTGCGTCTCGATCAAATAATACCCGATACCGCTTGAGCCGGCGATCATCTCCGACAGCACCGCGACCACGATACAAAGGCCGGTGGCGGTCCGCAGCCCCGCCGCAATCGCAGGCACGACGGCAGGCAGGACCACGGCGTAGAGTGTCCGCGCCCACGACGTTCGGAACGTCCGAGCGGTTTGGATCAGCGTGTCGTCGACAGCCGCAACCCCTGCGTATGTGGTGGTGAAAATGGGGAAAAAGCTCGCGAGCGCCACGATAAATATCTTGAGCGCATCATCGACCCCGAGAAACAGGATCAGCGGCGGGATGATGGCCGGCGTCGGCATCGGCCGGACGATCTCGATAAGCGGGAGGAGGCCGCAGCGTAGCAGCCGACTTCTGGCCAGAACAATCCCGAGCACGATCCCCGCCGCCGAGGCGGCAGCGTAACCGATCGCAGCCCTTCGCATCGTGGCAGCCAGCGAAAGCAGGATCTCCCCGCCCATCAATTGCGCGAACGCCGCCGCCAGGATTTGCGAAACGGGCGGCCAGTAGGCGCTGACGACCCAGCCCAGCCGCGAAGACAGTTCCCAAAGCGACAGCAGGGCGACGATCAAGAGGACGCCGGATGCGCGGCCGCCAAGCCATTCGCGAGAGGAACGAGGTTCGCTCCGCTCGCGATCGGAAACGTTCAGACGGTCAACCGCCGACACTGCCCCTCCAACCGCCGTTCAGAGAGCCTGGGAATCGATGATCTTGTCGAGATCGAGCGGCGCCGGCAGCAGCTTGCTGTCGATCATCATGTCCATCGTCTTCCTGACCTGCGAGACGTCTGTACGGAGCGGTGCCGTGGGGACGGGGACCAGCTTGAGCAGCGCGACGTCCGCCTTGGTGTAGCCGCTGATCAGGGTCAACAGGGCTTCGTTCGTCAGGTTGGCATTGTACCATTCGACGCCCTTGCGCAGACCCGTGACGAATTTCCGGACCGCCTCCGGCTTTGCCGCGAGCACCTTTCCGGTCGTGATGTATTGCCCGACGTCGACGCCGGGCTGAATGTCCGAATAGGGAGACCCGACCTTGCTCAATCCGCCCTTCTGCTCGGCGACCGCGGAGAAGGGAGGAACCATGAAAGCTGCGTCGACGCGCTGTTGGCGGAGCGCATCTTCCATTTGCGGAAAGGGCACCTCCTTGAACGTGACCCGCTCGGGATCGCCACCCGTCGCCTTGACCCAGGCGCGCGCGTAGAGCCAGATCACGTTGTTTCGGGTGTTGACGCCGATGCTCTTGCCTTCGAGATCCTTGCCGCTCTTGATGCCGCCGTCACTCTTGACGAAAATTCCCGTGGCGTCGAGCTTCGGATCGGTGACGTTCGTCCCCGCCGCGATGACCTTGACGTCGAGTCCTTGCTGGGCGGCCAAAAGGGCCGATACGACGTTGCCGTAGGCGATATCGAAGCTGCCGCCGACGAGGCCCGGAATTCCGGCAGCGCCGCCGGCCGACGGGGTGGTGTCGATCTCCAGCCCCAGCTCGCGGAAATAGCCGTTTTGAATGGCCGCAAAGAGCGGCGCCACATCACCGATCGGAATGATGCTGACGCGGATCTTTTCGAGATCGGCTGCTTGCGTTCGCGACACCGGCACCGCGAGAAGCCAGATCATGGCCAGTCCAATCGACAACAAGCTCCTGCGCATGTTTCATCCTTTTCAGCTTCTGCCCCGCCAAGGCACAAGGTTTCGTTCGGCGACGTCAAAAACTTTCATCATCGCAGCCCCGAGCAGAACCAGGACGACGATCCACGCGAACATGTCGCGGATCTGGAATGACCGCTCGAGGTCAAGAATGCGAAAACCAATGCCTTCCTGAGCGGCGAGCATCTCTGCGAGGATGACGAGCACGAGCCCAAGGCCGAGCGCGACCCGCATCCCGGCGAGGATCATCGGAAGCGATGCCGGAAGAATGATCGACGCGATCATACGCGAGCGCGATATCTGGAACGTTCGCGCCGTCTCCAAAAGAACGGGATCGAGTCCTCTGACGCCCTGGTACGTCGAGATCAGGACGGGAAACATGCCGGCGAGGACGACAAGTGCGATCATCGTCGCTTTTCCGATACCGAGGAACAGGAACAGGACCGGGACGAGCGCGGGCTTCGGGATCGGCCGCAGCATTTCAACCAGGGGCTCGAGGAGTCCGTAGAGCCTCCGGCTTGTCGCCATCGCAATCCCGATACCGGTTCCGATAACAGCGGCCAGCGTGAAGCCGACGACAAAGAGCCCAACCGTATGCACGAGCGGCGTGAGAATGCCGCCGGAGGCCACGAGCGCGGCCAGCGCCGCCACGATCTGTGTTGGGTTGGGCAGTAGAATCGGGTTGGTCCAGCCAAGTCGTCCCGCAAGTTCCCAGATGCACAGAACGATCGCCGGCGAAACGCCGGCCCAATATCCGATTCCGTCTGGCTCAGACGAGCGCGGCATGTTCGTTGGTCTTCTCGTTCGGACCGAGCAGGGACGCGGTGATGTGATGGCGAAGGCTGAGGAAGCGCGGATGTTCACGGGTTGCGAGTTGGTCGCGCGGTCGCGGAAGGTCGACGTCGATGATCTCCTTCAGCGCCGTCGGCCTGGCGCTGAGCACGGCAACGCGATCGGCAAGGAAAATCGCCTCCTCGACGTCATGCGTCACGAGGATCGCAGTGAACCTTCGACGCTCCCATAGCTGGAGCAGCAGGGATTGCAACTCCATGCGCGTGAGCGCATCGACGGCGCTGAATGGCTCGTCGAGAAGCAGAACACGCGGGTTTGCTGCCAACGCCCGCGCGATGGCAACGCGTTGCTGCATTCCGCCCGACAACTGCCAGGGATACTTTTCCTCGAAACCCGCGAGCCCGACTTGCCGCAGATAATCCTGGCACTGTCGTCGCAATTCGCCACGGCGAGCGCGAGGCGCACTCTCCAGCGGAAACATGACATTGTCGATGACGTTGCGCCAGGCAAAGAGAGATTTCGCATATTGCTGGAAGAGATAGATCACTCCGGGCGGCGGCTCCTGAACCGGCTGATCGCCGAGCAGGACCTTGCCCGCCGTAGGGCTGACAAGCCCGGCCGCCATTCGCAACAAAGTCGATTTCCCGCACCCCGATGGGCCGACGACGGCGAGAAACTCGGAAGGACCGGCTTGCAGCGTGACGTCGTCGAACGCGACGAAGTCCGCCTCACCTCGCTGGCCTTCGAAGACCTTCGTCACATGGTCGAACCCTAGTCTTTCGCTCACATCGCCTCTTCCGTTTTGAAGCACAGGGCGCGCACAACCATTCTTAGTCTTGTTCGCCTATTGAACACTCGTTCGTACTTTAGGAACTATTGTGCCTCCCCTTCCCGATGTCAACGACAACCGATTTCACTGCCGCAGTCGCTTTCTTACGCCGTCGATCGGCTGCCGAGTCGCGGCGGCGAGAAGCCACCGAATTCGCGTTCGATCAGATCGGCAAAAGCGATCGTGGTTCGATCCCCAAGATATGGACCGATGATTTGCACTCCGATCGGAAGCCCCGAGCTTGACCGTCCGATGGGAGCAACGGTCGATGGCAGGCCGGACAAGCTTGCGATGGACAGCCAGGGATCCTGATCCTCATAGCTCATCTCCACGCCATCAATTGAAATCCGGCGCTCCTCCTGGTCCGGCAGATGGTCGTGTGCAAGTGCGGGCGTCGGCATGGTTGGACAGAGCACGACATCGAATTGCCGAAAGACGGCGTGCCAGCTCTTTCGCAAGCTCGCTCTCACCTGATCTGCGAGAATCCAGTCACGGTGGCTGAGTACAGCGGCGCGCCCCCTTCTGATCCGTGCCCCATCGATATGCGCAGGGGCGGCGGCTATCGTCGTCTTGATCCGGTCGTACACCTCGGCTGGCCAATAAGCCGCGATCAACGACATGAAGAGCTTTGTGTAAACAACTGCCGTTCGCTCCAAATCGGGGACAAGCGTGTGATCGTCCGATACTGATACCCCCGCATGCATGAGCTGATCGACAAACCGGGTTAACGCGCCGACCGTCGCTGTCGAGGTCGCTATCAATGGATGCGTCTTCAAGACGAGGATGCGAAAGTCCCGCAGCCTTTTGTGCCGTGCGGCAGGCAAATTCAGACTGAATCCCTCGCGTTCCGGATCATCCGGCCCTGCCAACACCTCGAGGGCTGAACCCAGGTCTTCCGCACAGCGGGCCAACGGCCCGGCGACAGCCAGATCGCGGGTTGTCGGCAACGCTTCAGCCCCGGGAGGAACGTGACCGCGTAACGGGATGATGCCGTGAGTTGGCTTGTGGCCGTACACGCCGCAGTAATGGGCGGGGACCCTTAGCGAGCCCCTCAGATCGCTCCCCAGCTCGAGCGGCACAAAGCCAGCGGCCAGCGCCGCCGCCGAGCCACCGGACGAACCACCCGGAGATCGCGACAGGTCCCAAGGATTATTGGTCGTGCCGTAAATCGGATTGAAGCTCTGCCAGTCCGATATGGCGACCGGAATATTCGTCTTGCCGATGATGATCGCGCCGGCGCCCTTGAGGCGCTCAACGGCGGCGGCATCATCGTCGGCCACGAAGTCCCTGGCTGCGGGAAAGCCCCAAGTCGTCGGTAGCCCGGCAACATTGAAGGACTCCTTCACCGTCATCGGAATTCCCAGCAGCGGACGATCGTCACCGCGTCTGCGCATATCATCCGCGAGGCGCGCGGCTGTCCGAGCCCGTTCGAAGTCGCGCACCACCACAGCGTTGATCGGCCCGTCCAGCTCCTCGATGCGGCAAATCAGACTCTCGAGGAGCTCAACCGCAGACAATTCTCCACCTTTGAGAAGGGCCCTCAGCTCGCGCACGCTCAAATACGCTGGCGAGTTGCTATCGTCGTCGTGCCGCATCATCACACCTCGGATTGGCGGGGTGGATGCTCGCAACAGACCGTTCGCCTGCGATTGTATATTTCAGCCACGCGCCGGAAAGAAGATGCTCCTCCAGTCCTCGCCGAAGCGGCTTGGCGGAATGCCGACCAACGTGTGGCACTCCCGGATGAAATGGGCCTGATCGAAATATCCGGCGTCATGGACAATGTCGGTCCAGGGCCTCGACGGCGCTTCGTTGTGGGCGCGGATCGCCTGATCAAACCGAATTGTTCGAGCATAGGCCTTTGGTGTCATGCCGACCCGCGTCGTGAAGCAGCGCTGAAACTGGCGGGGGCTGAGGTCGGATCTTCTGGCAAGGGCATCGACCCTGACCCGACCACCGACATCCATCATATGACAGGATGCGTAGTCGAACGATCCCGCCGGACGACGCCCTTCCAGCATCCGGTCAAACCAGCGTTCCGCCGCCGCAACTCGCCCGAAAAAATCTCCAGCCACGCGCACGGAATGGTTGAGGACATGAGCCTGCCTGCCAAGTATGTCGGCTGCCGACGGATCTCTGTTGACCAGCGATGTCATGTCCATTCCCGTCAAGCGACTGAAGCCGGCGGGTTGAAAGAGAATATTGAAGACATGAATTTCGCCCGACAGACACACTTCGGCGTGGCAGTGGGTTTGCGGTCCAACCACGACGATCTCCGGCAGCGCCTTGAAGTCACCATCGCCCGCCCGAACCCTGAATGGTTCGCAAAGATAAATGTCGATAATCTGGTCGGGCCGCGGAGCAACGGGCCAATACAGGGATCCGCTCCCGAGGTTCACGCGTCTTTCCTCGAAGGAGCGAACGATGGTGCGGAGTTCGGGGTGAGGAAATGCCCGCCTAATCTCCACGATCGGCCTCCAGGGGTCCGGTCGCCAACCTGCCATGCTCGGCCATACGCGTTCACCTCCCCCGGGCCACGGTCGGCGTCATGCCGAACCGCCTGCGGAAACAGCGATTGAAATAGGAAAGATCGTTGAAGCCGCAGGCGAACGCGATGTCGCTGATGCGGCCGTCAGCGCGGGCGAGCATGTCGGCCGCCTTGCGCAGCCGCAGCTCGGTCAGGCGCGTGGTGAAGCTGGCGCCGGCCTCGAACAGAAGCTCGTTGACGTAGCGCTCGGAGAGACCAGCGGCACTCGCGAGCTTATGCGCGGAAAAATCCGGCTCGTGATAGCGCTGCTCGAGAATGGCTAGCACCGCTTGCAGGCGCACCGCGCGGAGGCCACCACGTTTAGCAGCGAGCACGACATCACTTCGGGCGCCAAGACCGAGTGCGGCGAGGTCGAGCAGATGGGCCGCGATCGCCATCCCGGCCTCGTCCACTGCGGTCGGATGGCGCAAGAGCAGGTCGCTGTAGTCCATCGCGAGCGACAGCGCGCCGCCGGGCTCGAGCTCGCGGCCGACGAGCTGGTCGACATCGGCGACCATCGCGCGCAGCGTGGCGATCGGCAGGTGCACATTGGTGAAGCGCTTGTGGCTGGCGCCGTCGGCCACAAAGAACGGCTCGTCGAGCTTGAGCAGCACCATCGCACCCGGCCGCATGGTGAATTCGCGGCCGCGATGGATGACGCGCGACGGACGGTCGCCGGTGTTTCGCGCCAGGCAATAGCGGTCGTCGCCGGTCTCGATCACCTGGCGCTTCTCGCGCCGCACCGTGACAAAGCTGCCGTCGCAGCGCCCGAGCATGGTGGTGCCGATATGGATCGAATTCATCGCGGCCTGGAACGGGACGTCGGAGGCAGGATCGAGCTCGCCGGTGTTGGAAAAATGCTCGAACAATTCCGCAAAGCGCATGAAGCGCTGCCGCTCCGAGAGACCCGGCGGCAGCATGTCGGTCGAGAGCGTTTTCCGGACGACGGGCATCGAGGCGGGATGAACCGGGAAATTCTGGCAAGGACACATTGCGCGGCAACAGAGGCTAGCAACACCGCAAGGTGATTTAAACAGCGCCGATCAGTCCAAGCGCGGATTTGCCCGACGCCGGACAGTCCAAGACGGCGCGCACCCGCCCGCTTTATTCAGACGACGGATGCGCTTGTTGCGATTTACGGCGCATCGCGGCAATCGGGCGGCCAAGACCTCGAACGCCCGCTGGAGGACCAGGACATGACGACCTCTCTGACCCGCAGCGTTCTGCTCGGCGGCGCCCTCGCCGGCTGCCTTTGCATCGGCTACGCGCTCGGTGCGCAGCCACACATGGACGCATCAATCGGGCTGCTGCAATCGGCCCGCACCGAACTCGCCCAGGCGACGCCCAACAAGGGCGGCCATCGCGAGAAGGCGCTCGGCCTGATCGACCAGGCGATCGCGGAAGTGCGCGCCGGCATCGCCTTCGCGGCCACGCATTAGAGCCTGGAGCGAGCGATGATGCGAAATATCCTTGCGACGGCCTTCCTGCTCGGCACGCTCGCCGGCTCGGTGCAGGCGATGCCCGTCGCGCCCTATAGCCCGGCGAATGGCGATGTCATTGCGGTGGCCGGCGGCTGCGGCAAAGGCTGGCACCGCGGCCCCTATGGCGGATGCCTGAAGAACTACGCCAACCCCGCGGCCCATGCCTGCCCGCGCGGCTATCACATCGGCCCCGGCGGCGCCTGCAAGGGGAATGGGAAGTAGGAAGGGCTCCTGTAGGGTGCCAACCCCGCAAGACCGTCCGTATCGACAGAGCATCCCGCCCCATGATCCCATGATTATGGGTGTTGCAACCCGAGCCGCGCGGCTAAGCTTGGCATCGCACGCCGCGAGGGACGCGCGGCCGGGGTTTTTGCGATGACGGATCAGGGCGAGACGGCGGGCACCATCACCATCCTGCTGGTCGAGGACGATGCACCGACCTGCTGGCGGCTGCAGGATGCGCTGGTGAAGGCGGGTTACGAGGTGCGGACCGCCGGCACGCTTGGCGAGGCCCGCAGCGCCCTCAATGACGCCGCTCCCCGCGTGCTGCTGACCGATCTGCGGCTGCCCGACGGGCACGGCATCGAGTTGATCCGCGAGACCCGGCGGCGCTTCCCTGAGACCGAGATCATGGTGATCTCGGCGCTCGGCGACGAGGAGAGCGTGATCTCCGCGATCACCGTGGGCGCCACCGGCTATCTCCTCAAGGACGCCTTCCCGACCGACATCGCCACCACCGTGCGCGACCTCGTCGCCGGGCATTCGCCGATCTCGGCCTCGATCGCGCGCTTCATCGTGCGGCGAACCCAAACTTCCGTCGAGCCGCCCCCCGGGCCCGCGCTCAACACGGCAAAGCTGACCCCGCGCGAGATCGACATCCTCTGGGGTATCGCCAAAGGCTTCAGCTACGCCGAGATCGCAGGCCATCTCGGCCTGTCGCGCCAGACCGTGCCCGGGCACATCAAGAACATCTACCGCAAGCTCGAGGTGCACACGCGCAGCGAAGCCGTGTTCGAGGCGGTGCAGCAGGGCCTGATCAAGCTGTGAGCGAAGTCGCGGCGAAGCCGATCGTCTCAAGCTGGACGCGACGGCGGCTGCGGCTGTCGCGGCTCGTGCCCTATCTGCTGCTCCAGGCGCTGATCGTGATCGCCAGCCTGCTCGTGCTGCGGCTGCTGCAGCCCAGCGACCCCGAGGATTACGCGGTCTCCGAGTTCACGCAGCAGGAGAACGGCGCAACCAAAACGGTGGCGTTGCCACACTTCACCTCGTCGCGCTATTCGCTCGACGATCCGCCTCTCTATAGCGGCAGCTTCATGCTCACCGGCGCCGACGCCAAATCGGCATGGTCGGTGTTCCTGCCGCGTTTCAGCAATGCGGTCGAGGTCGCGGTCAATGGCGTCGTGATTCTCGACAGCCGGCGCGACGACGCCGCGAACCGGCCCGACCGCAACACGCCGCAGATCGCGCTGATCCCGTCCTCGCTGCTGCGCGAGGGGACCAACGGGATCACGGTGCGGCTGTTCGTCTGGGGTCCCCTGAAGGGCTTTCTCGACACCGTCTATGTCGGGCCGGACGAGGCGCTGCGGCCCGCCTATGAGCGGCGTGCGCTACTGTTCGTCACGCTGCCGGTGGTGTTCTCCGCCTGGCAGGCGATCCTGGCCGTGATCCTCGCGATCATGTGGCTGATGCGGCGGCACGAGCCGGTCTATGGCGTGCTGGCCGTCGCCATGGTGCTCGGCGTGATCCAGGCCTTCCTGCCGCCGCCGGTGCCGCCGCTGTCCTATTCGCGGCTGGCCGCCGTGCTGCTGGCATCCGCACCGATCGAGAGCGCGCTGATCGTGGTGTTCGCCGTGCTGTTCTTCGGCTGGCGCTGGCCGCGTTACGGCCTGCTGCTGTTCGCGCCTGGCGTGATCGTCTTCGTGGCCGGCCTGGTCGCGGGCCCGCCGCTGCCGCGCATCCTGTTTCTCGCGCTCGGCATTCCCACCGTCGGCCTGTGCCTGCTGCTGATGGCCTGCATCACGGCAACAGCGGTGGTGCGGCGGCAAGACGCGGCGAGCTTTACGCTGGGCTGCGCCGTGACCATCGTGCTGACCTGCTGGGGCCACGACATGCTCTCGGTGTTCGAGATCATGCCGAACGAGCGCACCTTCGTCTCCCGCCTGTCCTATTCGGCGATGCTGGTCGCGATCGGCGCCGGCCTCACCTGGCGCTTTGCGCGGGCGCTGAACCAGGTCGACAGCTTTGCCGGCCAGCTCGTGGCGCGCGTCCGCGAAGCCGAGGAGCGGCTGAAGGCGAGCTTCGTCCGCGAGGAAGCGCGCGCACGCGCCGCCGCACTCGCCGACGAGCGCACCAGGCTGATGCGCGACCTGCATGACGGCCTCGGCGGCCAGCTCATCAGCATCGTCGCGCTGTCGGAGCGCGGCAATACCGGCGCCACCATCACCGACGCGGCGCGGGCCGCGCTGAAGGATTTGCGGCTGGTCATCGATTCCATGGACGATATCGGCGGCGATCTGATGCTGGCGCTCGGCTCCTGGCGCGAGCGCGCAGCCGCGCAACTCCGGCCGCACGACATCGCGCTCGACTGGCGTATCACCTCGCAGCAGGGCCTGCCGCTGCACCCGGAGCTGCGGCCCTGGCACGTCATCCAGATCATACGCATTCTCGACGAAGCCGTGACCAACGCGGTCAAGCATGCCGCCGCCCGCCATGTCAGCGTGACGATCGAGACGCTCGATGGCGCCGACGGCCAGCACGGCGTCATCCGCATCGAAGACGACGGCAAGGGTTTTGCGCTCGCGGACAATGCCGAAGCGCCCGCGTCCGGCCAGGCCGCACGCGGCTTGCGCAACATGAAGAGCCGCGCCGCGCGCTGCGGCGCCGTGCTCGACATCGGCTCCGGGACGACCGGCACGCGGGTGCGGCTGCAATTGCCACAGCGCTTTCCCGATACGGATGCGGCGTCGCGCTAACAAAAAGATCCTCTCCCCGCGCGTGTGGGACGCACGGAGAGAGGTCGGGGCGGGATGTGCGGTCCTGCGGAGGGACGGGGGTCGATCGCAGGCGATCCCTTCACCCGAAAGGAACGACGCTCAGCGCACGCCGACGCGGTTTACCGGGCCGCCGCGATTCATCGGCGTGCCGGCGCGAACGCCGACGCCGGGTGCGCCGACACCCGGCGTGACGACAGCCGCCGCGGCAACCGGCGCGACCGGCGCCACCACCACGGCCGCAGTCGGCCGCACCACGCAACCCTTGGGCACGCCGACCGTCTTGCAATAGACCACCGCCTGCGCCGGCGCGCTCGCCAACGTCACCAGCGCCGCAACCATCAGCCCAGCGCTCAGCGCCTGTCCTTTTTTCAGCATCTCTCCGCTCCTTATTGGCGTGCGGCTTGCGATGCGAACCAACGGTTCCCGCAGCCGACGTGCAGGTGAGATGCCAAAAGACGGCGCGCAGATACATGCCATGAAGATGGGGTGCGACGCGTGCGCGGATTGAGAAGCGCTTTCGCGATGCCATGAACATGGCATGGACCTGAAGGAGACGCGTGCGAAAAGTCCGACCGCTTGATTTCAAGCCGGACAACGAACCTTCAACGAGGCCCATCATGAAGATCTCAGTCATCGCCGCGCTGCTGCTTGCATCGACCATCCTGCCCGCGTCGGCGCAATCCGGTCCTACGCCGCAGGAGCAGATGGCCTGCCGCGGCGATGCCAGCAAATTCTGCGCGGACCATATCGGCAGGCCGCCGCAGATGAACGCCTGCCTGCGCGAGAACAAGACAAAGCTGTCGGACTCATGCCGCAAGGTCATCGAGTCCCACGGCGGCTGATCTTCTTTCTTCCTTCTCCCCTTGTGGGAGAAGGTGGCGTAGGCGGCCTCCGGCCGCCGTTCACTTAGAACGCCGATGCTTTGCATCGGCTATGGCGCCGGATGAGGGGTTGCTTCTGCGGTCTAAACTGCAGGAGATTCACACGTGGATAGAGACCCCTCACCCGTCTCGCCGCTATCGCGGCGAGCCACCCTCTCCCACAAGGGGAGAGGGGAAGCGCGCACCTCAAGCACTAATCGTCGTCATCAGATCCGAACAGCCTGATTTGCGGGAAACCGGAACGGCGGGTGGCGATGAATTCGCGATCTCGCGAATCCTCGCGCACACTGCGCGCGATGTCGTCCCAATCGGTCCGGTCGCGCGGCTCACGCATCTCCTGACGGCGCCGCTCCGACCAATGCTGCCGCCGCTCGGCGCGGCGGCGATCAGCCGCGCTACGCTTGACATCGGCGTCGCTTGCCCTGGCGTTGGCATTTTCAGGCGCGGACGACGTCTCGCGAGCAGCCTGCTGCTCGGCGGGTCTTGCCGCTACCGGAGCTGCAGGTACCGCTGCGGCGGCGTTGGCCGTCTTGGTGTCTTTGGTGGTGTCCTTATTGGAGTCGTTGATCGCTTGTGCAGGCGCCGGCGGCTCGGTGCTCGCGGTCCTGGTCTGCGGCTCGGCTTGCGCGGGTGGAGCAACCACCGCACCGAAGGCTTGCGTGCCAGTCAGATACTGCACGCGTTCGGACGGCGCGCTCGCCGCAGCTTCGACTCCAGCCGGTTCCGTGCGTCGCTCATATTTGGCGGTGTCGGGTCCCTGCTTGGGCGTAACGGGATGCATGATGTTGCCGGCGATGAGGCCGCCGCCAAGACCAATGGCAATGGCCGCGACGATCGTTCCGGCGCCAACGAAATAGGCTGTCGAGGCGCGCATTGATCCACTCCCTCTTTGGAGCGGGCAACGCATGGCGCAATTTGACGTTCCCTGGACGGGATATTTGTTCGGGAAAAACCGGCAGTTCCGTCGCGAACCGCGCGCGGAACAAAAGCGCGGTGTCAGATCTGCTGCGCGACCTTCTCGAGCCCGATGATGCGGGCGAGCTTGCGGACCTCTTCCTTCTGGTCCTCACGCAACTGAAACAGCAGCGGCATCGCGGCCGACTTCAACTGCTGCACTTCCTGGCTGTCCGCATCGATCGGCACGCCCTGCGCCTGCGGATTGCTGAGCTTGTTCGCCTGGATTTTTCGCGCGACGTTGCGCAGCGCGGTTTCGACGGATGGCCAGTAATATTCCTGCGACGAGGACAGCTTCAGACGGTCCTTGATACCGGCGATCTGCACGTCCGACAGCAGCGAGTAGGCCTTCTGCGGCTGCGGTTTTGCAACCGGCTTCGGCCTGGCTTGTGCCTCGGCAGCCTGGGCCGGCGCCTCGGATGCGCTCGCCTTCGGCATCGGGAAATCGGACGGCGTGGCGGCGGCAAAGGCCTGGCGCAGCGGGTCGGTGAAGAGCGGCTGGGACTGGGTCTGGATGGGCTCGATCGCGGCCGAGGCGAGAGCAAGGGTCGGAATGTTGAGCCGGTCGGCCTTGGCGGCGCGGTTGGTCGCCAGCGGCTTCGGTGCGGGCTGGGCGGCCACCATTTCGGCGGTCACTTCAGGCACGCTGTCGCGGCCGAGAATGGCGGTGGTGGCGGCGCCGAGGACGAGGATGCAGGTCAGGACGACGATGGTGATGGCTTTCGACAAACGTCTCTCCGCAGGCCCGCTCTTCACGTTCCTGTTAGACGTGCCCGGAAACTGAGCGGGAATTAAGGCACGCCCCTGCGTGCGAGGCGACATCCGGCGGGATTGCGGCGACATCGGTCTAAAAGTTCAATGAAATCAGGCTGCTGCAGCGAGGTCGTAGGCGTCCTGGATGTCGGCGACGATCTCGGAGGCTTCCCAGACCGCGCGCGGCTCGACCGATTGCAGGGTGACGGTCCAGTTGCCGCCCCTGCGGGTGCGGGGGACGCTGACGATGTCGAAGCGCACCTTGCGGCACAGCGGATGGCGGGCGAGTGCATGCGCCACGCGAACGCGGATTTCGTCGAGCGTTGCGGGCGTCTTGGTGCTGAGAAAATCGTAGTCCATCGCGCAACCCCTCTGGTCCTGATCGGCGGCCTCAAAGGGGATTCTGGGATCGCCATGGTTAATGTGCCGTTAAATGGCACGAGGCGGCGGCTCGAACGCGCGGCATGGGGCCTGCGACCAAGCCGCATGATAGCAACCGCGCGCACGGTATCGGTCCGCATTCCGCTCCTGGCCTGCCTCGCCACATCAGCGCTGGCGCTCGCACTCGCCGGGTTCGTGATGCCGATGTCGGACTTTCCCTCGGGCCTCGAGTTCACGGTGCTGCCGCTGCTCGCGGTGGCGTTTCCCGTCTGCGGTTTGTGGTCGCTGTTTCTGCTGACGCGCATCCGCACGGGCGGCGCCAAATTCGCCCTGCCCTTCGTCGTCTGCGTGGCGACGCTTACCGCACTCGCTTATGTGCCGTTCACGCCAATCTGGCTGAACACGAATTTCTGGTGGCACCGTGCGGTGCGCGAGCAGATCGTAGCGAGGGTCGAAGCCGGCGAGCTCATTCCCAACGTCGCGCACAATGGGCGGCTGATCGCGCTCAAGCCCGATGCTGCAGACGTATCGGCCGGCGGCGAGATCGTTGTAGATGAGGACGACGACGGCGCTTACGTGCTGTTCCTGACGTCACGCGGCTTCCGCCACACCTTCTCCGGCTTCCTGCATGTGCCCGCAGGTGGCGATCCCGCAAAGTTCTTCGAGTTCGACGACGCGCCCCCGCGAGAGGCGATCCGCTACGGCGAGCGCTGGTACTTCGTCAGGAACTAGTTTCCGCCCGCCGCGCGATCGCGCCTCTCTACTCCCTCTCCCCGTTCTTACGGGGAGAGGGTTGGGGTGAGGTGAGGGGCTTCTGCCGCAACCACGGTAACACTTGGACTCGCGGAGAGCCCCCCTCACCCGGATTGCTTCGCAATCCGGCCTCTCCCCGCACGCGGGGAGAGGCGAAGAATACGGCTAGCTCTCGACCCGGAACGTCAGCCCGGCATGATCCTGCAACCGCTTGATCAGGCTGTTCTGCATCGCCGCGCCCGGCGTCCAGAAGCCGGCTGCCACGTCCTTCGTGTCGCGCAGCATGCAGATCGCGCATTCCGAGATCATCTTCGAGGTCGAGCCGTAGCCGGGATCGCGGTCGCCGGTCACGCCGGCGCGCACTTGCCGTCCGTCGGGCGCGATCGCGACATAGAGCAGATCGTAGCGGCCGTTCTCGCGCTCTTCTTTCGAAGGGCCCTCGCCCGGCTTCGGCGCGTTGGGGCCGGTCTTCTCGGAATTGACAGCCATCACCTTCTTGGCGTTGGCCTCGCCCTTCTCGCCCGGACCGGTCAGCACCATCTCGTCGTAGACGAACTCCTTGCCGTAGGGAAAACCCATCAGCATGTTGGAGCGGTGGACGTTGCGCGTATTGATCAGCGCCATCATGAACGGCGCTGCCCAGGAGCCCAGGTCTTCCTCATAGGCCGCCCTGTTGCCGCGCGGCTGCTTCGGGCCGGTGAAGCCGGGCGTCAGCGCAAAAGCGTCGTTGAGGATCGCGACCAGGCTGATGTCCTTGGCCACCGCATCGAAGGTCGCCTTCGCGCTCGCAGCCGTACCGCCGGAGAGCGTGCCGCGCATGTCGCGCACGCGGCCCTTGACGCGCGCTGCCGCGGCACCGAACACCCGCTTGGCTTCCTCCTGCACGAAGAACGCACCGAGCTCGAACGGCACCGAGTCGAAGCCGCAGGAGAACACGATGCGCGCGCCGCTCGCCTTGGCTGCCGCCTCATACTTGTCGATCATCTGCCGCATCCACACCGGCTCGCCGCAGAGATCGAAATAATCGACGCCGCCGGCGACGCAGGCCGCCAGCAGGTCCTCGCCGTACCATTGATAGGGACCAACGGTCGTGATGACAGACCTGGTCTGGTCCACCATCGCCTTCAGCGACGCCGCATCGGAGGCATCTGCAACGATCAAGGGCGTCTCGGCGGGCGCGCCGATCGCGTCGCGCACCGATTTCAGCTTGTCGAGGCTGCGCCCCGCCATCGCCCATTTCAAATCCCTGTCGCCCTTGTAATGCGCGGCGAGATATTCGGCGACGAGCTGACCGGTAAAACCGGTCGCGCCATAGACGACGATGTCGAACTGCTTGGAGCTGTTCTTGGAGCTCATGGTCCAAAACCTCTACTTCTTTCCGTAACTCACGCCCATGCCCGCGCGGACATCGCTCTGGATCCCGTAAGGCGGGATCGGATAGCGCAGTCCATTCTTGGCCAGCGCCTTCATGCCCACGATCGCCTTGGCGAGATGCTCGGGCTTCAACGCCATCAGCATCTCTTCGTCCGGCACGCCGCCATAGCGCCGCTCGGCATAGCATGGCAAGGACAGACTGGGCTCGCCGGTCTTGAGCGCCCGCCCCCAGGAATCCGCGCACGCGGTCTCGCCGACCACGCCCCACTCGAACTTCTTGTAGCCGGTATATTGCAGCCCGTTGATCAGGATGATCATCTGCCCCGGCGTCGCATAGACGAGGCAAATGTCCGGAGGATTGAGGCGGCCGCTCGCAAGCGGGCTCACAGCGAGCGCCTTGTATTGGCCGAACGGCACGACGTCGAGCGCCTCCTGGCGCTTGCGCGCGTCCTCCGCCGTGCCGTGCCAGACGCCGACATAATTCTCGCCGGAGAGCCATTTGTCGTCCTGCGGCGCGAGCCCGATCACGGCGCGGCACTGCGCGCCGACGAGATCGTCGCCCGTGATGCCGACGGTCCACCCCAGGCGTGAGGCCATGCTGACGATCTGGTCGGTGGTGTGGACCGCATTCGGCCGGCGTATTTTCGGGATCGCCTCCATGTCCTCGACGCGCGCGAACAGCTTCATGCCGATCACGCTCGTCTTCAGCCGCAACAGCGTGTTGAGATCGGCGACGATGGCGGCGAGGTCGATCGCCTCGTTGACCGCTTGTTGCATGCTGTCCTCCCGATCAGGGCTGTTGTTCTGTTCTAACCCTTATCTAGTCCTTGCCCGGGCCCGGAAGCAACTCGTCGATCCGCCCGGTCACGCGATATGCCAGGAGCCCGAGCCATTCGCGCGCGGCGGTCTCGGTGCGCGCAAGACCGTCGGTCGACATCTTGTTGAAGGTGAAGAGATCGCCGTTGCCGCCGACGCGCCAATCCACCGGATAGGCCTCGACCGGAAATCCCGCCTTGCGAAACAGGCCCATCGAGCGCGGCATGTGATAGGCCGACGTCACCAGCAGCCAGCGCTCGCCCGGCTTCGGATTGACCATCGCCTTGGTGAAGGTCGCGTTCTCCTGGGTGTTGCGCGACTGCCGCTCGATGATCAGCCGCTCCTTGGGCACGCCGAGCTCTTCGAGGATGGTCGCGGCATAGTCGCCTTCCTTGGCCTCGATCGCGACCAGGTTGGCGCTGCCGCCGGTGAAGACGACGCGCGCATTGGGATAGCGCCGCGCGAGTGCGGCGGTGGCGAACAGCCGGTCGGCGGCGTTGCGCACGACAGGCGTGTTGCGCGCCTGCGAGAGATCAGGGTCGATCGGCCCGCCCAGCACGATGATGCCGTCAGGCGCGCCGCGCGAGGCGTCCCACGCCGGAAAGCGCTGTTCCAGCGGATAGATCAGAATGTTGCCGAACGGCGAAAAGCCGCACAGCGCGATCAGCGCCATTGTCACGACGAGCAACTTGCGGCCGAGCGAAGCAAAGCGCGTGGCGAGCAGCAGGATCCCCAGGACGCCGAGCTCGATCAGGAGATTGATCGGCATGAAGGCGATGCCGAGGGTTTTGGAGAGCACGAAAAACAGGGGAAGCCTCGTGGAAATTTTGGTACAGCCTCATACGCTGTCTCCGCCGCGAGCCCAAGAGAATTACAAGAGCATTTCACGTGCATTCCACGTGCATTCAGAGGTCGCCAAATGGCCCATCATCACCTGCATTCCAGCCCAAAAACCTGCCATTGGGGCTTTTTTGAAGCCAAACTCACGCCGGTGCTCGCGATCGACAGCGGCGACGAGGTGACGATCGACACGATCAGCGGCGGGCCGGACGTGGTGCCGGATCGCAACCGGTTTCACGTTCCCCCTGAATTGTTCGAGGTGCACGCGACCAATGAGCGGATGCTGCCCGGCCACATCCTCACCGGCCCGATTGCGATCAAGGGCGCGGAGCCCGGCGACGTGCTCGAGGTCGACATCCTCGACGTCTCCCTGCGGCAGGACTGGGGCTACAACCTGATCAAGCCGCTGTCGGGCACCCTGCCCGACGATTTTCACGAGATGCGCATCCTCAACATCCCGCTGGATCTCAAGCGCATGGTCGGCCGGCTGCCCTGGGGGCTCGACCTGCCCCTCAAGCCGTTCTTCGGCGTGATGGGCACCGCGCCGCCGCCGGCCTGGGGCCGCATCACTTCGCTGATCCCGCGCGCGATGGGCGGCAATCTCGACAACAAGGAGCTCGGTGCCGGCGCAAAGCTCTATCTGCCGGTGTTCGTGCCGGGCGCGCTGTTCTCCTGCGGCGACGGCCACGGCGTGCAGGGCGACGGCGAGGTCTGCGTCACCGCGATCGAAACCGCGCTGCAGGGCCGCTTCCGCTTCACGCTGCGCAAGGATCTTCGTCTCACCTATCCCCGCGCGGAAACGGCATCGCACTACATGACCATGGCGATGGATCCCGATCTCGACCAATGCGTGGTGCGGGCGCTGCGCGACATGATCGTACTCTTGGGCGAGAAACGAAACCTGTCGCGCGAAGACGCCTACACGCTTTGCAGCCTGGCCGCCGATTTGCGGGTCACGCAGACCGTCAACGGCTCCAAGGGCATCCACTGCATGATCGCGAAATCGGTCGTGCACGGCTAAGGCCGGAGCGGCCCTTTCCTTAGCTTGCCCGTCAGCAGAACGCGCGCGGTCTTGCCGCGCGCGAACATGCTCGCGCATTTTATTCAGCGATTCCAATCATCTCACGGGCCCGCTCGCAGCCGAATTGACTTCCGGCCCCAAACCTAAATAGAGTCTTAATCGTTACTTTTATGTACCCGAGTAAGAGGCTAGCGTTTGGGTCATGGCCACCGAAAAAGCCGAGACTGACCGCATTCCCGTAACCTTGGCGCTCTCGACCATCACCTATCTCGAAAAACTGGTGAGACAGGGCACCCACGGCACCAGCGTTCCAGGCGTTGCACGAACCTTGATCGAGGAAGGCATCCGCCTCGCGATCAAGGATGGCCTGCTGTCGATTCGCGACAACGGCAGGACGTGACAATGCGCTGACGCCCTTGCGGACGGTTCTTGGCCCGGCGGCCGGACAACACTGCAACCTGGGACCGTCACATGCCATCGACCTCGCCGACCATTTCCCCGACCTGGACCGACGAACGCATCGCGCTTTTGAAAAGCCATTTTGACGCCGGCCTCTCCTGCCGCGAGATCGCCGCCGACATCGGCGTCAGCCGCAACGCCGTCATCGGAAAGCTCTCCCGCCTCAACCTCACCCGCGGCCCCAAGCGCGAGGAGCGGCGCAACGATACCCAGCGCAACGGCGGCGCGCGCATCGTCAAGGCGGTGCCGCGGCTGCAATATGAAATGCTGGCGACGATCTATGGCGAACAGGATACGCGGCTCTCTTATGAGCCAATCGACGATGCCAACCGCTGCTCGCTGCTGGATCTCACCGAGAACCGCTGCCGCTGGCCGATCTCGACGCCGGGAGCCGATGATTTCTGCTTCTGCGGCAACGCCTCGCCCGACGGTCAGCCCTATTGCCAGGGCCACAGCCGCCTCGCTTACCGGCCGAACTCGCGCGCGCGTGTGGTGGGCGTCTAGCCTCTCCGCCCCTCAGAAATGAAAAACCTCCGGCAGGGGCATTGCCGGAGGTCTTGGAGGCCTAGCATGAAGCCAGGAGCCGCCGACCTTCATCGTCGGCCCGATCTATATAGCTGAGTAGCTCAGGTAAGTAAATTAATCGGTTCCGCAGGCGGTGCATGGCTCTTCTGCACCGAAGCGTCATGTCCCAAACCGCGACACCGGCTTCAAACAAAACCCCGGCAGTTGCCTGCCGGGGTTTCGTCGATCTCAGAAGTTGCGCTGCGCGCGCAGCATCATGCTGACCGAGTTCTGGTCCTTCAGCTCGTACACGGCCGCCGGCTTTGCAGCGGTGGCAATGCCCGGGCTCGCGATCGTGCCCGAGTACTTCTGGTCCAGATGCGACCAGCTCAGGTCGGCCGTGAAGGCCAGGCCCTTGACCGGAGTCCAGACCACGTTGCCGCCGATGACCCCGAAGTTGAAGTTCGGGTTGCAACCAGCCGCACCGGCCGACGGGGCGAGCAGCGCGACGAAGTTGGCACAGATCAGGGCCTTGCCCGTATCGCCGTATTTCAACTGGGCATAAGCACCGTACAGGCTGCTCGCCCAGTTCGGCGACCAGTTGTGGGTGTAGCCGCCGCGGAAGCCCCAGGTCTTGACGGTGTCGATGCCGGTAGCAGCACCGAAGACGCCGTCGGAGAGACCGGCGATACCAACGCTCTGGTAGGCACCAGCCACGCCCGTGCCGCTGAACATGAAGAAGCTCTGCGGGAACAGGCTCTGGAAGTTGTAGCGCGTCGCACCGTCGGTGTAGACGGCCTGCAGGTTGATGACGTCGCCGGCACCCGTCGGGATGTTCTTGATCGTCAAGGCACCCGCGACCGCGAAGCCCCACTTGTCGGAGGGATGACCGGTGACTTCCGTCGCACCGTAATAGGCGGAATGGAGTTCATGTCCGGCAACCGACAACTGGGCGAGGCCCCAGGCCTGGTCGACGCGAACCTGGCCGATGATGTCGGGCGAGCGCGTTGCACCCCAATCGTTGGCACCGTACACGCCCGTCACGAACCCAGCGGCCGTACCCGACGACACGTTCCAGAGGTTCGACTGACCGCCGTTCGCCGAGGTTTCATCCTGCAACGCCACCGAAGCGGTGATGCCCTGGCCGAAGTCGGCCGTGTAGGCAACCTGGTTCACGCCGTTGACGTGGTTGGAGCCGCCCGGAAGGGTGTCGGGACCGCCAGCCGGATAGCTCTGCCAGGGAGCGTCGAAGATCGAAACCGTCCGGCCGAAGGTGAAGCCGGCGAACTGGATGAACGCGTGGTAGAGGCCAAGCGTGGCCGAACCACCGAGCACGTTCGGATTGGCGGACGGGTTGCTGCCGGTCACCGACTGCGTATCCCAGGAGAAGATCATATCGGCGTAGGTGCGCACCACGCCGTATTCGGTCGCCGTGCGCGTATCGACGTTGAAGTCGAAGCGAGCGCGGCTGAAATAGTAGTTGGTCAGACGATTGTTCGACCCGGCATTCGCACCCTGCTGGAAATTATAGTCGCCGGCGCCACCAAGAATGGTGTCGGCGCGCAGATAGCCGCCGAACTTGATGCAGGTGTCAGTACCCGGCATGTAGTAGAATCCGGCACCGTACAGCGAGCAGATCTTCACGTATTCGACCGCCTTGGCCTTCACGGGAAGATCGGCCGCCTGCGCTCCGCCGACGGCGATCAGACCCGCCGCCGAGCCGAGCAAAAGGCTCTTTACGAATTTCATAGTCAACCTCCAAGTTGCTCATTTGCAAGGGAGCCGGGCCATCCACGGCCCGTGCGCTCCTTCGCTTTCAAAACCGCTTCTCGGGGGCTTCGCGCCTTCGGACGCCCGCATCTATACGGGGACTCGATGCCAACCACCTGCAAACGGGACGATCGGGATTCTCCCTCTCGCCGGTTCCACTATGCATGCACGACTTTCCTAATTAAAATAGTTTATTAGATCAGCTATTCGATTGCGGTCACATTGTGTCGCGCCGGCCACACCGTAGTCGCCGCAGATCAAAATGCTGATCGGCTCATATTTGTAAAATGGCTGACATAATTACCTTGCTCTGCACTTGCGTCAGGGCAGACTTGCGTGAACAATGGATCACCAAAGCGTCATTTGCGAACGTCAAACCGGGAGTGAAGCAATGTCCATGTCGAGGAAGGAGGGAGCGCGTGCGCGACCCACCGGCAATCTGGACATCATCAAGCGCTTCACCTGGGAAATCTCCTCGATCAACATCTACCTGGAGGAGCTGCGCCAGCTCTGGGCCCGCACGCTCGGCATCAGCGGCCCGCAATGGATGATCCTGATGGCGATCTCGGACCTCGACAAGGACGACGGCGTCCCCGTCAACGTGGTCTCGAAGCTGCTTCACGTCGACCCGTCCTTCGTCACCACGCAGTCGAAGCTCCTGGAGAAGAAGGGCCTGCTCCGCCGCAAGCCCTCTCCGACCGACGCGCGCGTGGTGCGGATGTCGCTCACCGACAAGACGCAGAAGCACGTCGCGAGCCTCCACGAGCAGTACAAGGCGATCCGGGAATACGTGTTCGAGGAATTCGGCGAGCGGGAGTTGACCGAGTTTACCGCGCGCCTCGCCACGCTGAAGAACCGGCTCGAGAAAGCCTGCCAGCGCGTCGCGCTGGATCTCTGACCTAGGCGTACCTCGCGGGCTGGGCGCCGAGCTGCGAGGCCAGCCAGTCAAAGATGTACTCGTTGGCAAGGCTCGGATTGTCGGCATGCCCCTGGGCTGCCCCGGTTTCCGCCGCGGTGAACACCTTGAGCGTCACGCCGGGCCGGTGGCTCGTCACCTGCTGAACCATGCGCCTAGCGCGATCCGGCTTCAGCCAGCCGTCGTCGCCGAGCGTGATCAGCACCGGACAACCGATGTCGCGGGCGAGCAAGCTCGCCTCCGGTCCCGGTGCCAGCCCCGCATCGTGCAGCATGATCCGGTTGGCCATGAAGCTGCGCTCGTGCAGGTCCCACAGGCCGCCATCGCAGACCGCCGCTGCAAGCCTGGGCTCCTGCACCACCGCGCGCGCCACGAAGGACGAGCTCCATCCGTCGGCCAGGATCGCGACACGGCCGAAATCGACATCCGTACGCGCCGACAGATAGTCCATGATTGTCGTCACCGATGTCTCGATGTCCCGCCGCCTGACGATCTCATCGAGAACATCGTCGCCGCGATCGCCCAGGAGGTCGACCGCCAGCATCGACAGGCCGCGCTCGCGCGCATAAGGCGCGAGCTTGAACAGAAACTCCTCCTTGCGATGGCCGGGCTCGCCGATGCAGATCACGGTCGGCGCGGGCCCGCCCGTCATCGGCGCCGGCACGAAATAGCCCTGCAAGGCATGACCGCTCAGCCAGGGCAAGGTCACGACCTCGGCAACGGGGCTGCTGGTCCGCAGTACGCTGCGCGCGCAGCCTTTCATCGCGACGACCAGTGCGCCCCGCTCCTTGTCGGATACGTCAAGCGGCAGCGCGGCCGCGTTGTAATAGTTGATGGCGCGAAGCCAGTTGCGGCGGGCCGTTGCGAGATGACCGGCCGCGAACGCCGTATCCCCGCGCTCGCGATTTGCCTCCGCGAGGCTCTTCCACTCCCGATGCCAGGACAGTTCGTCGCCGCGCCTGATCCGGCGCGCCATCAGCAGGCATTCGGCGATCGTCGCGCCGCCTTCCTGGGCAGCAGTCAGGAGCCTGGTGAATTCGGCGGAAAGATCCTCTCTCTCGGGCCAGAACGCCCATTCGTCCGAGAGGCATGCGGGTATCATCTGCGACGCTTCATTGCTGACATCGACAGTTGACCGAATAACTTATTCTGGTTCGATGACCAAGCGAGGCGACGATCAAACGGCGGCTGCTTACGATCACCATCGCTTGAACACGCGCACGATGTCGTGCGCGTGACATGACGTTTCCTTTTTAGGCACCCGCGCAACAGGATTATTTCCTGCAACAGCGCCGCTCATCCCAGCCGCCAGCCGACCTCCTGCGTAAAGCTCTCGTAGAACTCGCGCTCATAGGCCTTTTCAGGGTTTTGCCGCACGCGCTCGTCGAGACGCTTGGCGTCCTCGCCGACCAGGATGCGCCAGCGCTCGGCCTTGACGCCGTCGAGGATGATCTTTGCGGCCTGCGCGGCCGTCGTTGGGGCATCCTCGAGGAAGCTGCGGGCGCGCTCGGCAAACGCGGCCTGGATATCCTCGTCCGACATCTTCTCCGCATCGGGCACACCGTTCGCGACCATGCGCTTGCGCGTCAGCGCAACCTCGTCCGGATTGAGCCGCACGGAGCCGTCGCCGCTCTGCACCTTGCGCGAGTTGGTGACGATCGAGGTGCCGATATGGCCGGGCATCACGACCGAGCATTTGACGTGCGGCGCGTGCAGGCGGAGATCGTTGATCAGCGCCTCCGAAAATCCCTTCACCGCAAATTTTGCCGAGCTGTAGGCGGTGTGGGCCTGGCCCATGCCGATCGAGGCCCAGAACCCGTTGACGCTCGATGTGTTGACGATGTGGGCCTCGTCCGCCTTCACCAGCATCGGCAGGAAGGTGCGGACGCCGAGATAAACGCCGCCCCAGCAGATGTTGAAGGTGCGCTCCCACTGTTCGCGCGTGTTGGTGAACAGGCTGCCGCCACCGCCGATGCCGGCATTGTTGAACAGCAGGTGGATCTTGTCGGTCTGCTGCTGCTCGACGAGTTCGTCGCGGAAGCGCTTCAGATGATCCTCGATCGAGACGTCGGCGACATGCGTCGTGACGCGCAACCCTTGCGGCTTCTCGATCTCGCACAAACGTTTGGTTTCGGCCATCGCGGCTTCCGAAACGTCGCACATCGCGACGTGACAGCCTTCGGCGACGAGCTGGCGCGCCAGCTCCCGCCCCATGCCCGTGCCGCCACCCGTGATGACTGCGATCTTGCCAGAAAAGTCTTTCATGGGACTTGTGTCCCTCCCCTCGTCGGTCTGTTTCTTCGTGTTGTTCGTCCGCACGCGACATGCCGGACCACGCGCAAAATGTAGCAGCGCCGTATCCGCGGTGAAAGCGGATCGGCGCTGCCTCACGACAAGTCAGGTTATTTCGGCTGACGGACTATTCCGCCGCCTGCGAGTGCTGTGCGCTGGATATGCCGAGCCCTTCGAGCGCCCTGCGGATCGCGGCCTGCTGCGCAGGCGACGCTTCCGGCATCGGCGCGCGCGGATAGGTTTTTGGCAGGCCCTGAAGCGTCTGGGCATAGCGCGTGCAGGCCGGCAAATTGTCGGCGATCACGGCGTTCCACAACGTCAGCAGCTTCTTGTGCAAGTCGAGCGCGCGCGGATGATCGTTCGCCTTCACCGCATCCCACAATGCAACGGAGGCATGCGGAGCCGCGGTGAGGATCGCCGCGATCGAGCCGTGAGCGCCCAGCGTGTAGGAGGGATACATCAGCGCATCGACGGCGCTGTAGATCAGCTTGTCCGGCGCCATCATCATGAGGTCGGCGAACAGCTTGAGATCGCCGGCGCTCTGCTTGACTCCGACCACCAGCGGCACCTCGGTCATGATGCGCGTCAGCAGCGCGGGCGACAGGTACGACCACGGCACCACGTTGTAGATGATGATGGGCATGCCGGTCTCGTCCGCCATGGCGCGGAAATGCGAGACCATCGCCTCCTCGTCCGGCTTGAACAGATAATGCACCGGCGTCACCTGGAGTGCGGCGACGTTCATGTCGCGCACGAGCTTGCCGCGGCGGATCGCATCGCGCGTGGAGTCCACGATGATGCCGGCGATCACGGGAATGCGGCCCTTCGCGGCCTCGACGGTCGCCGCCAAGAGGTCGCGATACTCCTCGTGGTCGAGCGTGTGGCCCTCGCCCGTCGAGCCGCCGGCCGCGACGCCATGCGCACCGGCACCGATCATCCAGTCGACCTGGGGCGCCACGAGCTTGTAGTCGATCTCGCCATCTTTGCGGAACGGCGTGGTCATCGGCGGTATCACGCCGGTCGGACGCACTTTCATGGCTTTGCCCTCGCGTTTCCCAAAACCCCGATCGGCCTCGCTCTCGCGGCGAGTATCCGTGGGCGTGAAGCCTAACGATTGCGGCTCCCGGGTCAAAGCGGCGCCTTGGCGCGGCTGCCCTGAGGACACGGCATGGCAGTCAGCACGCAGTCAGCACCTGGCATGGCAGGCCGTAGCAGTACGCCCGTAGTTGTCCGGCTCCGCTCCGAGGGGGAATTTTTTACACTTAGATTCGTCAAATGGGGCTGGGAAGCAGGTCGTGTATGCCGTTGGTCGGGTGGGGTTCGACCGTGGTGTGGCATTCCCCTTGCATCCTCCTCGTGGTGTGAAGCAGCCGAAGAGGTGAACAGAATGTTTGTGACCGTCGTTGCCGTACTCTGCCGACTGGGCACCGCTGCCACTGGCAGTTGTGTCGAGGAGATCGTGACCGATAGCAACATGACACCCGAAATCTCGATGATGCAGTGTGCAATCGGGGCTCAGGCGCCGGTGGCGAAATGGATGGGCGAACACCCGATCTACCGCACCAACTGGCGCATCGACCGCTACAAATGCGTGCCGGGCCATTACGAGATCAAGGGTCACGCCTGAGGGGGCGGCAAGACCCAACATCGAGGAAACGCCCCGGAGGCCGCCCCTGTCCTCCCGACGGGCCTGCAAAGTGCTCCGCCTGGGCAGGCGCCCTTGCCCGCGAGCATCCGAATCGCATTCAGACCCGCGCGGCAATCAGCCCGGCGAGCGCGAGCGTCGCAGCCACCCCGGACAGGTAGAAGATCATTCGCTGCGGCTGCAGCGCCCTCACCTGCGCGTAACCCTGGAGCATTCGCGCCGCCACGTAGAGCGACGATACGACGGCGAGCGGCAGCGGCGCGCCGCCGAGCAACGCGTAGGCCGCGGCCAGGGCAAGGAAGAACGGGCTGTTTTCCGCTTCATTGCGCAACGCGCCAGCGGCCCGGACCGCGATGTCGGGCTCCTCTCCGGGTTTGAGACCCAATAGCTGCGCGTCTTCCGGCCGGTTGAAGCTCCGCGCACGATAGCGCGACACCACCTGGATGTAGGACAAGACGAACCCCTTCAGGAAAAGCGCGAACGCGGTAGCGGCGAGGACCGCGGCCGAGTGTGACGGGATCATGTCGTACCCGCCGGCACGAACATGCCGTGGAACGGCGCCTGCAGGCGCAAGCTCTCGGTGCTGCCATCCGCCTTGCGCACACGCTCCATCAACTCCTGCGGCACGTCGTTGGGACCGCGTTCGGGAAACGGCGGCGCGGGGTAATATTCGATGCCGAGTTGCAGCGCCTTCGCCACCCGTTCGCCTGCGATCAGGGACGCCAGGAACAGGCCAGTGTCGATGCTCGCGGAAACGCCGGCGCCCGTCACGTATTTGCCGTCGCGGCTGTAGCGCTCGCCGTTGAAGCTCGCGCCGAATGCCGCAAGGCGATCCTGATAGAACCAGTTGGTGGTCACGCTGCGGCCCCTCAGCATCCCGGCCGCGCCAAGCAGGCCGACACCGTTGCAGATGCCCACCGTCCAGGTCGAGCTGTTGTCGAGCTGACGAAGCTTTTCCAGAAAGCCTTCGTCCTTCTCCAGCGCGAAGGCGCCGGGACCGCCGGGCACGTAGAGGATATCGGTGGCCGCGACCTCGTCGAAGCCCCGCCAGGCGACCAGCCCGAGCCGCCTTGTGTCGGCAGCGACGATGCCGCGCGAGGCCGCCACGAACTCCGCTTCCACGCCGGGAAGGCGCGCCAACACCTCATAGCCGCCGATAGCGTCAAGCGTGGTCAGTCCGTCGAAGATCACAATAGAAAGCCGCATGGGGTGTTGGTCTCCGGATTGATGGTGGCTGGTGGCGACACCCTAAACCGCTCCTCGCCTTGTCAGTAATGACAAAGAACTGCTATTTTCTGCCACATGGCCAAAACCCGCACCATCGCGCTGCTCGCCTATGACGGCTTTCAGCTTCTCGACGTCACCGGGCCCGCCGCGGTGTTCGCCGCGGCGAGCCGCGCGCTCGCACGCAAGGCCTATGAGGTGGCCGTGCTGTCACCTGCCGGCGGCGAGACGGCGAGCGACAGCGGCGTCGCCCTCTCGACGCGTGCGCTGTCGCGCCTGCCGGCCGGTCGCATCGACACGCTCCTGATCGCAGGTGCCGAGGAGCCGGCGCTGCGACGCGCGATATCGGATCCCGCGCTTCGCCGCTGGGTCCCGCTCTGCGCCAGCAAGGTACGGCGCTTCGGATCGGTGTGCTCGGGCACCTTCGTCCTCGCCGCGCTCGGCCTCATCGAGGGGCGCCGCGTGGCCACGCATTGGGAAGCCTGCGCGTCGCTCGCGGCGCGCTATCCCGGAATCACCGTCGATCCCGAGGCGCTCTACGTCACGGACGGAAAGGTCTGGACCTCGGCGGGCGTCACGACCGGCATCGACATGGCGCTAGCCATGGTGGAGGAAGATTTTGGCCCCGATCTCGCCAATGCCATCGCGCGTCGCCTCGTGCTCTACGCACGACGGCCGGGCTATCAATCGCAATTCAGCCCGCTGCTCAACGCGCAGATCGAGGCCAAGAGCCCGTTCTCGGATTTGATCGCCTGGATGCAGGGCAACCTCGATGCCCCGCTCGACGTGCCGACACTGGCCGAGCGCGCCGGTCTGACCGAGCGGACCTTCCATCGCCGCTTCCTGTCGGCGACCGGACGATCGCCGGCGCATTTCGTCGAGGCTCTGCGGCTGGAGCAGGCGCGCATCCTCATCGACGAGCGGCTCCCGCTAAAGCAGATTGCCGCCAAGGTCGGCCTGTCGCCGATCCGCCTCAACAATGCATTCGAGCGAAGGTTCGGCATGCCGCCGCGGCTATTCCGCGACATGCACGGGTCAAGGGTCACGCCTAAGGGGGCGGCAACGCCCAAGGAGCCCCCTACCCCCGGCAACTCGTTTCGCCGATCGCGATCCGGTTTCGGCATGCGCAAAGGCCGCTTTCCTTTGCCCGAAACCAGGTGACAGCGGTCCGTTTTCCGCGAGGGGTCAGCGGCTGCCAAATTCGTCAACGGGTGCGTCACTTCCGTCACATTCGCCCGCATAAGCGAGCGTTCAACGGACTGCTGCCGTCAGCCACCCTTTTGCGTCAATCCTGACACCGCGGCAATCAGCATGGCTCCTAGCAACCAGCCGGCAATGCCGATCAGCGAGAACGCAAACATCTCCCGGCGGGTCAGATTCTTCCGATGGGGATCCTCAAAGAATTCCGTAAACTCCTTGTTGATCTCGATGATCGGGAGCAATCGGGAGACGGTCGCAAAGACGCACCATGTCAGACCGTGGCTCCGTGCATTCGGGACATAGAGACGAAGATACGTTGCGCCAATCGCTGAGATGAACGCCACACAGAAGAGGACGCGCCACGTATAGTCCCCAATGCCGTAGCCGGTCGTATATTGGACAAATCCGGAGCCGATCCACGGCCACCAGCTCTTTTCCGTCTCGTGTTGTCGCCGTCGGTTAAAAAACCTCATGTCGTCGGCAGCACCGCGATCCCCCGCGGCCGACATTGCCAACGCGAGTTGCTCGTACGGCATGGTGCTATAGTTCGGATCGCGTTTCGCCCACTCGTCCCACCATTTCGAGTCGCGCTTCTCCTCGTTCGTCGAGCTTCCGCTCGCTCCGAAGCCTCCCAAGTGGGAAAAGGAAAATCCGTCCAAGTGCAAATGCTTGGTCTTGGGCCAGGCATCGCGCGCATCCACCAGATTTGTGACCCTTGTATCCCGCAGCACCAGGTCCCCGGAGTCGGAGTAGGGATCCTCCCAAATCACCGAGTCCTGGTTTCCCCCGAGCCGGAAGTCTCCACCTATCGTCGTACCCGAAAGGTCCAACCGCGCGAGCTTGGCGCGTTTCACATCAAGATTGCTGGCAATCCGAGATGATATCAGGCCAATCGACAGCCTGCTTTTGATCCCGCGTAAGCTAACTGACCCGCCAACATCAACAGTGTTGGCAGCCATTCGGCCACGCAACGTAGAGTTATCCATTGCAAGCTGACCGGCGACTTTCGCGCCAGTCACATTCAGATCCGCGACCTGAGAACCCAGTATCAGAACATCTCCGCCCACCTGCATCGAAGCCGCAAGCAATGAGCCAATCGACGCCGAGTTGGCGATGTTGAGGTTGCCAGCTATCTTGGCGCCTCCCAAAAAAGTGCTGTTCAATATTGGAACGTGCGTTGAATTCAGCGCCAGGTGAGAACCGGCTTGAATCAACGTCAGGTCAATGTCTCCTCGGAGCCCCACACCGCTTAAATCAACATATCCTGCGACCCGAGCATTGGTCAGCGATATGCTTCTCACGCTCGTCTCGCGGCTCTTGTCGGAGCTCATCAAAAAACGCGCCCCGATTTGAGCGGAGTCCGCGATGACGTCTTCCTCGAAGTTCGCGCTTTCCAGGATAACGTTCCCGGAGATCGTGGCGCCAGAAACGTCCAGGGATTGGAACGTTGTGCCACGAGCATCAAGGTCGCCGACAACCTTCGCCAGAGCCAGATTCGCCCGCTTTAGAGTCGTCTGCCTGAGCGCGTTGGATACCATGCGAACGTGAGCTCCAACCTCGATCGCGTCCGCGTTTAGGCTGCCACTCAGCGTGACACCCGAAAACTCGAGGTTACCTCCGATCTTCGAGCTATTGAGCTCCAACTGCGCGAGAACGCTCCCCGGCCCCACGATGAGATGGGAGCCGAGTTGCATCGAACTGGCATCAAAGGTTTCGTCAACCTGGATCGCGTTCAACACGATTTCTGCTGCAATTCTTGCGGATCTCAAGTTCACCGCTTTAAAGCGCACCGGCGGCGCCCACGGAGGACTGATGATCGACATATCCGCGCCGATCTGCATATGATCGGCGTAAAGCGTCGCATCAGTGGGCGTCCCTGCAAACACCAAGCCGCCGGCAATCCTGCCCGACCTGAGGACCACGTCACGAAATTCCGCTCCGCGTGTATTCGTAGCTCCGAGCAGGAAATCTCCGCCGACCTGGATCACCTCGGCATTCAGGGTTCCATTGATCGTTGCGCCGCTCAGCAGCACGTGCCCGGCGATCCTCGCGCCGTCGATTCTGATCGTTTCAAACTGCGTTTGCAGATTATCCGGGGAACCCATGATCAAGCTGGCGCCAACCTGAGCAGAGTTGGCATCGAACTCGCCGGTCACGGTCGTGCCTTCACACCTGATGTTGCCATTGATCCTGGCCCCCGCCAAATTTACATAATTGAATTTGGCTCGCCTGAGCTCGCTGCCACTCAGGACGAAGTGTGACCCAACCTGGATTGTATCTGCGTTCAGCACCTCGGCCACGATCGCGCCGCTCAGATCGACGTTTGCGGCGACCTTGGCGCTATCGAGCAAGACCGACTTTTCAAAGTCGTTGTCTCCAAGCGCCAGCGACGCGGTACTTTCAAGATTGCTTCCGAAAAAACTGCCAGTGATGCGCGACTCCGTCACCCCGAAAAGACTTTCAATGCGAGCGCCCGTTAAGTCCACGTCACCTTCAACCCGACCGCCTCGAACGAGGACGGCCTGCTTTATCCTTGCGCTCTGAAGGCCGACATCGCCGACGATGCGCGCACCAATCAGCTCGACTCCGCGAGGCTTCATCCCGTTCGCATATTGAGCTCGCGTCAGCAGGTCGACCAGAAAGCTAGCGCGAATGGTCCGGCACTCGTTCTTCCAAAGGGTATCGTTTGCCTCGTCGCGGGAGTGAGACTCGAGATTGGGCGTTCGGCAACGACTGTTGAAATCGACCGCATTTCCCGACTTGATCTGGCTCCATGCCCACGTCTCCGTCGTCTGGTCCTTTACTCGACGCGTCTTGGCGGCACTCTCGACGACCGAAGAGCCGAGGAGCAGCAGGGCAGCCAAGATCGCGGTTTGCAGCCAAAGCGATCCCGGTAGAAGTCGATGACTGAAAGAAACGTCGTCAATCATTGGATCGGGTACTTTCGCGCTTTTGTGCAAGCGGCCTGCTGGAGACGGTCAATGCGTCTCAAGCCGCGTGCTTCCGTGCTCGGAATGAAATCAATAGGCCGGCAGATGCTCTGGTTGTAGCTTTTACGAGCCGCACGCTACGGTCAAGTCGGACGATGACGGGAAATTCACATCGTCCATCAGCTCTCCCCTGCTTTTTGTCGACAGTGGAGCGGACAAGCCGTGCCGCTCCACTGGGATGGTATCAGGAGGGCGTTCGCGATCGACAGCGTCAACCCCTCAGGCCACTGCCTTCAAAATGATCCTCCGCGCCTCCCGCCCCTCCGGCGTCGGCATCAGTGCGTAATTGTGCGGCTGCTCGCGGCGCAGATGAAGTTCGACCGGCACGCCGATCGCCCGCGCCCGCGCGGCCAGATCGACACTGTCGGGGTACAGCAGATCGCGCGTCCCTGCGAAGATCAGCATCGGTGCGAGCGAGCGGAAAGCACCATTCAACGGGCTGACGAAGGGATGGCCGACTTCGAGCTCGCCGGCATAGAGACGCCCCGCCTCGACGATGCCGGGAATGTCCTGGACCGGATCGCGTGCCGCGATCGCCATTTGCTCGGGACGGCTGACCGAAGCATCGGCTGCGGGCGAGATCAAAACCATCCTGTCCGGTTGCCGATGCCCGCGATCCCTGAGCCATTGGCAGGCGGCGAGCGCCAGGCCCGCGCCGGCCGAATTGCCGACAATGGTCACCTTCGCCGACCCGGCGTCCTCCAGCAGCATGCGCAACAGCTCGGCCGTCGCAGGCACGGTGTCCCTCGCGGTGACCCGCGGCGCCAGCGGATAGATCGGCACGACACAAACGACGCGCGCTTTCCGCGTCATCCGACCGACGAAGCGCCAATGTGCCGGCACGATCTCGTTGATATAGCCGCCGCCATGCAGGAACATGACGTAGTTGCGGCCCTCGTGGCCTGACGACGGCGCCGTGTAGTAGACCGGCCATCCCCCCATCTTCGTCAACGTCACCTCGACGCCGCGCCCGAGATTCGGCGGCTCAAACGACGCCGGCTGCAAGGCGAGCTTCTGCACATGCGCCTGAACGGCCTCGGCGGAGGCAAGCTGAGCCTTGAAAGGCATCCGCCGCAGCAGAAGGTTGAAGCAGCGGCTCTGCAGGCTCGGCGCCGGATCGCGCGGTGACGGCGCCCCCGCGCGCACGGCCGGGCAGAACTGCAGGGACGAGACGATCTTTGCAACGCTCATGATCACGATCCCGTTAGGCATCGACATCGACGCGGCGACGAGGAGGACTTGCCGAGGCGCCGCAACGCACCGATATAATGCGAGCGATCACTCGCTTTTTCCACTCGCATTCGGGAGCGCCGACCCTGGCACGCAAGCCGCCGACAAAACCGCGGAAAAACGCTTCGCAGGCGCGATCGCGCGCGACCGTCGACGCCTTGGTCGAGGCGACCGCTCGCATTCTGGTCCGCGAAGGCTTTGAGAAGGCCTCGACCAACCGGATCGCCGAGGTCGCGGGCGTCAGCGTCGGCTCGCTCTACCAGTACTTTCCCGGCAAGGAGGCGCTGGTCGCTGCCGTGATCGATCGTCACAATGACGAGATCATGAAGATCGTCCGTGCCGCGTTTGTCGAGGTCGCAGACATGCCGATCGAGGCGGCGGTGCACCGGCTGGTCACGGTCGCGATCGAGTCCCACCACATCAATCCAAAACTGCACCGCGTGCTCGACGAGCAGATCCCGCGCGCCGGTAAGCTCGATGTCGAAGCCTCCAGCCGCGAGGTCCATGCTCTCGTCCGCGCCTATCTCGCAAGCCACGCCGAGGAGCTGCGCAAGATCGATCTGGATCTGGCCGCCTTCGTCTGCGTCAGCACCATCGAGGCGATCGCGCACAACACGGTGCTGAACCGGGCCGAGATGCCGTCGGAGAAGATGATGAAAACGCTGGTCGACGAGACGACGCGGATGGTGGTGGGGTTTTTGAAGTAGCGCGTTGGCAGTTCGTTGTTCGAGAACTCGACGCTGGACAATCGGTCCATAGCCGAGTAACCAGCGCCCCCCGCGACTGATCCGTCGCACTTCACGAACGCGTGCGTGGGGTGTTGAACCGGGCATGGAAGCCCCACCTATCCCCACAAGCACGACGAACTACCTGAGAAAGTTAATTGATGCACTCAGCTGACTGGAAGAGAATGGCTGTCGCCGGGTCGGTTGCACTGCTCTCAATCTCCGTCCTGGCGCTCGATGCGGTCGTGGACCTGAACCCCGGCAGGCTCGCCAAACGCGTCGCGACCACGCAGGCCTCCATCGTGGACGCCATGAGCCAGCCCCGGCTCACCCTCGCCGCCTGGACGCGCGGCCGTGACAAGACTGTTCCCTCGCGGTGCCCTGATCGCCCGTGCTGACCGCGTGAGCACGCGGATGGTGGTGGGGTCCTTGCGCAACCAGCTCGCCAGCCAATCCAAAAGTGCGGCCCCAGCCGGATGGCCGGGACCGCAAGTGGCAGACACTCTGGGGCAGAGCCCCAGCAAAGCCAAAACGGCGCCGATTGCCACTTGTTCCCGATCGATGGGAAGCCCTTCATCTCGACGTTAAGGATCCGGCCCCCTGTCGGATGACCTCCGCGAGACTTTTAGCTATGCCGATGGGGCAAAATGCGTCTTTGCCATCGATGAATATCCCAATACTCTCAGCGAATTGTGATTTGAGGCCTTGATGGGCGCACTTCGGTTTTTCGCTCCTTTTCTGATTGCTCTGTGGTTAAGCGGCGGTTCGGCCCACGCCGAAAAACGGGTCGCTTTGGTGATCGGCAATTCCGCCTACAAGACCGTGGCAAAACTCTCGAATCCGACCAACGACGCGACCTTGATCGGGGGCATGTTCAAGAAGGCCGGGTTCGACCTGGTCGAGATCAAACTGGACGTCAATGCATCCGAGATGCGACGCGCGTTCCGCGAGTTCGGCAACCGAACGCGCGATGCGGACGTCGCCGTGATCTATTATGCAGGGCACGGCATCGAACTCGACGGAACGAATTACCTGATCCCGACCGACGCGTCCCTGGAGTCGGACGGTGACGTGCTCGACGAGACCATCGCGCTGGATCGCGCCCTCTATGCCGTGGAGCCTGCGAAGCAACTTCGGCTCATCATCCTCGATGCCTGTCGCGACAATCCCTTTTCCAAGACGATGCGACGGACGATGGCCTCTCGTGCCATCGGTCGCGGTCTCGCAAAGGTCGAGCCGACGAGCCCGAACACCATGATCGCGTTTGCGGCAAAAGCCGGCTCGACCGCATCCGACGGCGACAGCAAGAACAGTCCGTTTGCCGTCGCTCTCGCTGACCGCCTCCCAACGCCGGGGCTCGACCTGCGCAAGGCCTTTGGCTTCGTGCGCGACGACGTCCTCAAGGCCACCGCCTACAAGCAGGAGCCCTATGTTTATGGCTCCCTCGGTGGCGACGACGTTCCGCTGGTTCCGTTGAAGCCGGTCGCGACTGCGACTGGGCCGCAGGCTAACCCTCAGGACGCGATACGCCGGGACTATGAGCTGGCGCTCCAGATCGGCTCCCGGGAGGTCTGGACGGCCTTCCTCGAGCAATATCCCGATGGCTTCTACGCGAGCCTTGCCAAAGGTCAGTTGAACCGGATCGCCGCCGAAGAAACACGTGCGGCCGCCGCGGAGAAGGCTCGTCAGGCCGAGGACGAGAAAGCACGGCTTGTGGCCGACCGGGCCAGGAAGGCCGACCAGGAGAAGGCCGCCGCGGCCGCAAAGGCGGCTGAAGATGCACGGCTCGCCGCCGAGAAGGCCAAGCAGGCCGAAGAAGCCAAGGCAGCCGCCGCCGAGCAACGCCGTAAGGACGCCGAGGCCGCAGCGGCAAAGGCGCAGGCCGACAAGCAGGCCGCCGAGAAGGCATTGGCCGACAAGCTCGTGAAGGAGAAGGCGGCCGCGGAAGCGACTGCCAAACAACCCGCCGAGCAAAAAGCGCAGCCTGACGGCGAACAGAAGATCGCCGTCCTCGCCCCGACTCCATTGCAGCCGGGCCTCTCACCGCAGGAGACGACGAAGCTCGTGCAATCGGAGTTGCGCCGCGTTGGCTGCCTGACGACGCCGGCCGACGGCGACTGGAACGCGTCGTCGCAACGCTCGCTGACGCTGTTCAACAAATATGCCGGCATGAAGCTCGACACCAAGCTTGCGAGCGTCGATACGTTCGATGCGATCAAGGCCAAACAAGGCCGCGTCTGTCCCCTGATCTGCGATCGCGGCTTCAAGGCCGACGGCGATGCCTGCGTCAAGATCACGTGCCGCGCCGGCTTCCGCGTCAATGACGACAATGAATGCGAGAGGATTCAGGACAAGAAGCCGGTGGCGACCCGCGACGACGCCAACAGACGGGATGCCGAGCGCAAGCAGACCGAATCCAAACCGGCGAAGCCGCAGACCAGCGGGCAAATCTTTTGCGCCGCCACAGTTGGGTGTCGCCCGGTTCGCGCCGGCTGCCGGCTGGAGTTTATCAAAGGGTCGAACGTAGAGGTCTGCAACTGAACCTCCTTGTTGCGTTTCAAGGCCTACCTCAGCGCCTGGGCGGCTTTGCCGGGTGAGACGTGCGCGGATGCCGGTCGTGCAGCAAGCGTGCAAGCTGCTCCCGATCTTCGTCGCGCCCCTTCATCGCCGTCTCGAACAGCGCCTCCTGAACGTCGCGTGGCATATCGCCCCACACGTCCATCGCCGCGCGACCCAACAGACTAGCGAAGCGTTCGTCAGCCATATCCGTTTCTCCTCTGCATGCGGAAGGAACGGCAGCACCACGCCCCGCGTTCCAATTCAGTCGCCCTATTGCCGGAACTGTCCGGGAATGGATGCTGTTGGAGCCAGCCATGACGCCAGACCATGACATCCAGCAAGAACATCATCGGCTTTACGTGCGCGACATGCGGACGATCTTCTTCGCGGTGCTGGTCATCGTGGCGGTCGACGCGGTCATGATCATGACGCACCAAATTTCGCCGTAAGCCTTTTTCACTTCATTGAAGGCACTACCGCGCAACTCGCCTCACGAGCGCCCGGCTCTTGCGACCGTGACGACATGCCACTGATTTGCCCGACGGGTCAAGGAGAATTTCGGAAAAATCGCAGAGACGAGCCCGCCCCGCGCCTCCTACTGTGCATGGGGTTATTTTCGACCCTTTTTCCAGCCAACCGCCACGGGCGGTCCGCCGGCAACCGACCGCCCGAAAACGACATTGAAATGGTTGGAAATTTTGGTCGGAGCGAGAGGATTTGAACCTCCGACCCCTAGTCTCCCAGACTAGTGCGCTAACCGGGCTGCGCCACGCTCCGAATGCCGTTCCCTTAGCCGCGATCAGGCCGTTGCGCAAGGCGCAGGAGCAGCCCGTTTTGAGGCGGGAACAGCCTCCTCGGCTCCAGAGACGATCAGCCGTCCTTCAGCGCCTGGTCGAGCATTTCGCGGCAGGCCACCAGATCGGCCAGCACCCGTCCCAGCCGCTCGCGGTCGGCGGCGCTGGGGCCGGCCGGCGCTGCGGTGCCGCCCTTGCGGAAGGTGGTGAGCACCTCCTCGTCGTCGATCTCGGCAAAGCGGAAGTCGATGCCTTCCTCCTCCTCGCCCTGGAAGTCGTCGTCGTCGCTGTCGACGCCGCCGCGGGGCGCGGCGATAACCTCGTCGCCCTCCTCCATCAGGCTGCGCCCGATCGCGTCCTCGATTGCGCCGAAGGAGACCGCGGCCGACGAATCGGCGAGTCCCTGGACGGACTTGATGCCGTGCTCTTTCAGGATCCGCTGCACGCCGCGGATGGTGTAGCCCTCGCTGTAGAGGAGACGGCGGATGCCCTTGAGCAGGTCGACGTCGTCAGGGCGGTAATAGCGGCGGCCGCCGCTCCGCTTCATGGGCTTGATCTGGGAGAAGCGGGTCTCCCAGAAGCGCAGCACGTGTTGGGGAATGTCGAGGTCCTGCGCGACCTCGCTGATGGTGCGGAATGCGTCCGGCGACTTGTCCAAAAGCCGGCTCCTTAGGGAGGGCGATTACGCCTCCGGTTGCTCGCTGCCGTCGCCATTGCCCCTGTGCTGGGCGTTGATCCGCTGCTTGAGGATGGCCGACGGCTTGAACACCATCACCCGGCGCGGCGAGATCGGCACCTCGGTGCCGGTCTTCGGATTGCGGCCGATACGCTGGCCCTTCTTGCGTACCATGAAGGAGCCGAACGACGACAGTTTCACCGTCTCGCCCCGCTCGAGGCAGTCGGTGATTTCCTTCAGCACCAGTTCCACGAACGCGGACGACTCGGTCCGCGACAGGCCCACCTTTTGGTAGACGGCTTCGCAGAGATCAACACGCGTTACGGTTTTACTTTGATCGGTCATCGCCCTGCCCCACCCGACGGCGAACAATTGTTGTCTAAAATTATGAGGTTACGCGACGATGGTCAACAGCGCTCATCAATGCAGCGGCATCGAATATTGCTTGCAATGCGGGCAAAATTTTAGCGGGCGCACTACCAGCGCACGAGGGCCGAGCCCCAGGTGAAGCCGCCGCCCATCGCTTCCAGCAGTACGAGGTCGCCACGCTTGATGCGGCCGTCCTTCACGGCTACCGAAAGCGCCAACGGGATCGAGGCTGCCGACGTGTTGCCGTGCCGATCGACCGTCAGCACCACCTTCTGCGGCGCGATATGCAGCTTGTGTGCGGATGCGTCGATGATTCGCTTGTTGGCCTGGTGCGGCACGAACCAGTCGATGCTTTCGGCATTGAGGCCGGTGGCGTTGAAGGCATCCACGATGACGTCCGTGATCATGCCGACCGCGTGCTTGAAGACCTCGCGGCCCTCCATGCGCAGGTGGCCGACGGTCTGGGTCGACGAAGGTCCGCCATCGACAAACAGCTTTGACTTGTGCCGGCCGTCCGAGCGCAGATGCGTGGTCACCACGCCGCGATCGGTCGCGGCATTGCCCGGCTGCTCCTGTGCTTCCAGCACGACCGCGCCGGCGCCGTCGCCGAACAGCACGCAGGTGCCGCGGTCGTTCCAGTCGAGGATGCGCGAAAACGTCTCGGCGCCGATCACCAGCGCGCGCTTGTAGGCGCCGGTGCGCAAAAAGTTGTCGGCGGTCGCAAGCGCAAACACGAAGCCGGAGCACACCGCCTGGAGATCGAACGCCGCGCCGTGGTTGATGCCGAGCCCGTGCTGCACGGCGACCGCGGATGCCGGGAAGGTGTTGTCGGGCGTCGAGGTCGCCAGCACGATCAGCTCGATCGACTGGGCATCGATGCCGGCGTTGGAGAGTGCCGCCTGCGCCGCCTTGATCGCGAGATGCGAGGTGAACTCGCCCTCGGCGGCAACATGCCGCTCGCGAATCCCCGTCCGCTGCACGATCCACTCGTCTGATGTGTCGATGCGCGCAGCCAACTGGGCATTGGTCACGACCTGCTCAGGCAGATAGCTGCCGCAGCCCAGCACGACCGAACGAATCTTGGTCACGAAACAGCCTCCTGCGCGGTCGGCACGGATTTGAGCGCGCCACCGTCGCGGTTGAGCATCTGATTGATCTTGTTCAGGAGATCGTAGTGAGCCATCTCATAGCCAACATCGATCGCATAGGCAAAGCCTTCGGCGTTGATTCCGCCATGGCTCTTGACCACAAGTCCGTTCAGCCCGAGCAGCACGCCACCGTTCGACTTGTTCGGGTCCATCTTGTCCCGCAGCGCCTGGAAGGCATCGCGGGCAAAGAGGTAACCGAGCCTGGACAGCCAGCTCCGCTGAATCTCGCTCCGGAGTAAGTCCGCCATCTGGCGCGCGGTTCCCTCGGCAGCCTTGAGCGCAATGTTACCGCTGTAGCCCTCGGTCACGATCACATCGGCCAGCCCCTTGCCGATGCCGTCACCCTCGACGAAGCCGATATAGTCGAGCTCCGGCAGGTTCATCCCACGCAGGAGCTCGCCGGCCTCGCGGATCTCCTCGTGCCCCTTGATCTCCTCGGTGCCGATGTTGAGCAGGCCGACTGTCGGGCGCTTCTTGTCGAACACCACGCTGACCATGGCCGCGCCCATCACTGCGAGCGCCACCAGATGGCGCGCATCGCCGCCGATCGTGGCGCCGAGATCGAGCACGACAGACTGGCCGCGCTGGGTCGGCCATATTGCACTGATGGCCGGGCGGTCGATGCCGCGAAGCGTGCGTAGATGGAACCGCGCCATCGCCATCAGCGCGCCGGTATTGCCGGCGGAGACCGCGACGTCAGCCTCGCCCTTCTTCACGGCGTCGATGGCGAGCCACATCGAGGAGGTCTTGCGGCCGCGCCGCAGCGCCTGGCTCGGCTTGTCCGAGCCGCTGACGGCAACGTCGGTATGGATGATCCTGGAGACGGCCTTCAGCTTCGGATGCTTGTCGAGCTCGGGCTCGATCCGGGCTCGGTCCCCGACCAGCAAAAACTCGGTGTCGCGGTGGCGGGCGAGCGAGATGGCGGCGCCGGGAATGACGACGGGGGCGCCGACGTCGCCTCCCATGGCGTCAAGCGCGATTCTTACCTTTTGAGGCATAAACGTCCCGGAAACCTGGTCTCGTGCGGTCTGGAGCTAGGGGCCCGCGAAAATGAAGTCGCCATGCTCAGCGGCGATCGGCCAGACGCCACGCGGCACCCGGACCGGGCCGCGACAATAGCGTCTCCCCGCCCCGACACAACCTCTTGACCCCAGCCTTTTGCATCCGCGGCGTCTCCCGCCGGAATTCCTACCAGCAATGAAAATGGCGCTCAATCAAGTAGATATACCGGATTTTCGATCCGGCACGGCAACCGGCTCATGCACATTGCCAGTCGTCCCGGCACAAAGGCCGGCCGTCACTTGCCTTTTGGCTTGTCCTGAAGCGCTTTCAGGGCCGCAAACGGGTGATCCTCGGGACCAAGGGCTTCCACTTCGGACTCGAACACCACGCCTGGCTTACGGGGATAGGGATCGATGGCGAGATAGAGCGCGTCGGTGGCGAGGCGGCCAAGGTCGATGATGCCGCCCTTGATCGCCTCCGGCGGGTCCGGCACCTCAGGTGCGACGTCGCTGTCCTGCCCCTCCGCGATGAGGTCGGCCAGCTTCCGGGCCTCCTCCTCGGGGGCGAACATCAGGTCGATCTCCTCGTCGATGTCGCTCTCGATGGGGTCGAGCGTCACCACGCAGGTCTGGCCGACCCTGGCCTGAACGCGGCCTGCGACATGGACGCGGCCGCCGCTCCTGGGCGTGACATCGAAGGAGGCGTGAGCCGACAGCACCTCGCGCAGGCCCGCATCCGCCGCGATCGCTTCCCGCTCGCGGGCCGAGGCCTCGAGCTCGCGATGCACGCCGGTGTCGGGGATCTGGGCGACGACGACGGGTGAACGCCAGGGATCGGCGGCGGAGGTGGCGTTGGGCCGGGTCATGGCGTCATCTCCTCCCGAATCGGGGACGGAAACACGAAGGAGGCATCGAGCAGCGTCGCCTCGCCGGCGTGGCCCAAAGCAGCTTCGACGGCCCGGGCATAGGCCGCAAGCCGCTGCGCCTGGGCGATGTGGGCCCCGTTCAAGATATTCTTGCAGATGGCCAGCGCCAGCGCCTCGCCGCCCTCCTCGAGCGCCCCGTCATAGGCCTTGGTCCGGCCGTAAAATGCCTCACCAAAGGCCTGCATCCGCTTCGGGACAACCTGATCGCCGATGCCCATCTCGCGCAGATTGTCGTCCATGTCCTCGCAGAAGCGATCGAACAGGGCCTGCGACAATTCGGGACCCTTGGCCACGGTCCGCAGCCGGCGGAGCAGGAGCCACAAATGCAGGAGAAGCAGGTCGAATCGGCCGTTAACCGTATCGGACACGGCCAAGTCCCGGTAAAATATGGGTTCTCGCGCCTGCGTCACGATCATGCCATAGATGGCTTCAATGGTGCCGCGCGGGGCTTGCCGGGGTTTCCTGAACTGACTGAATGGCCAAAGCATTGTGGGTTCCGCAAGCGGGCGCACGCGTGTTGCGTTCGCCGTGGCTGCCCGGTACTTCAGCGCCTCGCGCGACGCAAGGGGACGGGATAGTTCCGAGAATGACCGATTTGAGCCAGACCAGCCTCGGCGGAGCCAGACCGCGCGGCCTTCACGCGCGCTGGCGCACCTTGCGCGCCGTTGCGGCCGCCGCCTTGGTCAGCGTGGCGCTCGCCGCCTGCACTGGCGAGCAATTCCAGAAGGGCTACATCCTGCCGCCGGGCGCGCTGGAGCAGATTCCGATCGGCGCCAGCCAGGACCAGGTGCTGATCGTGATGGGCACGCCCTCGACGGTCGCGACGCTGGACGGTGAAGTCTTCTACTACATCTCGCAGCGCGCCGAGCGCAAAGTCGCCTTTATGAATCAGCAGGTCGTCGACCAGCGCGTAATCGCGATCTATTTCGACAAGAACCGCCGCGTCCGGCGTCTTGCGAATTACGGCTTGCAGGACGGCCGGATCTTCGACTTCGTCAGCCGCACCACGCCGACGTCGGGCCAGGAGCTCAGCTACCTCACGCCGTTGTTCAAGCTGCTCAGCTTCAACTGATCTTACCCTGCGGCGTCGTGCCGCCCTGCGCGCGGCAACTGCCGTCGCGGGTGGCTTGCCCCCACGCGCGCAGTTCCCTACGCTCCCGGCAAAACAAGAAGCAGGGAGTAGATTCGTGACCAAAACTTTGTTTTCCCGCCGCCGCGTGCTGGCAGGTGCCGCGACTTTAACGACGGCAGCCATCCTGCCCCGATCGAGTCTCGCGGACTGGAAACCCACCGAGAACGTGCGTCTCATCGTTCCCGCGGCGGCCGGCGGCTCGACCGACGTCATGGGGCGCCTGCTCGCAGCGCATCTGCAGACGGCCTGGGGCCAGTCCGCGGTCGTCGAAAACCGCTCGGGCGGCGGCGGCACGATCGGCACGTCGGAAGCGATCCGCGCCAAGGGCGACGGCCACACCATCCTGATCGGCAATCCCGGGCCGAACGCGATCGCCTACAGCATCTTCAAGAACCTCAGCTACAAGGCGGATCAGCTCCAGCCGGTCTCCAACATGATCCGGATCCCGAACATCGTCTCGGCGCATCCGAGCACGGGCATCAAGTCGATCCCGGAGTTGGTCGCCTTCCTCAAGGCCAACCCGGACAAGCTCAGCTACGCCTCTTCCGGCGTCGGCCAGAGCCCTCACCTCACCGGCGCCTGGTTCCTCCAGCTCACCGGGTTGAAGATGACGCATATTCCGTTCCGCGGTGCAGGCCCGGCGCTGCAGGCCGCGCTCGCCGGCGACATCCAGATCCTGTTCGACAATCTGTTTCCGAGCCTGCCGCAGGTGCAGAGCGGCACGCTCAACGGCCTCTGCGTCACCACGACCGAGCGCAGCTCGTCCGCGCCGAACCTGCCGACCATGCGCGAGAGCGCGCCGGAGCTTGCGAATTTCGACGTCTCGTCCTGGTTCGGCGTCTTCCTGCCGAAGAGCGCACCGCCGCCCGTGGTCGAGGCGCTCAATCTCCAGGTCAAGGCGCTGCTCGAACGCGACGACATCAAGAAGAACATCGCCTCGATGGGCGCCCGCGCCGACTACGGCACGCCGCAGCAGTTTTCCGACTTCGTCGATGCCGAGACCAAGAAGTTCGCCGGCATCATCCAGAAGGAAGGTTTGCAGATGGACGTGCAGTAGCTACGTCGCAAGCTGCCAACCACAACCTCCGTCATTGCGAGGAGCCCTTGCGACGAAGCAATCCAGACTGCCTCGGCGGAAAGATCCTGGATTGCTTCGCTACGCTCGCAATTGTCGATGTTC